>JAGUZN010000400.1 GCA_020060775.1 Armatimonadota bacterium
CGGTCTTCGATCGCCCGGCGCCGCGCATGCCGGGCGAATTCGGCACGCGGCTGCACATGCAGCAGGCCTTTCCGGTGTGCGAGGCGCGCTACAGCATTCGCCTCCCCGAAGACCGCCGCCTGCACATCCGCTTTGCCGGCACACCGCAACCGGCGGTGACGGAAACGGTCAAGCAGGGTTATCGCGTGTATCGCTGGTCAGTGCGCGACGTGCCCGCACTGAAGGCGGATGAGCCGCAGATGCCGCCTACCGCCGACCTTATCGCGTCCGCGCGCATTGCCTCGCTGGATGATTGGGCGCCCGTTGCCGCCTGGTACGCGGAGATCACCCGCGACAAAGACGCCGTCACCGATGCCTTGCGCCAGGTCGCGCTGGCGCGCACGGCGGGGTGCACGACGGCGGACGAGAAGATCAGCGCACTGTTCTACGCCGTGTGCGACCTGCCGTACATCGCCCTGGAGATGGGCAATCTCAGCGATATCCCGCATCCGGCCGATGCGACGATGCGCCGCAATTACGGCGATTGCAAGGATAAAGCCACCCTGCTCAAGGCGTTGTTGCGCGCGGTGGGGATCGACAGCCATTACGTGCTGGTGCGCACGGCGGACCGCGGCGCGCTCGACCGCCAACTCTGCAGCCCGTCGGAGTTCAATCACGTCATCCTCGCCGTGCGGTTGCCGGACGGCGAGCGCTACCTGGACGCCACCATTGCCGGCACGCGCTGTTTCCAGCTTCCGCCGGGGGTGGAAGGGGCCGAGGGGTTGCTGATTCGCGATGACGGTGCACTGGTGACCTTGCCCGTCTCCACGGCGGAGGAGAATCGCACGGAGATCCAGGTGACCATCCACCTGGCGGAGGACGGCAGTGCGCGCGGCGAGGCGGTGTTGACATTCCACGGTCAGACGGCGGCGGTGCAACGCGGCATGCTCATGCCGGTGCCGCAGGAGCAACTCGTTGAGGCATTGCAGGGGTCGCTCGCACCCCGCCTGGGCGGGGAGATCGTGCTCACCGACGTCGTCGTGGAGCAGTTGCGCGCCCCGTGGCAACCGCTGGTGCTCCGCGCGACATTTGCCTCGGAACATTACGTACAACCGATCGGCGACCTGCTGGCGGGGTATCTGCCGTCGCTCATGTATCAATCCAACCGGCATCGCGGCGCGCGCGAACGCCGTTTCCCCTTTACGCAGAACCTGGCGAGCAGCCTGCGGGGCGAGTGCCTCATTCATCTGCCGGCGGGCGTTGACGCCGCCCATCTGCCCAAGCCGGTGCAGTACGCGAGCGAGGTCGGGCGCTATCAGGACAGCATCGAGGCGGCTGACGGGGTGTTGCGCTTCCGCTGCGACCTCGCCATGCACCGGGGGCAATTCCCGGCAAGCCTGCTGGACGAAATGCGCGCGTGGTCAGGTATCCTTGCCACGGAAGGCCGCAATCAGATGCAGTTCCTCCTTCGCCGTCGGTAGCACGGTGCAAAGATCCCACAAGGCCGCAACCTGCGCTCACCATGTGATCCTCCCCAACAGCCATGCACCGCGTCATCCCGGTACGATGTCAGCAAGGCTGAGACTGTACGCCGATGGAGGAGGGACGCTATGGCTGGTGGTCAGGAGAACCCGTTCATGCACGGGCCGGACGTATTGACGCTGCTCAACCGCGACCTCGCGAACGAGATGAATGCGATGCTGATGTTTATGGTGGATGGACTCGTGGCGCGCGGGCAGGATGCGCTGGATCTGCGCGACGTGGCGAAGTCGATCGCCAAGAGCAGCTTCAAGCATGCCAATAAGATCGCCGCGCGCATCGTGGAACTGGAGGGCGTGCCGCAACTGATGCCGATGCACATTCAGGACAACGCCAGCATCGAGGCAAAGATGCCCGCCGACGGCCATGTGCAGGCGGTGCTGACCGATGCGCTGGAAAGCGAACTGCAAGCGGTGATCGAGTATAAGAATCAGATCCAGAACATCGGGTTCCAGGATCCGACGACGCGCACTTTGCTGGAGAGCATCCTCGCCGACAAGGAACATGAGGTAGAGGAAGTGCGCAATTTGCTGGGGATCTAATTATCGTGGGTCGTCACGCGCGACTTCGCTCACCCCGGCAGGCCATGCACATACGATCCCGCGTACGATGACCTTGCGGGATTCGGGATTGGGGATTCGGGGTGCGGGCGGCCTTCCCCAACCCCGAATCCCGGCACCCGAATCCCGAGGGGTGGAGTGATGGCAAGGTCGCCGCATGTTGACTCACGTGACAATCGGGTACGAATAATCGCTTACCGCGACGGCGTGTTGCGCTCCACCGGCGTGTCACGCCGTCGCAGCACGTTGGGCCACTTGATGTCCGTGGCGACCGTTTCCAGTATGCAGCGCGCGAGCCGTGCGGGCTCGTGGCGCGCCTGCGTGGTGGCGGCCAGCAGATCGCCGGTGACCGGGGTGACGCCCAACGCTCGCAGTTGCTGGAGGTCAGGTTGTACGTACTCCTGGCCGTGTTTCGCGTAGACGGCCATCACCTCATCCGTCGGCGGCGTGGTGTTGACCACGGCGTAGTGGAAGGGATTCGGGCAGGGGAGGTGCTCGAGGATGACTTCCAGGTGGCGTGCGGCGCTGAAGTGGTCGCTCTCGCCCGGTTGCGTCATGACGTTGCAGATGAAAAATTTGATGGCGTTGGACCTGGCCAGCGCTTCGGCCATGCCCGGGATGAGCAGGTTGGGCAGCAGGCTGCTGTACACGCTGCCGGGACCTACGATAATCACGTCCGCTTCCTGAATGGCCACCAGCGCCTCGGGCAGCAGGGCAACATCCGGCGGATCGATGGCGAGTGAGACGACCGAGCCGGGATAGCGGACAATTGCCGTTTCGCCCACCACTTCCTGGCCATCGTCCATGGTGGCGCGCAAGGCGAGGGCGCGATTGGCGGAGGGCAGCACGCGCCCATGCACGGCGAGCACTCGGCTCGTTTCCTGGATGGCGACGTGGAAATCCCCTTCCATTTCGCGCAGCCCGGCAATAATCAGGTTGCCCAGACTATGTCCCTCCAATTCCCCGGTTCCTGTTGGAAATCGGTAGAGAAAGAGGCGTTCCATCAAGGGTTCGGTTTCCGCCAGCGCCAGCAGGCAGTTGCGCAAATCGCCCGGTGGCGGCATGTCAAAATCTGAGCGCAGCCGCCCGGAACTGCCGCCATCATCGGAGACGGTAACGATGGCGGTGAGTTCGACGGGATATTCTTTCAAACCGCGCAGGACGGTAGAGAGGCCGGTGCCGCCCCCAATGCCGACGATGCGTACGGTGGGCGGCCCGCCGCGGGCCTCGAGCAAGCGGCGCACGAGTTGCCGCACGGTGGTATTCGGGTTGGCCATTTTGGTAAAGGCAATAATGAGGCGGCGTGCGCTATAACTGACCAGCAGGATGCCGAACACCAGGAGCAGGGTGCCGAGCAGGGTGGGTACGACGGCGGGCATATCTTCGTGCCAGAGCTGCACCCACCCGCGCCAGAGCCATTGGTGGAAGCGCCACAGGCGGTCGATGCCCAGCAGCAGGGCGAAGCCGAGCGAGAACATCACCATACCGGCGAGGCCCAGTGATAGCCAGCGTTTCAGTCGAATACCAGGGAGCAGTAAACGATACATGCGCGACCTACCCAGCACGTCCAGCATACACGGTTCGACGCCTGCGCGCTGTTGCCGGAGCAGACTACTTTTTCAAATCACGGTGTTCCAGCACCACTTCATAGCCCTGTTCGCGTAGGAAACTGGCCAGTAAGCGCGCGAGCACGACCGACCGGTGGTGCCCACCGGTGCAGCCGATGCCGACGGCCAGATAGGACTTACCCTCTTCGGTGTAGCGCGGCATGGAGAAGGTCAGCAGATCCTGCATTTTCTCCAGGAAGGGGGCTGCGCCATCGTCGGCCATGACGTATGCTTCCACCGCTTCATCCAACCCGGTCAGCGGTTGCAGATCACACACGTAGTGCGGATTGCGCAAGAAGCGCACGTCGAAGACCAGGTCGGCATCCACGGGTATGCCGTGCTTGTAGCCGAAGGAGATGACGTTGACCAGCATGCGCGAGGAGTCGACGCGATCATGGAAGAGAGCCGCGATCTCTTCTTTGAGCATTTTGGTGTTGGTCGCGGTGGTGTCGATCACCTTGTCGGCGCTCGCACGCAGTTCCCGCAACTGTTTATACTCCAGGCGGATGCTGTCGAGCAAGGAGCGGCGGCGCGTGGCCAACGGGTGGCGCCGGCGTGTCTCTTTGAAACGGCGCACCAGCGTTTCTTCCGAGGCCTCGAGGAAGATGACGCGCGGGTGATAGCCGAGGGTGCGCAGGGTTTGCACCACCTCGGGCAGCTTTTGGAAGAAGAATCCGCCGCGGATATCCATGACCACGGCTACGCGGGAGATATGCCCCTGTGAATGCGCACATAACTCGGCGAACTGCGGGAGCAGGTCCGGCGGCATATTATCCACGCAGTAGAATCCCATGTCCTCCAGACAGTGCACGGCTTGCGTTTTGCCCGCACCGGAGAGTCCGGTGACGATGACGAAGTCTTGCGGTAGTTTGTGCTGTCCTTGACTCGAGGGCGTCATACGTACTCCTCAACCCTTGCAGCGGCGGACATACGCGGCAAACCTCCCCGCGGCCCGGCAGCAAGGCCCGGTCACGGGGAGGCCCCTATCATATGGTCCCATCCACCGGAACCGGTTACTTAGCGTCGTCGCAGGAACGTAGGAATTTCCAGGTCGCCTTCCGGCGTGTGCGGCACGGCAGGCATGGCGGCATTCAACGCACGGCTGGCATCGGAAACCGGGTCGGTGGCGAAGCCGGTGGCGACCACGGTGATGCGCACGCGATCTTCCATGCTTTCGTCGAAGACGATGCCGAAGATGACATTGGCATCCTCCACCGCGGAGGCGGTGGCGATGATGTTGGCCGCTTCGTCGACTTCGTTGAGCCCGAGGTCCGCGCCGCCGGTGATGTTGAAGAGAATGCGGGAGGCACCTTCCATCGAGGTCTCCAGCAGCGGGCTGGAGATCGCCGCCTGTGCAGCTTCGGCCGCCCGGCGTTCGCCGGAGCCTTCGCCGATGCCCATGAGCGCCGTACCGGCGTTGGAGAGCACCGTGCTGACGTCTGCGAAGTCGAGGTTGATCAATCCGGAGACGGTGATCAGGTCGGAGATGCCCTGCACGCCTTGACGGAGCACTTCGTCGGCATAGCGGAAGGCTTCGAGCATGGAGGTGTTTTTCGGCACCACGCCCAGCAACCGCTCATTGGGAATGGTGATCAGCGCATCGGTTTTACCCTTCAAGCGGCTGACCCCTTCATTCGCCGAGTTCATGCGGCGTCCCTCAAAGCGGAACGGCTTGGTGACCACGGCGATGGTGAGCGCACCGAGCTCTTTGGCGATCTCGGTGATGATGGGGCTCGCGCCGGTGCCGGTGCCGCCGCCCATGCCGGCGGTGATGAACACCATATCCGCGCCATCCAGAATATTTTTCAGTTCCTGGCGACTCTCTTCTGCGGCCTGGCGACCGATCTCAGGATTGCCGCCGGCGCCGAGTCCGCGCGTGACATCCTCGCCCAGTTGCACTTTACGCTCTGCGGCGGAGCGAGCGAGCGCCTGCATATCCGTGTTGGCGACGATAAATTCCACGCCGCCCAACCCGGCCTCAATCATCCGGTCCACGGCATTGCTGCCGCCGCCGCCGACGCCAACCACTTTGATCCTCGCCTGGCCGTCGTGTAACTTAACCACTGCCATCCCCTTTCGCAACGGGTGAATAACTGCGCTGCTATCGTGAAACTTGAAGCTTAACTGCGTCATGTGCGCTATTCGAGAGGGTACCGAGAAAGCCATGACGCGCAGAAGCACACGTCAAACGTCTTGTGCCATTATAGGTACCCATTTTGCGTCATGTCAACCAACCTTCATGCAGGAGAGTGCCAGGACGGCCGATTGCTCGCCTTTAACGAAAAATATATACGGTGCTTGCGCACGGGTCTGCGAGGGGAGCGTGGAAAGAACAGTGGCGGAGAGGGAGGGATTCGAACCCCCGGAGCGGGTTTCTAAGCCGCTCACACGATTTCGAGTCGTGCGCCTTCAACCGGACTCGGCCACCTCTCCGCATCATTTGAGGCGAGCATGAGTATAGCATATTGCGCACGCCAGGGTCAATTGGTGGGTGCGCGCAGCACAGGAAAAATCCGCATGACGCATGCCGTGCATCTGGCCGCCAGGGTGCGGGGGATTTCCCGGCGCACCCTGGCGTGCACGACTGTTACAGCGAAACCGGCAAACCGGAGCGCACGGATTGCTCCGCCGCCTCGGCGAGGCGGATGCTGTCGCGTGTTTCAGCAAGCGGGAATTTCGCCGGCGTCACGCCGCGCGTGACGCAATCGGCGAAGTAGGCGATCTCCTGCGCGTAGCCGTCATGCTGCGGCACATCCGGGGTGAAGGCCTCACCGTCGGCCGGATAGACGGTCAGCGGGCTCGATAACTGCCATTCCACCGTTGCGCCCTCCATGCGCACCAGGAACCCCATGCGGAAGGGGAACGCGGGGGGATAGTACCAGCCACCTTCCGCGGAGATCATCTGATTGTCGCCATACACAAACTCGGTGACCAGATGGCTGATGCCTTCCGGCGTCTGCACCCCGCGTGCGCGCACACCGCTGGGCATGCCGAGCAATGATTGCACGAAGTCGATGTCGTGCACGTGCAGGTCGAGCAGGGCGCCGCCGCTGCGCGCCGGGGTGAGCAGCCAGTTATCCACTGACCAGGTGGGCAGTATCGACAGGCGGGTGAAGTTGGCGCTGGTCACCTTGCCGTATGTGCCGCTGTTCACCAGATCGGCGAGCACCATATATTCGGGCCACATGCGGATGACCTGGGCGATCATCAGCGTTTTGCCCGTCTGCGCGGCGGTGGCGATCATTTCATCACACTGTGCCACATTGCGCGCCATCGGCTTTTCGCACAGCACATGCTTGCCCGCCTTCAGCGCGGCCATCGCCACTTCGGCATGCAGGTCGGTGGGCAGGCAGATATCCACGACATCCACGCTTGAATCGGCCAGCAGGTCGTGGTAGTTGGTATACGGTTTGGCGTCCACGGAGATGGCGCCGCCGCCGCCCAGGTTGATCTGCACGCCGCTGCCCTTACCTGAGGCGCGCTCGGGAATTTTATCGCACAGCGCGACGACGCGCGCGGAATCCAGTTTGCTCCAACCGCCCAGGTGGACGCCGCCCATACCGCCGACGCCAATAATACCGACGTTCAACATGTTCCTTCTCCTTTTCTTCATCGCACGCCCGGCAGGGATACACCATTGCCGGGCATGCAGGCATATCAACTATTTGCGCCCGAGGATCCAATCCATCGCGTTGGAGGTGTTCTCCACGCGCGCTGCCGGATAGAAGCGGTACTGCGGGATCATCTCGGCGACCAGCGCGCCGTCGTAACCAATCTCCTTCATGGCGGCCATCACTTCCGGCCAATTCACATCGCCCTCAAGCAGATCGACGAAGCCGTCCAGCGTGCCCACGCCACGGCGGTAGTCTTTCATGTGAATGCTGACGATGCGCTTGCCGAGGATGCGAATCCACTGCTCGGGGTAGCCGGTGAGGATGACGTTGCCGACATCGAAGTACGCGCCGATGAACGGGCTGTCGATGCGATCGATGAAGTCGCGCAGTTCCAGCGGGCTGAGGAAGAGTTTGTTCCACACGTTCTCCAGCCCGATCTTCACGCCGGTGCGCTCGCATTCCGGCACCAGGCTGCGCACCATCTCCTCCACGCGGGCAATGGCGACATCATAGGAGACCACCGGTTCCTCGGGGATGAAGATAATGTCCACGGCGCCGGGCACCACCAGCAGGGTGGAGACGCCGAGCGCCTGCCCGAGTTCGAGCATTTTCACCGCGGTGCGGCGGGCTTCCGCGCGCTTCGCCGGATCATCCTGGGTGAAGTTGTTCGCCCAGAAGGCGCCGGTGGCCAGGCTGGTGAGCACGATGCCGGCATCACCTGCGGCCTTGCGCAGGCCAGCCATCTCGTCGGCGGTGCTGGCAAAGCCGATGGGGCCATCGGGGTCGAAGGACAGTTCCAGGCCCTCGAACCCCAGGTCTTTTACCCGTGTGAAGGTTGCGGGCAGTTGCTCTTTGGTCACCCACTCCGCGGGGAGCGACCAGACATTAATCGCTTTCAGCATCGATCTATCTCCTTGTGATCAAGATAGCGTGTGGCAGTGCCCGGTGGTCATGCTGTCCGTCGTGATGTGTACGCAACCGGATGCATTAGCAGTGCAACGCCACGGCAGCAGGTGGCGGGTGTGGAGAGCTGCGATGCGGCGGTTGCGAACAACGTCGACGGTGAGCAGGGCGTTCGTCGGGCACGTTACATGCTATTTTCTCGACCGGCAAGCGCCTTCCTGCTCAGCCGGACAGAAAACGTAAAAATATCGGAGGGCAGGTCAGGGAAATGATTATCGATGCAACATCGCTGTCGGTTACGACCTTTTAAGGTTCGCACGCTGTCTTACCGGTCGTGTTGGCGAGAATACGTGGTATAATATCGTATTCATCGGTGTGCAGGAAGGTGTTGCTGCAGGTGTTTCCTGGAAGGAGGCGCCCGTCTCGTATCCGCTGCAGCAGATGCACACCGTTTAGAAGCTGTTTTCACCGTCTCTGTCCGGTCTCGCGTGATCTGTTCGCGGCGGCTGGTCTTGGGTCTCCTCACCCTATCGGTCCTGGATAGCGCCTCGGAGCCCCAAGACCAGCAGTCACCAATATCTACGGCGCGGTCCGCGTACAGATCCTTTTAAAACAGCTTCCGAGAGGCTCACCATGTCAGACTCCCCGATGTTGTACGAAGAACTCGAGCGTCGTTGCCGTGAAGCGGAAGCGCTGCTGCAGGCCATTCACGCAGGCGAGACGGATGCGCTCGACGGCCTGCGGGGTCCGCTCGTCGTGCGTTTGGCGGAAGCCGAGGCGCGCGAGGCGCATATCAAGCAGGTGTTGCTGGCCATCCGCAATGTCAACCAGTTGATCGTGCAGGAGACGGATCGGGAGCGGATGATCGCGCGCGCCTGTGAGAACCTGACGGAGACCATGGGGTATGCCAGCGCCTGGATCGTCTTAACCCGGGCGGACGGGTCGGTCATGCTGATGGCGGAGCAGGGGTATGGGGATGTCTTCGCCGCGATGCGGGCACAGTTGGCTGAGGGCACGCATCCCATGTGTCTGACGCAGGCGCTGGCAAGCGACACGACGGTGGTCATCGAGAATCCGCGGCGTTCTTGTGCGGACTGCGCGCTGGCTGCGTGCTACCCCGAACATGCCGTGCTGGCGCGTCGCCTGGCTTTTCGCGGGGTTATATACGGCATGCTGGCGGTGTCGGTGCCCGCGCACTACGCCCGCGATGCCGAGGAGAAGTCGCTGTTTGAAGAGGTGGCGGGGGACCTGGCCTTCGCATTGCACAAGATCGAACTCGAGGGCCGTCGCGAGGCGGCGGAGCGTGAAGTTGTCAGCATCCTCGAGAGTATCTCCGACGCATTCTTTGCGCTGGATGACCACCTGGTGGTGACCTATTTCAATGCGGCGGCCGCGCGGCAGCTTGGGCGCGATGCCGACGAGGTGATCGGTAAGCCGCTCTTCGAGGCGTTTCCCGAGGCGCGCGGTTCAATTTTTGAAGAGAAGTATCGCCAGGCGATCGCAACCCGAGAGCCGCTCTGTTTCGAGACCTACTTTGACATCCCCCCGTATCAGAATTGGTATGAGGTGCGCGTGTACCCGCGCGATGAGGGCATCTCCGTCTACTTCATGGTCATCACCGAGCGCAAGTGGGCAGAAGAAGAGCGTGAAGTGGCGTTGACATTGTTACGGCTGTTGAACGAGTCGAACAGCCTGCATGAATTAATGGCCAGTGTGACGACCCTGATGCGCGATTGGTCGGGATGTGAAGCGGTGGGCATCCGCCTGCGGGACGGCGCAGATTATCCCTACTTCGAGACGCGCGGTTTACCTGCGGAGTTTGTGCGGGCGGAGAATCACCTGTGCGCGCTGGATGCCGCGGGGGAACCGGCGTGCGATGACCAGGGGAACCCCGTGCTGGAGTGCATGTGCGGCAATGTGCTGTGCGGGCGCTTTGATCCGGCGCTCCCGTTCTTCACCGCCCAGGGCAGTTTCTGGACGAACAGCACGACGGCGTTGCTGGCGACGACTGATGCGCGGGATCGCCAGACGCGCACGCGCAACCGCTGCCACGGCGAGGGGTACGAATCGGTGGCGCTCATCCCGATTTGCCATGGCGAGCAGACGTTGGGGCTGCTGCAGTTCAACGACCCGCGGACCAATCGCTTTACGGAGGCCGATATTGCGCTGCTCGAGCGCATGGCCGCCAATCTGGCGATCGCCCTCACCCAGCGGAAGGTGGAAGCTGAGGTCAGGGAGAGCGAGCACCGTTTCCGCTCGTATGTGGAGAATGCCAGCGATATTGTCTACTCCCTCAACCCTGCAGGGGTGTTTACCTATGTGTCGCCCAACTGGTCGGTCTTCATGGGTGAACCGGTGGAAGCCGCTATCGGGCGTTCATACGCACTGTATGTTCACCCGGACGATTCGCATTTATGCCAGGCGTTCCTCGCGCAGGTGTTGCAGGGCGGGGACGTACAGAGCGTAGAATACCGCGTGCGGCGCGCGGATGGCGTTTGGCGCTGGCATGTCTCGACCGGTTCGCTGGTGCGTGACGAGTCTGGGAGCGTGGTGAGTTATGTGGGCATTGCACGCGATGTGACCGAACGCAAGCGGGCCGAGGAAGCATTGCGTGCGCTGGCGGAGAGTGGTGGGCGCGAGTACGGCGATATCTTTCGTTTTCTCGTGCGTGAACTGGCGATGTCGCATGGCACGCGATACGCGGTGCTGGCGCGCGTGGTGCCCCAGGACCCGGATACCGCACACACCCTCGCCGTATGGAATGGCGAGCAGTTTATGGAGAACTTCAGCTATCCGCTGGCAGGCGCGCCCTGTCAGCAGGTCACTGCCCAGGGGCCGTGTTTTTATCCGCGGAATCTCCAGCATCTCTTTCCTGACGATCGCATGCTGGTAGACATGGGGGCGGAGAGCTACTGGGGCACGCCCTTGTGCGATAGCGCGGGGGAGGTACTGGGCATCCTCGCGATTCTCGATGACCGCCCGATGGAGGAGGACCCGCAGACCCTCACCTTGCTGAACAGTTTTGCCGCCCGTGCCGCGACGGAGATTGAGCGCATGCAGGCTGTGGAGGCGCTGCGGGAGAGCGAGGCCAAGTATCGGGCCATTTTCGAGAACGCGCCGCTCGGCCTGTTCCGCTCGACACCCGAAGGACGGTTTATCGAGGTGAATCCGGCGCTGGCAACGTTGCTGGGATATCGCTCGCCCGCCGAAGTTGTGGCGGAGATTCACGACATCGCCAGTCAGGTGTATATACGGGGAGAAGAGCAACGGTCTATTGTTGAAATTCGATTGCATTCTTCCGAGATGAAGCAGTACCTCAACCGGTACCGGCGTCGAGACGGCTCGGAATTTATCGCCAACCTGTATCTGAAGACCGTGTGCGACGAGGATGGTCGCCCGTTATACCTGGAGGGCATTGTCGAGGATATTACCGAGCGCCGGAAGGCTGAAGAGGCGCTGCAGGCGAGCCTTTCCCGTTTCCAGGCCTTTTTCGACAACACGGCGGTGGGCATTGCGATTCTGGATACCAGCGATCCTGCGCACTACCTGGCGGTAAACGACACGCTGGCCGCCATAAACGGCGTGCCCGTCGCGGAACACCTCGGCAACACCATGGCGAACGTGTTGAATCCAGACGCCGAGCAGGAGATCATGGTCGTCTTACGGGAGATTGTTCGTGAGAGACAGGCGCGCATGATTGAGGCCAGCGGCGCCACAGTGGATGGTCGCCTGGTACATTACACCGCCTACCATTTCCCCTTGCTGCAGGGCGATGATGAGGTGACCGCTATCGGCGCGGTAGTGATCGATCAAACTGAACGCCGGAATGCTGAAGAGGCTTTACGTGAGAGCGAGCACAAGTTTTCGCTGGCCTTCCTCACCTCGCCGTATGCCATTACCATTACCCGCTTGACCGATGGCACACTTCTCGAAGTGAATGAAGCGTTCCTGTCGCAGACGGGATATTCGCGCGAAGAAGCCCTGGCATCGTCGACGCTCGCTTTGGGGATCTGGGTTGATGAGGAGGACCGTGCACGTGTGCTGCACCAATTGCTTGCCGGCCGGCCCGTGCTCGGACACGAGTATCGTTTTCAAACGAAGAGCGGCGAGATCCTCTACGGATTATTTTCAGCGCAGATATTGGAGATCAATGGTGAGCGGTGCATCCTGGCGAGCATCAACAATATCACCGAACGCAAGCGGGCGGAGGAGGAGCGGGAGCGGCTGCAGGGGCAGTTGCAGCAGGCGCAAAAGATGGAATCGGTGGGACGGTTGGCCGGCGGAGTGGCGCACGATTTCAACAACATGCTGGGGGTGATCCTGGGGCATGCGGAACTCGCGCTGATGAAAGTCACCCCCTCGCATGTCATCCATGACCACCTGGAGGCGATCAGGACGGCGGCCGAACGCTCGGCGGATCTCACCCGGCAGTTGCTGGCCTTTGCGCGCAAGCAGACGGTGACGCCCAGAGTGTTGGACTTGAACGACACGCTGGAAGGCATGCTCGGCATGTTGCGGCGGTTGATCGGCGAAGACGTCGATCTGTTATGGATGCCGGGAGAGGGCTTGTGGCCTGTGCGCGTTGACCCGACGCAAATCGACCAGATCTTCACTAACCTGTGCGTGAATGCCCGTGATGCCATTACCGGCGTCGGCAGGGTGACCATTGAAACGGCGAACGTGGTGTTTGACGACGTGTACTGCATCTCACACGCAGAAGTGCCTGCCGGAGCGTATGTCATGCTCGCGGTGAGCGACAGCGGCTGCGGGATGGACCGGGCGACGCAGGAACGTCTCTTCGAGCCGTTCTTCACCACGAAGAGCCTGCGGCAGGGCACGGGGCTGGGGTTGGCCACCGTGTATGGCGTGGTGAAACAGAACGGCGGGTTCATCAACGTCTACAGTGAGCCGGGTCAGGGCACGACTTTTAAGATTTACTTGCCCCGTTATTGCGGCGACCTGGCGCAATCGGCACACGAGGTCAAGACGCCCACCACGCGCCGCGGACGGGAAACGATTTTACTGGTTGAGGATGAACCGGCCATCCTCGACCTCGGGAAGGCCATGCTCGAGCAACTGGGCTACACCGTGCTGGCGGCGAGCACGCCCGGCGAGGCGATCGCCATTGCCGAACAGCAGGCAGATGAAATTCATCTGCTGATGACCGATGTGGTCATGCCGGAGATGAACGGGCGGGATTTGGCCAAGCGCCTGCTCGAAACCTTCCCGAGCCTCAAGCGCCTCTTTACTTCGGGATACACGGCCAATGTCATCGCCCATCACGGCGTGTTGGACGCCGGCGTGAACTTCATCCAGAAGCCATTTACGCTGCAGGACCTCGGCGAGAAAGTCCGCGAGGCGCTGGAGCGGTAGGCGAATACTCCCGCCTCACCCGCGCCGCGGAACGCCGAGTTCTCACACATCGAGTTCGCATTCCCAGAGGTAGCCGGAGCGGTTAGGGACGTCCGTTTCGGCGACGAAGATGGTGTTGGTGTCGCCCAGACGGCAGACATCGTGCACACGGTAGAGCGGAAGTCCGCTCTGCGTATCGATGATGGGGCCAAGGCGGTTGATGGCCCCCGTCTTCCGGCTGTAGGTGAAGACGAATCCGCCTTCCTCATCGCCGCCGGCGCCCAGCAGGAGATCGTCATCCCAGACCAGTAGACCTGGGAGACGGCGCGAGGGTCCGGGATGTCCCAGGCATTCTACCTCGGCGGTGGTCGGGTCGAGTCGGCAGAGAGAACCGCCGGTGGTGCCAATGTAGAGGTAGCCGTCGCCGCCGTTGATCATCACATCCACCGGTCCGGCGCCGGGATACATGATATTGGCTTCGCGCGCGGCATCGGGGGTGCCGTGGTGGAACCAGGTGATCTCGCGTGTGGCGGGGTCATACTTGAAGAGATGGTGATGGGCGACATCCCAGGTACCCCAGAAACAGCCGACGTCATCGATGGCGCTGATATGGGTGATACTGCCGATGTAGTCGTAGTCTTCCACTTCGCCGGTATCGAGGTGGTAGACGAAGAAGTTGAAGACCGGATAGGTGAGGCCGTAGATGAGCCGGCGCTGTTCATCCAGGGCGATCGTCTGTATGTAATCGTACTGTACGGGGATCGCCAGCTTTTCGGGAACGGCACTGCCGGGAGCATGGCGGAAGATTGCCCCGCCGGGCGCACGCAGGCGTTCGTTGACGGTATAAAGACACGCGGTGGCGCCGTAGATCGTGCCGTCGGGGGCGAGGCAGAGCGATCGGTGGATCTTCACCTCGAACTCCTCGGCGACCTGTCCGTAGTGCAGTGAGATGAACGATTTCGCCGCCGGATCGTAGCGCCAGAAGATTTCGCCGTCAAAGGCGGTAATGCCGCAGTAGATGCCGCCATCGTGCGGATGGTAGAGCAGGCAGGTGAAGGCGACGAGGTTCCGGCGTTGCTCATCCGTCATCCGCGAGGTGTCTTCTATGTACCCCCCGCTCTTGATGTCACGCAGAATATGATGCGTGACCTTACGTATGCCTTGCATGGCGACTCCTTCGATGTACCCGTTACCCCCGGATGGGGTTGATCTGTTTGATGAGCGCCAGCATATCGCCAGGGTCCGCATAGGCATGGGTGTTATTGAACACGCGATCCGAATGTTCACCGACGCGGCTATTGAACCAGACAGCGCCGGCGCAGGGGGCATAGACCTCCCGGCGTTCCCCGGTGTGGATGTTCAACAGGTAACCGAGCAGACCGCCGGCCTCCACGCATTCCTCCACATCGACCAGCGGGATGTACAACCCCTCGTGCGGCGCGTAGACGATCTGTTCGTCACAGAACTCATACTGCACCGGGGGGATCGTGATGGCGCCGTCCAGCATGTCGAGGGTGATCATGACGTTGCGGATGCCCTGCAACCCCCGTTGCACGCTTTCGGGATAGATCCAGTTCTGGGTGCGGAGTTCCACCAGCATGGCCGGCTTCCCCTGCGCGATGGCGTAATGGGTGAGCGCGTTGTGCCGGGGGTCGAGGGGTTCATCTACGGACCTGCCTCCGTAGATGCCCGTGAAGGAGAGGGAGACAAACGGTATGCCGAAGTTGATGGCCAGTTCAGCGGCGCGCGGGATGGTGGCACTGGCAAAGACGGCGGAGGCGCAATACCAGCTCCAGGCATGGAAGTTGACGACCACATCGGCGGCATCGACGACGGCATCGGTGAGCGCGGCGGTGATGCGCTCGGCGGGATCGCCCTGCGGGTCGCCGGGCCATTTGACGTAGGTGTTCCAGGCAAAGTCCAGGGCGGGCCCCGTTCCCGGCTCACGACAGTAGGTGCGCGCCGTGACATTCTCGGGGTTGATCGTGGGCACGGCGAGGACCGTTCCCGCCAGCGCGGCGGGGGAAGTCTCCTGCAACAGGCGGTCGATCACCGCAATGCCATTCACCTCTGCCCCATGTTCCCCGGCGACGACGAGCAGCACGGGGCCGGGACGTTCGCCACGCAGCACGTGCACCGGAATGCTCATCTGTTCATCGTCGGTGACTTGCACCGAGACGGTGGTGGTGTGCCCTCCCGGGGTAGAGGGTAGTTGCGTCAAAACGTTGGCAGGCATCGAAAACTCCTTTCGATCAGGCGGGCGCGAGTGTGAGTAGCGAATACGTGCTGCGATTGTCCAGCACGAAATACCGTTGCCCTTCGCCAAACGCGGAGGGCAGCACATGGTCCTGCCGGCCGGGGACGGTATGTATCACCCGGGATTGCGCAAAATCGCCGGCGACGGCAAAGACGAGTTCGCGGGCAGTGGGATCGGGCTGGTAATTGATGACATGGATGTACACCGCCTGCCCATCCGCCGCGATGCGGGGCTCGACAAATGTGGTGCGCGGGGCATGGACGGTCACCGGACAGAGCGCGCTGAAATCGTCCCGGCGCAGTGCCTCCACCAGTGCCTCGGCGTTGCGCGGCAGCAGCCAGTAGCGCGCATCGATCACTTGGTAGTAGCCATCCCAGACCTCCCGGTCGGCCAGCGAGGGGGCGGCGTCGGGCAGTTCCAGCGCCGGCACGCGGATGAGCATACCCTGGCCGATGGCCGCTTCATTGGCGCCCGCAAGCAGTGTGTCAAAGGGGTTGGTCGGGCGGGCGCGTCGCCAGTTATCATAGTTGCCAGTCTCCCCGGTGATCACCAGCGTGCCGCCCTGCTGCACGAAAGCGGTGATGCGGTCGATCTCTTCCTGCGCGAGACTTTCTGTGCCGGGCAGCAGGAGCAGCCGATGGTGCAGGTCGTCGAGGGTAAGGATGATGTCGAACGGAATGTGGTATTCCAACAGTGTCTCTTCGGCAAGGATGGCCTGCAGCACAGGCTCCACCGTGTTGTAGGCGAAGGAGGGGAAATTACGATACACGGCGATTTGCGCCATGCTGCGCGCAGCGCAGAAGACATCGGGTTTGGCGTAGAGCAACCGGGCGTAGTCCTGAAAATGCGGATTCTCGATGTGCAGGGTATCGCCATGCATGCCGGCCGCCATGCCCAGGCACCCGCGGTTGAAGGCCAGCCCCTCGGCCATGCGCAGGTCGGCACTGCCGTAGGAGAAGGCGCGGCTGCCGCTCGGCTCGCCCATTTTCATCGAGCGGATGTGCGTGCAGATGGCGCCGTTCTCCAGCACGCCGAAGGGATTGGGGCTCTCATCCCAGAAGAAATCGCAGTGCGGCAGGATGCGCGCGTGATCCACCCCGCGCAGGTATTGCGAGCTTTCGCCCATGATGCCGGTGGGGTTGGATTCGATGGAAATCTGCGGGTTCAGGCTGCGGCAGAAATCGGCCATCTCGGCAAAGCGGGTGGCGAGGGTGTGGCAGCGGAAGTGAATCCACTCCTGCAGGAGGGGGTTGACGATCACCTCCTTCTGCCATTCGATGGCCATGGGATAGGAGAAGACCGGCGGGATGACGTGCGTCATATCGGCGAAGCCGAAGCGCTCGATGCGCTGCTCATCGGTGAACTTCTCGAGGAGATAGGCGCGAAAGGCCTCCTGGCAGTGGGGGCAGTGACAACTGGCCGGCTCCGGGCGTTCTACCAGGTTGTCGAAGTGGATCATGTCCAGCCCGCTGTTAACGGCGCGGGTGAGCACGCGCTGCATGTAGGTCATGAAGGCCGGGTTGCTGTGGCACCAGCGGTAGCGGAATGCGCTCGTGCCGCTGTAGGTGATGGGGGCGCCATCGGCCATGCGCTGTGCCCAGTCTGCGGCGTCCGGTTCCTCGGCAAGCATCGTTTCGTAAATAAAGGTATCGCCGATATACCCGCCGACGCGAATATTGCGTTCGTGGGCGAGGGCGATGAGGGTGTCGGCGTAGTCCATGTCCGGCGCTTCCGCCTGCAGGCCGAACCCCTTGAAGTAGTGGGTGATGATGAGGTTGATGCCCGCCTCTTCCGCGCGCTGCACGAGTTCAGGCGTGTGGTTTTTCCGATAGAGCTCTGCCGTGTTGGCCGGGCCGTAGTTCATCCGTCGTTGGAAAATCAGGGGTTCCCAATTGCCGGTGAGGATGACCGGCCCTCTCGCCCAATCGGGCACAATACGGTTGGCGCTCTGCATGATTCTGTCCTTCCCGCCGAAGTTGATGGTTGGTTCGTGCAACCTGCACAGCCGTGTTATTCAATGAATCCATGCACACTCCTGCCCCTCGAGTAAGAAATATCTGATACATGTACCGCCAGGGGACAGATGAAGCGGTGTGGCGATTGCGAGTGGTAAATGCCGTGGAAGACGCGCGAAATGATGCATCTTCACAACACGCGCGTATAACGGCTAATACCAGGGAGAGACGGGGGCTGTGGATGGTAACTGCTGACCGACCAGCACAGGTGAGGCCTGGCAGTTGCAGGGAAACCGGGTTGGCGGATGTAATAGTATCCGTCATTGGACTCTTGTCGATAGAAAAGGAGCAACGATGATCTCCTGCGCCTGGAAACCGAATTGGGATGAGACCCGGGAGCATTTCGCGGCATGGTGGCGGCACGACGGGCTGGTGCTGGGGGCCTGGACCGCGCCGGAAGGCGAGTGTTGCCGGGAGGCTGGATCTGATGAACCGGTGGTCCCGTCACCTGAGGTGCTGTACAGCCAGCCGACGCTGCGGGCTCGCGCATTGCATGCCAGTTTGGCGCGACAGCGTTTTGTGGCGGACACCCTGCCGGTGGCCGACCCGCATATCGGCCCGGGCTCGCTGGCGCTGCTGTTGGGCGCTGAGCCTGAGTTTTCCGTCGATACGGTTTGGTACCACCCTGTGCTGCACGCGTGCACGGACCTTGCGGCGGCCCCGTCATTCGCGTTTAATCCCGGCAATCGCTGGTGGCAGATCACCGAGACGACCATTCGGGAATCGCTGGCGCTGGGCAAGGGGAAGTACTTTGTCGGTTGTCCGGATCTGGTGGAAGGCCTGGATATCCTTGCCGCGCTGCGTGATCCACAGACGCTGTTGCTCGATATGCTGGAAGAGCCGGAATGGGTGATAGGGAAGGTCGCTGAGATCGATGCGGTATGGCGTGAAGTCTATCAGCGCATTTACGATCTCACCAAGCTCGAGGACGGTAGTTCCTGCTACGGCGCGTTCCGCCTGTGGGGCTCGGGGAAGACTGCCAAGGTGCAGTGCGATGCGTCCGCCATGTTCTCGCCGGCGATGTTCGAGCAGTTCGTCGTGCCGGGATTGACCGCGCAGTGCCAATGGCTCGACCACAGCCTGTTCCACCTGGATGGGCATCAGGCGCTCTGCCACCTCGATGCACTCTTGGCGATCGAGGCGCTGGATGCCATTGAATGGACGCCGGACCCGACCGTGCCCTCGGGCGGCTCCCCGGCCTGGTATGACCTTTACCGCCGTATCCTCGAGGCGGGGAAGTCGGTGCAGGCGGTAGGCGTGCAGCCTCACGAGATCAAGCCACTGCTCGATGCCGTCGGCGGCCGGGGGATGTACATCATGACATCCTTCGCGAGCGAAGAGGATGCGCAGGCGCTGATGGCCATGGCAGAGCAGTACCGTGGGTGAATGGTCGGATAGTTTCCACCGTTGACTGCTGCTGGTCGACCGGCCGGGAAGTTCGCTTTGCACTCACGATTACAACTGGTAGCCGTGGGCGATACGCCGGTCATAGCGCAACGCCTGGGTGTAGCCAGCGCTGCGGGCGAGGCTGCGGGCGCGATCGTAGTGATTGGTCACATGTTCAGGCATGTGGGCGTCAGCATTGATGACCAATGGGATACCGCGGCGGTGGGCTTCCTGCAATAACAGCGGTGAGGGATACGCTTCGCCAATCGGTTTGTCCCAGCCTGCGGTATTAATCTCGATGGCCATGCCGGCGGCGGCGAGAGCATCAAGTGCGGCGGAGATTTCAGCGGTGAGATCGACCGTGGGCAGGAAGCCGAATTTTTTCGGCAGGTCGAGGTGGCCGGCGAAGTCGAAGAGGCGTGCGTGGGCCATCTCGCGCACACGCACCCAGTAGAGGCGCCAGATGTCGTTGATTTCCGACTGCGATAACGGTTCCCAATCAGCGGCCTGGTAGTCGATGGAGAAGCCATCGACGATGTGCACCGAGCCGATGAGGTAGTCGAAGGGGTGAGGGGCGAGCAGGTCGCGCAGGTCGTCGATCGTTTCCGGCAGATAATCAGCCTCCAACCCCAGGCGCAGGTGCAGATCCTCGGTACGTACGATTGCCTCGCATACCCGCGCCACGTACTCGTCGAGGAAATCGAGCGGCATCGACCACCAGAGCTTCTTGAGATTCGGGGTGAGCACGAAGTGGTCGGAAATGCCGAACTCGTCGACGCCGGCCTGGCGTGCGCCATCGATCATTTGCTGCAGGGAGTACTGGCCATCGCTCCAGCAGGTGTGGTTGTGGTAGCTGACAATCATGATGGTTATTCGATTCGTGCCGACGGGCAGGAATCCTTTTCTGCAGGAGGTCTGGCAGGCAAACGCTGATGTGGGCAGTAGAGCAAGCCGCGCCCCCGGTGCTGCCACCGGGGGCGCGTGTAGATGTCACGGACGCGGCGTTACTTCGCGGCTTCGTCTTTCGCCTCGGCGGGCGTATTCTCGATCGCTGATGGGGTGACGCCCGGGCCGGTTTCCGGCGCCATGCCCACCACCGGCGGGGTCATGCCGATCATCATGCCGTTCATCATCGCCATCTGCGCGCACATGGGGCAAATGGCGGCGGTTTCGGTGGCGGTGAGCGGCGGCAGATCGGGCAGGGTGGCCTGCGCCACGACGTTCAACTGATCGTCCATGCGGAACACTTGCTGGCCGCGAATGAGCACCAGCCCGGTATCGGTGGCGATCAGCCTGGTGGGCACCATGCCGCGGACGGGAGGCATCTCAGCCTGTTGTTGGGGCAGTGGTATGCTGGTCTGGCGCACCAGATTCAGGTCCGGCCCGTACTGCAGGATGCGGTTGCCCTGCAGCACGAACAGGTTGTTGTCGCTCCAGACGGCCGTGTTCTGCATCATCACCATCGAGTTGTTGATCCAGTCTTGCATCTGCGCGCGTTGCTCGGGCGTCAGTTGTGCGCCAGGGGTGGCCGCCATGGGGGCGGTGCCGTTGATCTGGATCAACTGGGGCTGCGCCGCCTCATCCTCAGCGGCGAGCACCGGGGCCACGGCCATCACGGCCATCGCCACAGCCAGTACCAGGGGCAGAACGTTCTTCATAGTACCTCCTTGTTTGGGTCATTGCGCCGGGTGGTATTGACCCGGGCTTGGATTGCCGGATCGGGTGTATCGGCACGCGTATTGTATCGGAGGTCTGTAAAGCAAGTTTGGTCATCACCATGGCATTATTCCGGCGTTGTCCGCTTTGCAGGCTATGAGCGACGAGCGGGGTATCGGGGCGGCGGCATCGTGCGATGCGGAAGATGCCACGAGGTGCCCTGTGCGGATAGGCGCCCCGGGATGCGCCCGTGGCACATGCGGTGAGGTGGATCAGTCGTGCTTTGTGGGGGTGAGGATGATCATGCCATAGTCACATTCCCTCACGGGAGCGCGCCACTGATAGAGAGACCTTATAGTTGCTGCACGCATCCAGGGGTACTGATCCCGTGAAAATGCCAGGGGCTCGCGTCAATATACAGTATTGCACATGTGATCACATCCATTACCGCTTGGTCGTGATCTTGTGGGTATCACGTTCCCAGCGGATGGCGCACTGTCCATTGGACCAGGCCAGGGAGCAGCAGAGGGCATCGTCATCGATAGCGATGGTGGACCGGTAAGATGCCGGTTGGTTCTTTCGGGTCGGCCACAGCAACGTGAGCAGGCAGGCTGACCTGTCACCGCCCGGGAGTCGGTGGCATACACGGATCGGCGTCAAGCGAGCAGGAGAAACGGGCTCGTAGACGATCTCATCGTGTGGCGCATCCAACGTCAGCGACACATGTCGCGGCCAGAGTACTTCTCCGTGGCAGATGCTATGGCGGTTGACGACGGAGAACGTTGAGCCGCCGAGCTTGACGTCACCGGTGGCGATGAAGCGCACTTCCAGCGTTGCTGCGGCGCAGGCGGGCTGCAGGTGCAGATCATCCAGCACGAGCAGCGGACCGTCATGCAGGGAGATGAGGGCGCGCACATAGCTGGTACACCACTCCTGGTAGGCATGGGTCAGGTCGACGACCACCACGTCCGTATCCCCCTTCGACCCCAGTGCTTCGATGAGGGCATACTGCGTGCCGAAATTGGCGGGATCAATACGGTTAAGCCGTTCATGCTGTCCCCATTTCCACAGAGGCGCCTGCCCGTTGATGGTAAGGACATTATGCGCATGGGGTTGCACATGCCAGGGTGCTGAAGTGTAGTACTCATGCGTGCCGGCATCGGCGATTTGTCGCTCACCGAATTCTTCCAGAATGAACCCCCCGAGGTCGGCGTGGCGGTGTCCGAAAGCATTGGAGCCTGCCGTGATGACGAGGTAGCGCGCGTTCTCTCCCCAGTGGCTTCGCACAAAGGCGGTGTGGGTGTTCGTGAACAGGCGGATGCGTTGAGCGTCGGCCGGAGGTTGGCCCGGCATATCATGCGCCGGCCAAAGGAGATCCCATCGCGTTTGCACCGGCGTGTGGTTGGCCAGTTGTGCTGCGGCCCACTGCCACTCTGGTTGGGCATAGCGCCGGGCGAGAAATGCCAGTACCGGCATGGGGCGCAAGTGATATGTGGCATCGCTAAAGTTGGCCACGCCGGTGAAGCCGGGCGTGATGCCGTGCAGGAGAAAATCACCGAGCCGGGCAATAAACGGGTGGTCCCAAAACGGTGTACGCCCGGCACGTTCCAGCGCAAGAGCCGTGAAGATAATGTCCTGCAGGGTAGCGGCATAGCTCATGCCCTCGTGATACCCACCATCGTTTCCCTGTGCATCCAGGAAGCGGCGAGTACGGTCGGCCGCCTCACGCAGTTTCTCCTCGGCGAGGGGATCATCAGTGTCACAGGATGTGCCTACCGCCAATCCGGTCATGAGGCACAGGCACCAGTTGCTGATGTACCAATCAGCCCAGTAGACATTGCGCCGGATATTGTCAAGGATGCGGTCGGTGCCCCGGGTGCGCAGGGCCTGACGCAAGCGTGCGGCTAGGTGAGGAGGCAGCAGATTCTCTCCCCAGTCCAGCACGAGAGCGATTCCTATGGTTATGCGTGCCGTGTACAGGTCGGCGGTGCAGTCGTGCACGCGGGGGTCATCGGCCTCACGATAGATGCGCGCGTGACTCGGCAACATCCAGTGTTTGCGTGCATACAGTCCCTCAAGGAGGCGGATGATGTTGTCGAGATCCAGCGGGTGTCCCGTCAGGCGATGCAGGACGATGGCGTCGCATGGCGCATCAATGAGATTGAGAAGGCTGCCGGCGATGCGCTGGCCTTCAGGGACAGAGATGGCGTCATCATCGGGTGGCACGGCTCGCAGCAGGTTATGCCGGACCCGCTCAATGAAGTTCGTCACTCCTGCGGAACGCACCGGGTCTGACCAGGCGGTTCTGAGGACATCCCAGGATTCGGGGATCAGGAGCTGAGGCGTCGTTGACGTGATCTGGTGACCGGACATGCCACCCCCCTTTACCGCAACTACAGGTGTACCGCACAATGGGTAGTCACCGGTTTTATTCGCTAAAGGCCTGCGCATCCCTGCTAATTTCGGAGTGCAGCCGGATCAGTGGCGCTGAAAGGTGGGCAGGCGTGCTGGTCGTTACCGCTAACAGTTTTCCCCCAGGTTACGGCATTGGATGTTCCAGGTGTTTCACAAGGTTCTGCGTGACAAAAATTTCAGAAAATCCGTGTTGCGTTCGGCAGGAATATCCGGCTCCCCTGCGTAATCTCCCTGGTGCAAGAGCAGCAGGGCTGCTCTGGACTATGTGTGTGAAAGGTATTTCACCATGGCAATGACCGGTTACGAGCGTATGGCCAATACGCTGGCACGTAAACCTGTAGACCAGATGCCGATTGCCGTGAGCCCCTGGGCGGCGACGCTAGAGCGATGGCGCAAAGAAGGGCACCTGGGGACGGATGAGGATGTGTGCCTGCACTTCGGACAGGAACTGCGCACGGGCGGATGGCTGAACAGCACGGCCAACCTCGATTTCGAACTGGAAGTGGTCGAGGAAACCGAAGAGACGATCCTGCAGCGGGACGGCAACGGCGCCATCCTGCGCCGGCATAAGCTGCATGATAGCACGCCGGAGCACGTGGACTTTGCGGTGAAGGATCGCGCGAGCTGGGAAGCCGCGATTAAACCGTTTCTACAGGATGTCGACCGCCGGCGCATTCCATATGAGAACTACCGGAATGAGCGGGCGCGGGCGACGGAGAAGCAGTTGTTCTTCTGCTGGGCGGGAGTGGCCCCCTTCGAACAGATGCATCCAGTGTGCGGTCATGAATATATGCTGATGGGCATGGCGCTGGACCCCGAATGGGTGCAGGACATGGTGATGACCTATGCGGACATGACCATCCGGCATTTGGAAGTGCTGTTCGCCGAGGAAGGGAAGCCGGACGGCCTCTTCTTCTTTGAAGACATGGGGTTCAAGAACCGCCCGTTCATGTCGCCGGCGATGTACGAGGAGATTGTGCAGCCCGGTCATGCCAGGCTGTTCGATTTTGCCCACGCGATGGGATGTCCGGTGATCGTCCACTCCTGTGGCTATGTGGAGCCGTTACTGCCCGGGCTCATTGCCGCGGGGATGAACTGCCTGCAGGCGATGGAAGTGAAGGCGGGCATGGATCTGCCGAAGCTCTTCCGGCAGTTCGGCGACCAAATCGCCTTTTTCGGCGGAGTTGATGTAAGAGTACTCATCAGCAATGACCGGGCGCAGATTGACGCCGAAATGGACGCCAAGATCCTGCCGGTCATTGCCAATGGCGGCGGGTATATTCTCCATTCCGACCACTCGGAGCCGCCCGAAGTTGACTACGACACGATGCGCTACTTCATCGAGCGGGGCATCGAGATGAGCCGGAAGGTATTTTCCGGGGCCACCCTCTGATTACACCGGCGGGGGCGCTTCACCCATGGGCGCCTCCGCCATGCCCTCTTCGGTGTGCACGGCGGTGATGGAGCATTCCGTCACCAGCGCAGCGAGTGCGCCCACCGCCGCCAGCACCGGGGCAAAGACGACGCCGATGACCCCGATGGTCAACGGGAACTGCATCAGTTCCTTGCAATCCTTATCCGTAATGATGATGCGGCGCACGTTGCCGGCATGGATCAGTTCCTTCACCTTGCCCAGCAACTGCTCACCGGTGACGCGAAACGTTTCGGCGCGTGTGCTTTCCGTCATGGCGCTGTCTCCTTTTCATGGTGTCAGCATCGGACGACGCCGACGCACTCTTTCTCATACTCTATCCCCGCTTGCCCTGCCGTGTACGCACACCGTGATGTCACATTTCGACCTTACTCTCCATCGCTGCGCACCAGTTCCAGCACGGACATGAGCCGCGTATGCAATTCCCGGGTGATGGGCGCGAGGGCTTCACGCTGCCGGGGCTCCGCCATCTCGAGAAACACGCGGGGGTCGGCGATAAATATCTCGGTCCTGGCATCCAGCTCTTTCAGCACGATGCGCGTGGGAAAGAACAGCCCTAACCGGCGGTCCACATTCAGCGCCTGCTGTGCGGCATCCGGCGCCAGCACGTCGAGCACATAGTACGGTTCGAGATCGTTGCCCATCCGCTCGCGCAAGACCTCGCGCAGATCTACCGCCATAAGCACGACAAAGCCCTGATCGCGTAACGAGGCTACGAGATTCATGCGCACCATATCGATCGTGCCATTGATCACGCCCTGCAGCGCGTACGCCGCCATCGCCAGGATCCTCCATTTCGCGAGCGCAGTGCGGAACGGGGATGCGATCAATCCGTACAGCGCCTGCGCGACCTGCCACAGTATAGCCCGGCTGATGGTATTGCACGGTGTGATTCGCCTGCCACTCTGCGACAAGATGCCTCGGAGGTTGATCTGATTGCACAGAGAGAGCCATGCTGGCGGCAGGTGTTCCGCATGCTGCAGCGAAAATCGTGATACGGCAGAGAGAATATAGCGATGACATTCTCCGGCATACCCGCCTCACGATAGGAGTGCATGATGATGCATCTCGGCCTGGACATTGGGTCGGTCAGTGTGAAGGCCGCGGTGGTTTCCGCGGGTGGCGAAGTGATGGCGCACGCCTACCGCCGCCATCATGGGCATCCGACGCCGACGGCTTGCGCAGTGATCTCGGAGGTGCTGGAGCAACACCCGGGGATCGTCGGCATGGCCTTTACCGGCTCTGGCGGCAAGCGCGTGGCCGAGCATCTGCACCTCCCCTTCGACAATGAAGTGATCGCGCACGCGCGGGCGGCAGCCCACCTCACCCCCGCGGCGCATACCGTCATCGAGATCGGCGGGGAGGATTCGCGACTGATCCTGCTGGATGCCGGCGACGGCGATGGGTTCCGCCTGCGCGACCTGGCCATGAACGGCCTGTGCGCAGCGGGATGCGGTTCCTTTCTCGATCAACAGGCGGCACGGCTGGGCATCGACATCGAGGGGGAGTTCGGCACGCTGGCCCTGCAGTCGACACGGCCGGCGCGAGTGGCCGGGCGCTGTAGCGTGTTCGCCAAGACGGATATGATCCACCTGCAGCAGATGGCGACGCCGGTGTGCGATATTGTGGCCGGGCTCTGCTTCGCCTTTGCGCGCAATTTCCTCGCGGTGGTGGGGCACGGCAAAGCGGTGGAGCCGCCGGTGGTCTTTCACGGCGGGGTGTCGGCCAATGCCGGCATGGTGCGCGCCTTCCGCGATCTGCTGCAACTGGATGCCGACCAGTTCTCCGTGCCGGCGCATGCTGCGGTGGCCGGGGCGATCGGCGCCGCCCTGTTCGCGCGCGA
>JAGUZN010000369.1 GCA_020060775.1 Armatimonadota bacterium
CTATGGCGATGACAAGACCAGCAACACCTGGGTGGCTGTTAACGGCTACGCTACGCCTAAAATCCCCGAGGCGAATGGCGGCTGGGCCATCGAGGCTGCTGTGTTCCCGGCTCGGGCGCTACTCATCGGGCAGCGATTGGAGGTCTCGGTGAAAGATTGGGCGACCTGGCCGGTGAATCCCTGCTGCACGCAAACCTACCTTGGCTTTGGCGTCATCGACAGCACGCGCACGACCAGTGAGAAATTGGCGCTGAATGGCAACACCGCGACGACGTCGGGCGTGGGGAGGTACTATAGCGGGAGTGAGTGCGGTACGAAGGCTGATATGGTCGACGGGACGGTGCTCGGGTTCGCGCGCCTCAACTACAACACCTATCAAACGCTTGTAAACGGTGTTGCCAAGGCCTCCTTCACCGCAGACCTGGGTAACTATCCGCTGACGATGCTGTTTATCCAGACCACTGTCAACATGTCGCCGACGGCAACAGCCGCTCCAAAATTCGACTGGATGCGCGTAGTGACGAATTAACGTCATTCCCATCAAGCTTGGAAACAGATGCCAACCTGTCGGACCAATACCAACAGCACCCGGGGTCGTGTGAACTGCCCCCGGGTGCTTTAGCGTCCGAAGCTCGTACTCCGTTTATTCCCCCAGCAGGAACACATACACTTTTCAGCGAATTACACAGCAGTGGTCGCCTCGCCACTCATGCACTGCCCCTACTTAACCGGTAAAGGAGATTCCCCATGAGAGTGCATTTGTTGTTGGTGCTGCTGCTGGCGTTCTTCGCCGCAGGAGTTACCGCCCACGCGCATGGCGCGAGCGTGCTCGATTTCGGCGCGAAGGGCGACGGCATCGCCGATGACACGGCAGCCATTCAGGCGGCGCTGAACGCGGCGAAGGGCGCGGATGCCAACGCCGAGGGACGCACGGTCTTCTCGCTCTATTTCCCCAGCAAGCCCGGAGGGTTCTACAAGATCACCGATACGCTGGTGATCGACGGCACGCACGGTCTGGTCATTTACGGGGACGGCGCACTGACCAAGCGCGGCGATGCAGAGGCGACCATTCGCTGGTACGGGGCAACCTCGAAACCGGTGTTCCAGGTGAAGGGCGGGACGGGCATCCCCTCCAACCCGAATTTTTTCATCACCTTCCGCGACCTGACGATCTCGGGGCATCCGACGACACTGCCCCGCGAGGGGGCGATGCCGAATAATCTGGCGCTGTCGGGGATTCACTTCGGCACGCTCGATGGGCAGAACGACGACAGCTTGTGCCGCCGCGCGATCGTGGAGAACGTGCACATCTTCAATTGCCGGTTCGGCATCTGGTCGGGCAATCCCGATGGGATGAACACCGATCATGCCACTGTACTGGTGACCGGCTGTTTATTCTCCGGAAACGCGCAGGCGGGCATCCTGTGGGGCACGGGCAACGCGCTGCTCAATGTCATCTCATCCGATTTCTACAACGGGTGGGCGGGCAAGGCCTTCCCGGCGGATGCGTACTCCCCACAGATCGGCGCCAATATCCACATCACGTCGGGATACGTGGACATCGTGAGTTACACCAGTGCCGGAAAGCCGACCACGGCGGATATTTACCAGGGCAGCGGCCGCGTCTCGATCATCAATGCCTGGTCGGATGCGGCAGGGTACTTCTTCTATCAGGCGAGCGCCTCGCAGAATGAAGGCGGCTACCATAATGGCCAGATCACCGGCGTGCGCCATTACGCCGGCTCCAAGGAATTCACCGAGAATACGCCGCATTCCATGCGCATCACCGCGCCGGGCATGTTCATTTCGAGTTGCCTGGTGTACGGCAACATCGAAGTGGCATCAGGGTTGAGCGGACGCCCGGTCTTCGCGGGCATCAACTTCATCCGCCCGGGGGCGACCTTCATCGGCACGGGGGTGGACACTCAGCGCAGCCTGACGGTGCTGGGCAACGCCGGCAATCACGCGCAGATCCTGCTGGGCGGGGCGAATGCCGGCGTGCCGTTGACGCATAAGGGCACGAAAGTGCCGCAGATATTGAGCATGGGGGACAGCCCCACGCTGTTTCAGGTGTTGGGGGCTTCGCCCACCGGAACCGGGCTCTCGTTCCACACGCGCACGGACGATGCCAACGGCGGCAACATGCTGCTGGTGAACGGGTACTTGACCAACACGGGCGTGCAGCCACTGCAGGCCGATAAGATGGTGTGGTGGCTGGAGTTCGGCGGCTCGCAGGGCTGGCGCATGAGAGGCTACGATCCGGCCGGGGGGAAAGCCGAGGTCCCCTTTGCCGCCTTCAAGGACTTCGGCGGGCTGAAGGTCGCACCGGTCGCCGGCCATCGCAGCCAGGTTACCTTCCAGCCGCCGGCGCACAGCGGCCCGCCCTCCTTCACATCGGGCGATTTCTGGGTGGGCACCATCTACTACGATACCACCGCTAAAAAACTACGTGTGAACACGGGCGGTTCAACGTGGGTCGATCTCCATTAAGACAAGCCGCTACATCTCAGGCGGCTATCAATCACCTTCACCTGTTGAGCGCCGGCAGGGATGCCGGCGCACTGATCCTGTGCCCCTGACATCCAAGTTGAGGAGCCTATGATGAAACGTGGTCTACAGTTTTTCCTGTTCATGGTACTGTTCGCCGTGGGGCAACTCGTTTACGCGCAGGGCGTGAGCGTGCTCGATTTCGGCGCGAAAGGCGATGGTATCGCCGATGATACGGCCGCCATTCAGGCGGCGCTGGATGCGGCGAAAGGGGCCGACGGCAATGCCGAGGGACGCACGGTCTTCTCGCTCTATTTCCCCAGCAAGCCCGGTGGGTTCTACAAAATCACCGACTCGCTGGTGATCGACGGCACGCACGGCCTGGTCATCTACGGCGACGGCGCACTGACCAAACGCGGGTACGAGCAGGCGGCCATCCGCTGGTACGGCGCGGAGTCCAAGCCGGTGTTCTGGGTGAAGGGCGGCACCGGTTCACCCTCCAACCCGAATTTCTTCATCACCTTCCGCGACCTGACGATCTCCGGCTATCCGACCTCGCTGCCGCGCGAGGGGGGGCTGCCGGCAAATCTGGCGCTGTCGGGCATTCACTTCGGCAATCTGCTGGGCAAGCCCGACAACACCCTCTGCCGTCGCGCGATCGTGGAAAATGTGCAGATCAGCAATTGCCGATTCGGTATCTGGTCGGGTAATCCGGATGGGTTGAATACCGACCACGCCACCATCCTGGTGACCGGCTGCGTGATCTACGATAATGCGCAGGCGGGCATCCTCTGGCACGGGCAATGCGCTGGCCAATGTGATTTCCTGCGACGTGTTCAACAACGGGTGGGCCGGTAAAGCGTTCTCCGTCGATGGCTATTCCTCTCCGGTGGGCGCGAACATTCACGTGGTGGCCGGCTATGTCGATATCGTCAGTCTGACCAGCGCCGGGAGTGGGATCAACAAACCGACGTCGGCGGATATTTACCAGGGCAACGGGCGTGTGTCGGTCATCAACGCCTGGTCGGATACGTCAGGGTATTTTCTATACCAGGCGAGCGCATCGCCCAGCGGGCCGAACCTCGCCCGCCACCCCGGGCAGATCACCGGCGTGCGCCATTACGCGGGTCAGATGACCCCGCAAGACACGCCGAACTCCCTGCGCATTGTGGCGCCGGGAACGTTCGTCTCCAGTTGCATCCTCTACGGTAATGTCGAGGTGGCTTCCGATCTTGACGGCCGCCCCATCTTTGCCGGCATCAACTTCATCCGGCCGGGGGCGACGTTCATCGGCTCGGGGGTGAACAACCAGCGCAGCCTGACCGTGCTGGGCAACGCGGGCAATAACGCGCAGATCCTGCTGGGCGGGGCCAATGCCGGCGTACCACTGACGCATAAAGGCGCGAAAGTGCCACAGATCCTGAGCATGGGAGATAATCCGACGCTGTTCCAGGCCATCGATGCTTCGTGGGGCGGGACCGGCGTCTCATTCCATGCCAACACGGATGATGCCAACGCCAGCCAGATGCTGCTGATCAACGGGTACTTCCTGCCCACCGGGGTGCTGCCGATGCAGGCCGATAAGATGGTATGGCTGCTGGAGTTCGGTGGCTCGCAGGGCTTCCGCATCAAGGGGTTCGACCGCGCGGGGTTCTGCTCGGAGATCCCGCTCAATCTGTTCGTCGACTTCGGCGGATTGAGGGTGTCGCAGCAACCTGGCAAACGCAGCGAGGTGACCTTTCAACCGCCGCTGCGCAGTGGACCGCCGACTTCAGAGACCGGGGATTACTGGCTCGGCAGTATCTACTTCGATACCACGCTCAAGAAGCTGCGGGTGAACACGGGCGGATCGACGTGGGAAGATTTGCACTAACCCTCCACCACCTGCGCCAACGTTAAATCTAACGTTGGCGCAGGTGCTTTTCACTATTGACGGCAGCAGGGGCCAGGGCTAGAGTGTACCCGTTTGGCTGTGCAAAGCATGCTGTGCTTGAAATTGCGACCATGTGAGGGAGAAATGCCATGCAGCAGTGGACTCCAACGACCGCGCGCTGGATCTGGGTATCCGGCGAGACGCAACCCTGGAATGCCTATGCGCATTTCCGCCGCACCTTTTCCCTGACCGATATGCCGGCGCAGGCCACCGTGCATGTCACCGCTGACTGCAAGTATCGGTTGTATGTCAACGGCGAGGTGGTAGGACGCGGCCCGGTGACCACTGACCCGCAGTACAAGCAGGTCGATGTGTACGATGTGACGCCGCACTTGCGCGCGGGTGAGAATGTGGTGGCCGCGCTGGTGCTGCAGCGTCATGCACCCACCTCGCGCCTTTTCCCGGTGCGCGGCGGCTTCCTGCTGCAATTTGTCGCCGATGGTGTTTCCTTCGGAACGGACACGGGCTGGAAGGCGCGCTGGGCCGAGGAGTATTGCGCCGATGCACCCTACATGACCCACCAGTACGGCCAGCAGGAATGGGTGGATGGCCGCAAGGCGCCGGTGGGGTGGGAAGCGCCCGGATTTGATGACGGGGATTGGGAGCAGGCCATCCAGGTTACCGATACACCCTGGCCGCAGGCGCTCGAAGTGCGCGCTGTGCCGCACATGCAGCGGGAGGTTGTGCACCCGGTCGAACTGGTCTGTTATTTCGGGTTATCCACCTGCGGCCGTCCTCCCGAAACGGATCCTGATCCAGCATGGAACATCCTCAAGGCCTATCCGATGAGCAGTGTGGTTGGCTGGGATACCGATAATATCGTCCACCCGGAGCGCGGGCCGGCGGTGTTTCGCGAGAAGGACGGCGATGGCGTGGGCATCGTCGTGGACCTCGGCACGGAGTGCTACGGCCACCCCTTCATTGACATCGAGTGTCCGGCAGGTGCGGTGGTCGATATCGGACACGGCGAAGTGCTTGGGCGCAATCGCGTGCAGACCGTGCTGATGCCGAGCAGCGGTGCGGAGCAATTGTATGCCGATCGTTATATCACGCGGGAGGGACGCCAGCGCTTCGAGATCTTCGACACGAAGGGCTGTCGCTATCTGGAAATTCACTTCAACCGGCTGGCCGACTTTTACACCGGAGCCAAGGTGATCGTGCATGAGGTGGGCATCGTCAACCTGCGCTCGCCTATGCCCGCCGTCAGCGATTTCCACTGCTCCGATGCACGGTTGAACCGCATCTGGGAGATCTGCCGCCATACCGCGGAGGTGAAGTGCCAGGACTGGCATATCTGCGACGCGCAACGTGAGCAGAACAACTGGCCGGAAATCTTCCAGGATATGCTCTACTGGCAATGCTTCGGCCGGGTGGAGATGGTGCGGCAGAATTTCAACCAGTTCTGCCGCGCGCAACTTGCCGATGGCTTCATTTTGAGCACCTTCCCGGTGATCGGAGAGCGATCGCACACCGAATTCACCCGCCACGATCTCTACTTTTTTTGCACAGCGATCTTCCCCATGCTCGTCTATCTGGATTGGCTGTACGGCGGGGAAGATGCTCGCCAAACTTACTGGCTGGAGTGCTGTGCACGAGCCTATGACGAAGTGCTGGCCTATATCGGCCCGCAGGGCACGCTGATGAATCTGCCAGGTACGCAATGGGTGGAGTGGACCGGGCTCGATGCGCGCGATCCCGGGCGCGGGGTGGAACAGTGCTGGGAGATGCCCATCTGGAACGCGATGGCCGTGCTGGTGTTGGAGAAGATGGCGGAGATGGCCGACGGGCTGGGGCAGTCCGCCCACACGCAAGCCTGGCGTGGACGCGCGGCAGCGCTGCGTCAGGCCACGGATGCGCGTTTCTGGTCAGCGGAACGGCAGGCGTATCCTGACGGCATCTACGATGGCGAAGTGAGCCCCAGCGTCAGCCAGAGCACCAATGCCGTAGCTGTGCTCGCGCGCATTGGCGATCCCGCACGTTTGCGCGCGGCGATGACCACGGCGCTCGATCCCCGCCGGTGTGACGTCGCCAGCGGCATCAGCATGATGGCGCTCTTGCACGAGGCGCTGCAGAGCCTGGGCATGGATCAGGTGGTGCTCGAGCGCATCCGGCGAAAATGGGGGTACATGCTCGACCGCGGTGCGACCACGACCTGGGAGGGCGAAGAGGCGCTGGAGCGTCATCAGGGTCTCTGCTTCGGCTTTGCCGGGCATCCGCTCAATTATCTCGCGCGCACCGCACTGGGCATCACGCCGCTCGCCCCGGGCTACCGGCGATTCTCGGTGCGCCTCGTGCCGCACGACCTGCCGTCGGCAGCTGGGCACATCGCCACCCCGCACGGGCTGATCGACGTCGCCTGGGAGCGTACCGCTGACAGTATTACGCTGGAGCTGACCGTGCCTGATGGCTGCGAAGCCGTGATTGCCGCGCCAAGATTGGATGATGGATCGGCCTTGCCCCAGATGACGTTGGACGGGCATCCGGCCGAAGTGGCCGACCGGGAGATTGCGGCCTGCACCTTCCTGCGCGAATCGATGCCCGCCTGCCTTGCCGGCAGTGGTAAACACGTGGTACGATTCACCGCTCTGCTGGAGTGTGCTCAGGTTGTGTGTCCAGGAGTAACCACTTTCGACTGCCAAGGGTGATCCATGCTGTTTGCCATTCTCGCCGGGGGGTGTACGGCGCTTATCGGGTTTTTCTCAAAAGCGGGGGAACGGGCCGGAGTGCGGGCACTGCCGTTCACCTTTGTATTCACCGCCGTTGCCACGCTCGTGTCGTTGGCGCTCCTCGTGCGTGGTGATTCACAGTGGGGCGATGTACGCCTCTGGGCGCTGGGCATCAGCATGGGGGCCTGCTTTGTGGGGGGGACCGTCGTCATGCTGCTGGCCAATCGATGGGGACCACCGTCGATCGTGTGGGCCATCGCCAATCTCGGCCTGATCCTGCCCATCGGCCTGTCGATTATTATACTCCATGAACCGGTGCGAGCGACTGACTTCTGGATCACGCTGTGCTTTGCCGGCATGGTCGGGGCCTTTCAACGGGGCACCACAGTAGCCAATGATGTAATCGTCGACAAACGCTGGGCATTTGCCCTGGCTGTCGGCGCCTTATTCGTGCTGAATGGCCTCCTCATGTTCGGCTTCAAGCTGAAGGATGCCTGGTTCGCCCAGGCGAACACCAATGCCTATATGGTGTTGCTCTACGGGAGCGCTGTGGTCATCGCCGGCGTGCTTCACCTCCTCTACTACCGCCATGTGCAGATCAGGGCAGCGGAACTCCGCTGGGGGGCGGTGCTCGGCCTGACCAGTGTACTCGGCGTCCTCTTGCTGATCTGGGCGGCTCACCTCCCCGCGGTGATCATCTTTCCCGTGGTGCAGGGCATCGCCCTCCTTGCCGGCGCGGCGCTCACCGCCGCGGTCTTCCGCGAGCGCATCAACCGTTACAAGGTAATCGGCATGCTCTGCGGGCTCTGCGTGCTGGCATTGGCCGTGCTGCGCTTACGATAACCGCCTCATCAGGACAAACACTCCCATTTTCAACACAAACGGGACATGTTCCGTATTTAACAAGGTAACTCGGTAGTCAATCCGCCGGATGATACGGTACACTAGCAGGCAGTTACACAGGCGGCGCCTCGCAGACGTTGATGGCGGGGTGTGAGCACTGGGGGAGAGAGATATTGTTATGGAAAGTCAACAGACCGTGACTGCACAACCGCTTGCATGGTATCAGTTGCCCAACACCCGCGTGACCTACAACTATCGCTATTTCCTGCCTTACGCCCCCGAATGGGGTTCGCAGGAGCTCTGTGATCGACGATTACAGGAACTGGTGACGTTCTGCCGCACGGCGGAAATCGATGCCGTGCAGTTCTACGTGAATATTCTTCCCGGCACCTACTACATGCCCGCGCATAATGCCGCTGAGCAAGCGCACTGGGCAGCCTGGATGAAGTCTGTGGTCGCTCCCACGCTGCGTGAGGCCGGTGTCTCCTATCAATTGAACTACCAGATGCTCCTCGGCGCCACGCCCTATAAACTGGATATGCGCGACGAGTACCCCTGGGAATTCCTGGTGAACCAGTATGGCGAGGAAACACTGGGATGCGCCTGCCCCATTGGCCCCGTCTTTCGCGAGGTGATGGGCGAGATGCTGCGCCTGTGGGCGGATACCGACCCCGACATCATCTGGATTGACGATGATTTCCGCCTGCACAATCATGGCCTGGGCAATGGCGAACTGGACTATTACTGCTATTGCCCCCGCCACCTGCAGGCCTTTGCCGACCGGGTTGGCCGGTACTACGACCGCGAGACGCTGGTCGCCGAGTTGGTGAAACCCGGCACGCCCAGCCCGCTCCGCGCGCAGTGGATGGATTTCCTCGGCGAGACGATGGTAGATTCGGCCAACTGGGTGCGTGAGCAGGTGCAGGCGGTGTCGCCGCGCACGCGGCTGGCGCTGATGACTTCGGTGCCCGACGTGCATTCAGTGGAAGGCCGCCCGTGGAAAGCCTTCCTGGAAGCCCTCTCCGGCCCCTACCCGCCAATGACTCGCCCATGCTGCGGCGTGTACACCGGCACTTCCGTGGCCGTGAAGGACAACGCCATCACCTATCGCTTCATGGGCCACAGCATCGCCGTACTGGAGCATGCTTTCGGACCCGGTGTGGTCGATTACGGCCCCGAGTTGGAGAATACACGCTTTACCACCTGGGCCAAGTCGGTCGCCCACACCCGTCATGTATTGGAGATCGCCCAATTACTCGGCTGCCCACAGATCACCCTGTCGATCAATGACCTGGAAGGTTCGCCCATCGATGAAGAGTCGGCCACCATCCCGATGCTGGTGGATGCCCGGCCGCGCCTGCAGGCGTTGGCTGACCTTGAATTGCGCCGCTGGCAACCGCAGGGCGTCATTTTCCTCGATGACCCGCACGCCGCGCGCAAAGTGCAAGTAGGTGAAGAGGCAAAGATGCAAGACCTCGGCCTGCTGCGACAGTGGGAAGATGTGTTGCTGCAAGTGGGCATTCCCGCGTATTACGCCACATCGGCACAGGCCGCAGCCTCGCCCAATGTCGTGGTGTTGGAGGGGTACACCGCCTGGTGCCCCAGCGATGATGAGTTACAGCGCATCCTCGCCGGCGCCGTGTTGCTCGATGCCGATGCTGTCGCCGTGCTCCAGCAGCGCGGCTTCGGCCATCTGCTGGGCGTGGAGGTCGGGCCGCGCATGACGTACGGCATCATGAGCGAGCGCTATGCCGGCGGCATCCTCCCCGGCGCCAGCGAGTGCCGGATGCCCCATCGCGGGTTTGACTGGCGCACGATGACCCTTGCCGGCGCCACCGCGGTCAGCCAATTCATCAACGGGAAGTTCCAACATTTCCCCGGCAGCGCCATCTTCGAGAACAGCCTCGGCGGCCGTGTGGGCATCTATGCCAGCGTCGGCGATCTCTCTTCCTCCGGCATCTTCGGCAGCCATGGCCGATTGCGCTGGTTGCATGGCATGCTGCGCTGGTTGAGCCGGGATACGTTTTGCGCACTGCCGGTCATCGCACATCACGGCCTGACGGTCGTGCGGACCGATGGCAATCGGCAATTGCTGGCCTTCGCCAACCTGGGCACCGATGTACTGCATGAACTTGCCGTGCGCCTGCCCGGCGTTTGTACGGGAGATACGGTGCAGGTGCTCGATGCCCATGGCCGCTGGCAGCCACAGGCCTGCCAGTGCAGCCCGGTGGTTGATGGCTGGCGCACCATGACGATCCCCTGCGAACTGGGCGCGTTCGGGTGGTTGATGGTCATGCGCACTATCTGCTAAATCATTCGGATATGACTCTCGACGTGAGGAGGGCCTCTCGATGACCCCGCGCGAACGAATCATGGCCGTGCTTGCCGGCCAGCCGACGGACCGGGTGCCGTTTAACGAAATTTTCTTCGGCCATGTTGCCGTATCGGAATACTTCGGCGGACCGCAGAAGACGATGCGCGACGCGGCGCGCTACCTGTACAACTCAGGCCAGTGTTCGATACTCCCCGCAGGCTTCTGGTGGGCACCGTCCAGCGAATATCATGCCACCAGCGAGGGCACTCAGCGGTATGCCGGCGGGCATCCCTGGACCATGGAGGAGGTCGAGGCGATGGCCGAGCCGGACGTCGAGCCCGCATTCGAGCGCATCGAAGAGGGCATCGCCGCTGCCCGCGAGTTCGGCCTCGCCGTGCATATCTTCCTGATGAACGGCTTTCACTCCGCCTCCACCACCATGGGGCTGGAGAATCTCTGCTACGTGCTCTACGACACTCCGGAGGTGCTGCATCGCTTCATCGAACGCGTGGAGACCTTCAACCGGAAGATGCTGAGGCGATTGGCGCAGTACGATATCGACTTCATCTTCTTCGACGGGGACTGCGCCTACAAGAACGGCCTGATGATCGCGCCCGACATGTTCCGCGAAGTCTGGCACGAGCAAACGCACGAGACAGTGAAGGTCTGCCAGGATTATGGTTGGCCGTACTGTTACCACACCGATGGGAAGATCGACGAGGTGTATCCGCTGCTCATCGAATTAGGATTCAGCGGCACGCACGGAGTGGAGTCGGCGGCCAATGACCTGGTGGACATCAAGGCGCGCTTTGGCAAAGAGATCACCCTCTTCGGCAACTTCGACATCGTCGATCTGGCCATGCGCACCCCTGAGGAGATCGCGGCAATGACCCGGCGCATGCTGGAGGCAGGCAGTCCCGGCGGCCGTTACGTCGCCGCGTGCAACACACTGCCGGGCAACGACATCCCGCTGGAGAACTACCTGGCTTTCCGCGATACCATCGTCAACTACAGCGGCGTACCGGCGTAACTCGCCGTTACGGCGGATTGGGCGGCTGGTAGTTGAGGTCGAAGTACGACACCGTGGAGTAGACGTACCCGTGCTGGTTGGCATCCGCCAGGGCTACCGGCGCAGGCTGTCCGGTGACGCGCGCCCCCATGCGCCAGTAGACGCGGCGGGGGGCGGGCAACCCGGCATACCGCTGTTGCAGTTCCGTCAGGCTGATCATCGCCGCGACCCCCTGGTACCCGTCAACGATGCCCGGCACGAGCAGGCGCGGGGATGATGGGGCAAAACTCGGATCGTTGCCGCACAGGTCGAGCACATACTCCGAGGCGCCGCTCACGTGCGAACACCGAAACAGACCGTTCGCCGGCAAGGATCCGGAGATCGGCGCGATGAGCATCGGGGGCGCAATCACCATCGCCACCCCCGGGAGCAGCGTGCGGTCGCCGAGCAACAGGCGATACTCGGAGGGATGCTGCAGCGGATCGGTGAGGGAACCGGTGTGATAGTCCAGGTACACCGTACGCACCTGGTAGCTGTAGATCAGCCCCGACTGCGCAGGGGTGTACACGCACGTGACGGTGAGTTGCTGCGACGTCACCGTCAATGGCCCACCGGTACTGCCCGGCGTGGTGATCGCTGAAGGTTGCTTGGAGAACTCCTGCACGAACCCGGTATTCGGGTCAATGCTCAACGTGCAATCCAGTGTCGTGCCGTAACCGCTCACCGGGTTCGCGGAGTCGATGTAGCTCGTCGTGCGGCCATCGACGATGTCGATCGGCGTATCCGGGGAACTCGAGCGGTAGATGATATACGCCAGCACGCGCTCGCCCTGCGATGGCCAGGTGATGAGTATTGCCCCGTTCGGATGGTTGAGTTGCCGAGCATCGGCCAGGGCTGCCGCCCCGCTGCTGGGTGTCGGCGTTGATCCCGTGCCCGTCGGCGTATGGATCTCGCCTCCCCAACTGCATCCCGTCACCAGTGGCGCGCATACGCACAACGCGAGGACGAGCGGAAACACCCGGCGCCAACCACAGTAGGCTCGCATCAACGTCTCTCCCAGGCGGGCGAGGTGACCCGCCGCCGTGCACGATCAGGGTGCAGGGTCGCGACGACCCTGCACCCTGATTATACCCCAATTTCTGCAGTTTGACGGGTGTTTTCTCAGGCGGAAGGCAGCTCATCGACCCCGGCAGCAGCTTGCTGTTCCCCGGCCGCCGGCGGCGCCCCGTCACGGGTGGCCGTCACTTCAGTTTGCCGGGCCTGCAGCGGTTGTGTGAAGGCCAGCGGCAACACTTCATCCATGTGCCCGACCGGATGTAGGTCGAGGTCGCGCTTCAGCACCTCGGGCACTTCCGCCAGGTCGGATTCGTTGTCGCGCGGGATCAGCACCAGTTTAAGCCCGGCGCGGTGGGCGGCGACCAGCTTTTCGCGCAACCCGCCGATGGGCAGTACGTGGCCGCGCAAGGTAATCTCGCCGGTCATCCCCACATCCTTGCGCACCGGCACGCCGGTGAGCGCGGAAATGACGGCAGTGGCGATGGTGATGCCCGCCGACGGTCCGTCTTTCGGCGTGGCCCCCGCCGGCACGTGGATGTGCAGGTCGTACTTCTGATAGAAGTCCTTCTCCAGCCCGAGCGATTCCGAGCGCGAGCGGGCATAGGTCAACGCGGCGCGCGCTGATTCTTTCATGACATCGCCGAGCGACCCGGTGAGGATCAACTCACCCTTGCCGCGAATGAGCGAGACTTCAATGGGCATGGTTTCGCCGCCCACCGGCGTGAAGGCCAGCGCGGTGGCCACGCCTACCTCGTCCTGCTCCTCCGCCAGGTGATGGCGGAAACGCGGCGGTCCGAGGTACTTTGTCACTTGTGAGGCTTTGATCCGCACGGGTGCGGCCTTCCCTTCCGCCAACCGGCGGGCCACCTTCCGACACACCGTGCCGATCTCCCGTTCCAGGTTGCGCACACCCGATTCCCGCGTGTAGCGGTTGATGATCTCTTTCAGCGTCTCGTCCGGGAATTGCGGGCGGTCTTCCTGCAGTCCGTTCTCCCTGCGCTGGCGCGGCACCAGGTAGCGCTTGGCGATCTCCAGCTTTTCCATCTCCGTGTAGCCGGGCAGCGTGATCACTTCCATGCGGTCAAGCAGTGCCGGCGGGATGGGCTCGAGCATGTTCGCCGTGCAGATGAACAGCACCTTGGACAGGTCGAACGGGATCTCCAGGTAGTGATCGCTAAACGACGAATTCTGCGCCGGGTCGAGCACTTCCAGCAGCGCCGCCGAGGGGTCGCCGCGAAAGTCCATGCCCAGCTTATCCACCTCATCCAGCATGAACACGGGATTGTTGGAGCCCGCCCGACGGATGCCCTGGATGATGCGGCCGGGCAATGCCCCGACATAGGTGCGGCGATGGCCGCGAATTTCCGCTTCATCGCGCACCGATCCCAGGGAGATGCGGATGAACTCGCGCTGCATGGAGCGGGCGATCGATTGACCCAGCGACGTCTTGCCGACCCCCGGCGGGCCGACAAAGCAGAGGATCGGCCCTTTCATATCCGCTTTCAATTTGCGCACTGCCAGGAAGTCGAGTATGCGATCCTTCACGCGTTCCAGATCGTAGTGATCCTCATCGAGAATCTTCTTGGCCGCCGCGATGTCCAGGCGATCCTCGGTCGATTTCGTCCACGGCAGTTCCAGGATCCACTCAACATAAGTGCGGGCGACCGTGTACTCGGGGCTGGCCGGGTTAATGGTGTCCAGTCGATCGATCTCCCGCTGCGCCACTTCGCGCGCCTCGTCCGTCAACGCGGCGCTCTCCAGCTTCTCGCGCAGGTCTTTCAGCTCGGGACGCGCGCCTTCCATCTCGCCCAGCTCGCGCTGGATCGCCTTCATCTGCTCGCGCAGCACGTACTCCCGCTGCGTTTTCTCCATCTCCGTGCGCACCTGATCCTGAATCTTGCTGCCGATCTCCAGGATTTCGATCTCACGGTTCAGCAGTTCCGTCAGACGATGCAGGCGCTTGCTCACATCATTCTGCCGCAACAGTTCCTGCCGTTCGGGCAATTTCAGGTTCAGCGTGGAGGCGACGATATCAGCGAGATGCCCGGGGTTGCGCACGCTGTTGGCGAGCACCAGCAGATCATCCGGCAGGTAGGGAGCCAGGTTCACCACGCGCTCAAAGAGCGAGAGAATATGCCGGATGATCCCTTCGAGCTGGATATCTTCCGCGGGCATGATCGCCGGAATGACTTCGATCCTCCCGCGGTAGTAGGGCTCGGTCTGCGTGATTTCCACCAGCCGGATGCGCTGCAGCCCCTGTACGATGAGGCGGATGGTGCCGTCGGGCGCCCGCAGCATCTTGGCAATGCCGGCCGCCGAGCCATACTCGAAAATATCGTCGGGGGTCGGCTCTTCTGCTTCATTGCGAATGGCAAAGAGCCCGATGAGCTTGTCCCCCTCCAGCGCGTCATTGATCAGTTGCACCGAGCGCGGTTTGCCCACCGTCAACGGGGCAATGGCGCGCGGGAAGACCACGACGTCGCGCACCGGCAGAATCGGCAGTTCATCCGGGATATGCACCTCGGTATCCCCGCCCTCGCCGGCGGAGAACTCCTGCTCGGATTCCGGCTCCGCATCCTCGCCCATCAGCAAGGTGTACTCTTCAAATTCCTCATGTCCATCATGCATGCCGTCTATCTCCTACACCGCTCCTGCAGAACCCTTCGGCGGCCACCCACTTCACGATGACGGTCGGTCGCCTTCTCTATACCGCTGAACCGAACAACTCGCCCATCTTTTCTAGCGTTCCGCCAGCGATAGCGTGACGTGTACGGGCTTCATTACGGGAATCTTGGGCAACATCACACTTAAGAAGCCATCCTCATACCAGGCTTCCGCCGCTTCGGCATCGACGGGAACCGACAGCGGGATCTCCAATTGGAAATCGCCAAAGGCGATCTCCATCTGCTGAAAATTCCCCTGAACGGGCGGGCCCACGTCTTTACGCGTCCCATGCAGAATTAACCGATCCTGCTCGATGCGCAGGTCCAGCGCATCGCGCCGCATGCCGGCGATCTCCACCAGTACGCGCAGGCTCTCACCGGCGTCGTATACATTGCAGGGAGGCGACCAGTGCGTGTGAAAGGTCACCGTCGCCCGGTGCTTTGCGCAGGCGTAGTGATCGAAGAACCGATCGAAGTCCTCCTGCATCTGTTCAAAGGTATCCCAGAAACGTTTCCGAAATTCATCCATACCGTATCCTCGGGTACGGGACCGCGCACACGCGGCGGATTATTCACCCGTGTGCCAGTGCATAACTCAACGCGTTGGACGATGCTCGTCTCCGCTGCGGATTGCACACGCCTGCAACCCGCACGACAATGTTACGTATACCCGCTGGCGGCAATCGGCGCACCAACCTGGTGTGACGGTCTGTGCGCTGTGCGGGAAGGTCTCCGGTCGCTACATTATAGAATGAGAACACCTGCTTTGCCAAATGGTGTCGCATCTCCTTCGCCAAGCCGCAAAGAAGCTGTCTTCAAACTCGCTGTCCAGTGTGTAGTATCGCACGGAATGACCCGGTTGGCGGGGGATGGAATGCGACAACCCCGTGAATGGTCGCAAGTCGGCCGGCAGGGAAGGGCCGTCATGCACGGAACTATACGGAAGGCGCATATCCCGTATCCGTACGAGTCGACGCGCTTGCACCCGGACAATGCGCCCCCGGAAAATGGAGATAGGCGAAAATGGCACATCTTTTCACCCTGGATGCCCTGTATCCTGAAATGGAAGAAGCGACGGTTGGCTGCTGGTTGGTGCGGGAGGGCGATCATCTTACCGAGGGACAACCCGTCGTCGAGTTGGTCACCGATAAGGTAGCCTATGCATATCCCAGCCCGGCGATGGGAACCTTATTAGCAGTGCTGACGCCTGACAAGAGTGTGGCGCCGGTGGGCACGGTGCTGGCGGTGATCGGCCAGCCAGGTGAAG
>JAGUZN010000284.1 GCA_020060775.1 Armatimonadota bacterium
GAGAGCGATGTGCTCGCCTCGTATGGCGATGCACCAGTGCTTGCCAAACTCCCCGCGTTCGGCGGCCACGCCCTGCTGGCCGGCATCGACCTCACCTACACCACCCGCAACATGCTCGCCTTATGGCAGCAACTGCTGCAGGAGGGGATGGGCGTACACCCGCACGCCTCCGTGACCGGGACCTATCACCACGCCGTGTTGCGCCGGGGGGCTGCAGCGAGCTTCCTGCTGGTCGCCAACCTGGAGGGCATCGCCGGCGAGGGGAGCATGGTGCTGCATCGCCCGACGGACGACATCGCCGCGTTGCAGTTCCCGGTCAGCCTGCGCCCGCTGGAGGCGCGTCTGTTGCCCATCGGAGTCCAGGTGGCTGGTGGACGATTGCTGTATGCCACCAGTGAAGTGATTCCGTGCGATGCCGCCCGCCGCGTGCTGGAGCTGCATGGCGCGCCCGGCACGCCCGGCATGCTGGCCTTTGCCGCCCCCATCACCGGACGGCTCAATGGCCAGCCGGTCTCCACCACGCCGCAGGACGACGAGCATCTGCTCACCTATCTCCACCCCGTCGAACCGCTGGTATTGGAGATCGATTAAAGCGCAGGAGTGTTGTAACATCGTCCTCACACCCCTCGCCCCCTGACAGGCGAGGGGTGTGCTGGTATAATAGTACAAAGATCGCAGTGCCTGGACGGAGCAGCCAATGAATATTACGTATCTGGGCAGCGGAAATGCCTTTGCCCACCATCGTTTTTGGGGTTGTATTCTGGTGAACGACACCATTATGCTCGATGCCAGTCCAATCCTGCTCTGGAGCATGAAGCGTCTGGGCGTTTCCCCGGCGAGCATCCGACACATTTTCCTCAGCCACTTTCATGGCGATCATTTCTTTGGGCTGCCCTTCCTCTTTCTCGAATATCACTTTGTCACGAACACTTCCGATCCCCTGGTCATCATCGGGCCTCCGGGGGTCGAGGACAAAGTGACTGAGGTCATGACCCTGGCCTATCCCGATGTCATGCGCATGGGGTGGCCGCGACCGCTCATGTTTATCGAGGCCGACCCGTCACAGCCGCTGACCGTGGAAGGGTTGACGTTCGAAACGGTCGAGATGGAGCATAGCATCGTGACGGCGTATGGGTATCGGTTGCATCTGCCCGATGGGATTCTCGCCTACTCGGGTGACACCGGGATGACGGAAGCGTTGTACCGCCTCGTGGAAGACGCGCAGGTGATTATCCTGGAAGCCGATTCCCAGGAGACATCCTCGGTGCATCTGGGACGGCAAGCCTTGCGCACGGTGCTGAACAATGTGCCGGGTAACGCGGTTGTCTTCCTGACGCACCTCGATGCAGCGGATGCCGAACCCTGGACGGAATTCGGGGTGATCGTGCCGGACGATTTGCAACGCTACACCTTGACCTTTGTCCCGGATGGTATGCCAGAGGTAAGCTATGCATGAGTCAGTAACCACTGATCGGTTGGCACAGGAGCTTGCCCAGCGGGAGCGGGAGCTCGATGCGGTCTATAAGGTCACCCGTGCCTTACTCAATCCGATTGAAATTGATGAGCTGCTGCGTGAAGCGCTGGTCACCACCATGGAGACGCTCGAGGCGGATGCCGGCTCGTTGCTGTTGCACGACTCCGAACAGCGAAAACTCGTCTTTCACCACGTTGAAGGTCCTGCACGGGATACCATCACCGGGATGGCGATCGCCGACACGCAGGGCATTGCCGGCGAGGTGTTTCAGTGCGGTGAGCCGCGCATTAACCTCGATGTGACCAAAGATCCGGCGCATATCCTGGATGTCGATGAGGCTGCACGCTACACGACGCGTACCATGATCACCGTGCCGCTGCACACCGGCGCCCACGACCCGATCGGGGTAATGCAACTGCTGAATAAGCACACCGGCGAGTTTGACGACGATGACCTTGCGGTGGCGCAGGTAATCGCCTCGCAAGTGTCGGCAGCCATCGTCAATACACGGTTGCACGAACAGGCGCGGGCTGCCGTGCTGGTTGACATGTTGGGGCAAATCACCCACGATATCAAAAACCTGCTCACCCCGGTGTCGATGGCCGGGCAGACGTTGCGCGTGATGCTGGACGACTTGCAGAGCCAGGTGGCAGATGAGATGGCGCAACCCCTGCACAGTTCAGAGGAGCGGCTTGCGCGGCTGGCCGAAATGACGCAGCGGGTATTCGGCGATGTCTCCGAAATCTTTGCCATTCTGGATGAGAGCACGACGATTGCCCAGCAGCGGGCCAAAGAGATCGCCGATGCCGTGCGCGGCTTCACCGCACCGGTGAGCTTCGAATTGTTGAATGTGAGTGATATCATCGCCGGTGTCGTGCGCGTGCTCGAGCTGGTTGCCTCCCAACACAAGGTCACGTTACGGCACGAGGCTGGCGAGGTGCCACGGTGTCTGCTGGATGGGCACCGCATGTATAACGCGATTTACAACCTCACCAATAATGCGATCGGCGCCACCCCGGAAGGCGGGAGCGTCACCCTGACTACCGGCTGTGAAAGTGGGGAGACCCCCGGGGAGCAATTCCTGCGCATCAGCGTGGTGGATACCGGTGTCGGCATGCCGCCGGATATTGCCGCCATCCTCTTTAGCGGCAAGGTGCGCAGCACCAAACCGGGCGGCACCGGGCTGGGCACGCGCGTGGTGCGTAATGTCGTGGAAGCGCACGAAGGACAATTGTCGGTGGAATCCCGCGAGGGCGTGGGCACCACGATAACTATTCGCATTCCCCTGCGCCAATCATGAGGCAGGAAAATCGATATACGGAGAGTGACCTGCCAGGGAGCAGGATGCCTTGAGGCGGGAGTGAACAACGAATGCCACTTGATTTTCGGTATCATCTTGCGAGTTTAACGGCGGTGTTTCTTGCCCTGCTGTTGGGATTGTTGCTCGGTGTCGGCCTCAATGAGGGCAGCGGGCTGAGCCGCCAGGTCGAAGGCTTGCGTACGGAGTTTCGTCGATCCCAGGTGCTGCGTGGCATCGATCAGCGCGCCGAAGAGTTCAACCGGCGCACGCAAACGCCGCTCATTCGCTATCGACTGGTTGGCCGCAATATCGCACTCGTCTACAACCGATCCACCTTTCCGCAGGAACAGGTGGAAGCCGTGCGCCAGGTGTTGGAAGAAGCCGGTGGGCAGGTGACGGTGGTGGTCACGCTGCGTACCGCGCTGGCACAACTCTCGCGCGAGGACACAGATGATCTGTGCCGAAAGCTCGGCGTGTACTCGGTGCGCAAAGATTCGCACCAGGTGTTGATCGGTGTGCTGACGCGAGAGATTGGCCAGGACTATACGCCGGCGACGACGCTGTTGGAACGCGAAAAGCTGCTGCTGGTGAAGGGCGATATCAGCCGACCGGTGTCGACAGTGGTCTTGCTTGGCGGTGGCGGCATCGAGCCGAGTGAGGTGGTGAAGACTACCGACCTGCCGCTGCTGCGTGCCTGCGTGGAGCGCAAATTGCGCGTGGCGGCCGTCGAAACGCTGGAGACGCCGAACTCGGCGATTGCCGAGTATAAGCGTATCGCCCGTGTGACAACGGTAGATAACATTGATCGCTATGCCGGGCGGATCGCACTGGTGCTTGCGCTCTCCAGTGGGCAAATCGGTCACTACGGATATAAGGAGACGGCCAGAGAAGTCGTGCCGGCGAATGAGGACTAACATGGCGCCCAGGTGCCGTGTCCATGGAGAGCAATGATGATGACCCCTTCGCGCATCGGCGCGCATCTTTCCACCAGCGCCGGGTTGGCTGCCATGGTGCGGCAGGCCGTGGCCATTGGCGCCAACTGCGTACAAATCTTCACCAGCAGCCCGCAACAGTGGCGCGGTAAGCGCTACGAGGTGCGCGAAGTCGAAGCGTTTCAGCAGGCGTTGGCCGAAACCGGCATCGGGCCGGTCGTCTCGCATGACTCGTACCTGATCAACCTGGCCTCCGCCGATGAGGTGATCCTGGAGAAATCCCGCCAGGCGATGCGCGAAGAGATCGCCCGCTGCGGGCAACTGCGTCTGCCATTGCTGGTCATGCATTGGGGGGCATATAAGGGCGGTTCGCTGGAGGAAGGTCTCAATCGCTTGGCCAAGAGTTTGAATGCCCTGATCCCGCTGGCGGAAGATGCCGGGGTGCGGATCGTGCTGGAGACTACGGCTGGCCAGGGCACCTACCTCGGCGGCGATTTCGCGCAATACCCGGCGCTGTTTGACCGCATCCCGCAACACGACAAACTCGGCGCGTGTCTGGATACCTGCCACGTCTTCGTGGCCGGATACGACCTGCGCGCGCGAGAGGGATATGAGCGGCTCTGGCAGGAGTTTGACCGGCAGGTCGGCCTGTCGCGGCTGAAGGTCATTCACCTGAACGATACCACGCGAGAACTGGCCAGCCACAGCGATCGTCATGCCAACCTGGGCGAGGGCATCCTGGGCGAAGACGCCTTCCGCCTGCTCATGCGGGACCCCCGGCTCATCGATGTCCCGAAGATCCTGGAAACGCCCGGCGGCATTGAGCAGTACGCCCGCGAGCTTGCCCTCTTGCAGGAATTCGCCGCCTCCGCAGCGTAATAACACCGTACGTCATCCAGGCAAAGCACCTCATATCCCCTTCCAGCGAAAGAGATACGGACATGACGTTGCGTAACAAATGCATCATGGTCACCGGCGGCGCCGGGTTCATCGGCAGTCACCTCGTTGAGCGACTCGCCCAGGAACAGCCCTCCCGCGTGGTGGTCGTCGATAATATGTTCCTTGGCAAACCGGAGAACCTCGCTCCGGCCCATGCCCTGCTGGGCGATGCATTGCGGGTATACGCTGAGGATGCGGGCGACATGGAACGCATGCGGCACATCTTGCGTGATGAGCGGGTCGAGGTCGTGTACAACATGGCGGTCATTCCCCTGCCGACTTCACTCGAGCGCCCGCAGTGGGCCTTCACGCAAAATCAGCACCTCACCGGCGTCATCTGCGAGTTGATGCGCGAGGGATGCTTCGAGACGATGATACACTTCTCATCGTCCGAAGCATACGGCACGGCCCAGTATGTGCCCATTGACGAAGGGCATCCGCTGGTGCCGAGCACGCCGTATGCTGCCAGCAAAATCGCTGCCGATTACCTGGCGCTCTCCTACTGGCACACCTTTGGGCTGGATATCGCCGTGCTGCGACCCTTCAATAATTATGGCCCCCGCCAGAACGCCGGGACCTATGCCGGCATCATTCCGGTGGTGGTGACGCGCGTGCAATCCGGTCAGCCGATGCACATCTTCGGCGACGGCGAGCAGACGCGCGACTTTATCTATGCCGGCGACACGGCAGAGGCCGCGGTGCGCATGTACGCCGAGCCGCGCACGCGTGGGCGCATCGTCAATGTCGCCTCGGGACATGAGTGCAGCATGAACACCCTGGTGAAAATCCTGCTGCACTTGCTGGATGCCGATGACCATCCGGTCGAGCATGTCGCCCCGCGCCCGGGCGATGTGCGCCGCCATCTCGGCGGCACGGCACTGGCGCGCGAATTGCTGGACTTCACGCCGCAAGTCAGTCTGGAAGAGGGGTTGGCGGAGACCGTGCGCTGGTATCTCCATGCAATGGACACCACGGTGTTGGTCGGCGTATAACAACCAGCGAAGAAACGGGACCTGTCCAAGTGATGCGATTAACGATTCCCTGGTTTGATGATGATGAGCTGCTTGCCGTGCAGGCAGTGTTGCAGTCGGGATACCTGACGCAGGGCCCCTACGCCGCGCAACTGGAGCAGGCCGTGTGCGCGATGATCGGCGCACCGCATGCTTATGCCATGTCCTCGGCCACCACCGCACTACACCTTGCGCTGGTCGTGCTCGGTGTCGGACCAGGCGATGAAGTGATAGTGCCGGATTTTACCTTTCCGGCCACCGCCAATGTCGTCGTGCAGCAGGGGGCAATCCCCGTGCTGGCCGATGTCCGCCCCGAGACCTATGCCCTCGATGTGCATGATGTCGCCAGGCGACTCACCGCGCGCACGCGTGCGATCATGCCGGTACATCCCTTCGGACTTTCCGCTGACATGGATCCTTTGCTGGCGCTCGCCCGTGAACGCGGGCTGGCGGTCATCGAGGATGCCGCCTGCGCGCTGGGCGCTCGCTATCACGGGCGGTACTGCGGCACCATGGGGGAGATCGGCTGCTTTAGCTTTCATCCACGCAAATCGGTGACCACCGGCGAGGGCGGGATGATGATCACTGCCGACGCGGAACTTGCCGAGCGCATTGCCGTACTGCGCACGCATGGCGGGGTGCGCGGCGACTATTATCTCTCGTTCGAGGACGCCGGATTCAACTACCGCATGAGCGATTTACAGGCGGCCGTGGGCGTGGCGCAGATGGGCAAATTGCCGATGATCATTGAGCGCAAGCGCGTGCTGGCCAAGCATCTCACCGCCCTCTTGCATAACGTGTCGGGCGTCACACCCCCGTGCGAGCCGGAAGGGTGTGTCCATACCTATCAGTCGTACGTCGTGGTGCTGGACGAAGCGATTAACCGCGATGCGGTGATCGGGCGCATGCGCGAGCGCGGCATCGAGACGACGCTCGGCACCTACGGGTTGCACGCACAGCCCTTCTTCCAGCGCACGTACGGCTACACCTCGGGGGATCTGCCGGTATCGCATCGCCTCTTCCGCCAGACGCTCACCCTGCCCCTCTACGCGCAAATGACGGAAGACGATCTGTCGCTGGTCGTTGATACCCTCGCCGATGTGCTCGACGCAATGCCGGTGGGAGGAGGAGTGTCGTCATGACCCCTGTCCTCATCCTGGGTGCGGGTGGCACGGCCGTCGATATGCTCGACTGCCTGCAGGCGATTAACGCCATTTCCCCGCGCTATACCTGCCTGGGGTTGCTGGACGACAATCCAGAACTGCATGGCAAGGATGTCCATGGCACGCCGATATTGGGTCCACTGGCGGCAGTGCAGGAATATGCCGAGGCACTGGTGATTTCCGCCCTGGGCAGTCCTGGCACCTTCTGGAAGCGCCCGGAGATCCTCACGCGCCTGCAGCTCCCGCGCGAACGTTTCCTCACCCTCGTGCATCCGACGGCCAGCGTGTCAGCGTGGAGCACGATTGGTGCGGGTGTCTTCATATATCCGCATTGCACGCTCACGGCCGATTGCTGCCTGGCCGATCACGTGACCGTGCTGGCCAACTCGGTGGTAAACCACGATACGACCATTGGCGAAGCCTCCATCCTGGCGACCGGCGTGCTCCTGTCAGGGCGGGTGCAGGTCGGGCGCTGCTGTTACCTGGGGACGGGAGCCATGGTGCGTCAGGAGATCACCATTGGCGACAACTCGCTCATCGGCGTGGGCAGCGTGGTCGTCCGCGATGTCGAGCCCAACAGCGTCATGGTCGGCAACCCCGCGCGCTTTCTACGGCACACGATACCGGCATAGTATGAGCATTACAACTGGCGGTAGATCTCGGCTAGTTCCTGTGCCAGTCGAACCGCATCGTGGTATTGCTCCACATACTGGCGTCCCTGTTCGCCGAGGGTGCGGCGTCGTTCACCATCGGCCAATAGTCCGGCGAGCACCTCTAAGAGTGTTGTCTTGCTCGCATTAACGATCGGCATCTCCGGGGGATAACGAGTGACCATCGTATCCTTGATGTAACAGACCACCGGCTTCCCCAAAGCCATTGCCTCCAACGCGGCGACGCCATGTGCGCCGACCACAAACTGATCCACCATGACGTCGCATGACCGCATGATAGCTTGCGCCTCCGCGTAAGGGACTCCGTGAATCAAGCGAAAGTCGAAGTCGAACCGGCCTTGCAGGTTCCCGATAACCTCGAGCACCGACGGCGTACCTTTGGCGTGTAGCTGGCTTGGGCTATGGATAACCAGTGGACGCTTGTTGGCAGGGTCGGGGAACACGGGAGTGTAGTTCCTGAGGTTAATGCGTTGACGCATGCGGTGGATCACCGGGAAAAGATCGGGGTGTACAAAAGGCAATAACGAAGGGCAAGGGATCAGTACCTGGGCTCCGTGGCGGGCAAATGCTCGCTGACGCCGGCGAGAGGATCCGGCCGATTCCATGCCGGTGTACTCCCAGAGTCCGGCATCGTAGACCTCGGCGTAATAGGGATTATCTTGCCGTTCGATTTCCGGGACGCGGATGTCTGCACCCAGAAATTCAACGAGCAGCTTCTTTCCCTGTCGGCGTGCATACCGTACATCATCTGCACGTGAAAGCGCCGGTCCGCAGTACCAGTGGATGACATCCGCCCAGTCAATAGCGGCGTAGATCGCCTCGCGTCGTTGGCGCGAAGAGCGAAGCGAGGTAAGGAGATTACGCTTATCGCGCGCAGGAATCGTTTCGATGGTTTCGTTGCTCGTGATGTGACCGGCATGGGCGAGACCCCGCGCTTCGATGCCGATGTCGCGGAGAGCCAGCACCGTCTCCGTGATTTGCGATGCAGTATTATTCGGCAAATGGAGTACGCGCATTATGATCCTTCCGTCGCTGAAGGCAGTGCTGCAGAACTTGAAACCGCATGGGTGGAGAGCTGATGTGAGCGTTCGTAGGCCAGCGCGTATTTGTAGAACTCGTAAAAGGCGATGCCCAGGTGATAGGCCAGACCGGCACTCCCGTCGCGGAATCCGCCTTTTAAGACGTAATATTTAAGGAAAGCGCCGAGAGCGTGCGCGACGGCGGGGACCAGGCTGCGCACCGGACGCTTCTGCGCAACCTCTTCGGCACCCAGTTCAGCATACCGGCAGAACTTGCGAATGCAGTGTGTCAGATCCCGGTCGCTATAGTGCAGGATATCACCGGAAAGTGTGCCAATGACCGCCGTTGAATCATGCGGCTCCCAGGCCTCATGCACGCGCCGCACGGCAATCCGCCCCGTCCCGCGACGGAAAAGGCGGATGTGGTAGTTGGGGTATTCACTGCGGATGCGTCGATCCCAGAAGATCCGGCAGATCGACACCTGATAGGCCGTGTACTGTGGGTCTTTCCGCAAAACCGTCTGAATCTGATCACGCAAATTTGCGCTCACGCGCTCATCGGCCGCCAGCATCAGCACCCAGTCCGAGGCCGCCACATCCAGAGCGGTCTGCCACTGGCGGGTAAACCCCTGCCATGGCTGCAGAACGACGCGCGCGCCGGCCTGTCGGCACAGGGCTTCCGTGTCATCCGTCGTTGCGCTATCGATGACGACGATGACTTCATCGGCCCAGTTCACGCTTTCCAGGCATGGCCCAATACGGTCTGCTTCATCTTTGGCGATAATGATGGCGCTCACGCCCATGATGGCCTCCACGGCGCTGTGCCGGGTCACGATTTCCGTTATATAGTTCGCGATCAACGGTGCGAACCCTTCCGTGACAGAGCTAACGCTTCTGTGGAATGTACTTGACAATCCATCGGCTTCACCATTTACTTATGGCAATACTCCCTAAACAGGCAATCATTCCACTACGATCGTGAGTAGCCCATGCGTGTGTTGCATTTACCGTTGAACGTCGCATCCCAGATCACGGATACCGTGCGTGCGCTGTGCGATATCGGTGTTGAGGCTCGCGGCCTGGCCTTTCCCGGCCTCATCACCTCGAATGAAGCGATCGAGATTATTCCAGACGTGAATAAGAAATCGCTTGGTGGATTTCTACGGTCGACAAGAGAGCGACAGCGCATCGTTTTCGAGGCGATTGCCTGGGCGGATATCGTGCACTGGTATTGTCGCCGTGGCCTGCCGTATGCGCTGGACTTGCGCCATGCCCAACGGCTGGGCAAAAAGATGGTGGTGGAATACGGCGGCGCGGATATCCGCATCCCGGAGATCGAGATGGCGGATAACCCCTATTACGCTGAAGTCTGGAAGGCGAAGCTGTATGAATACAAGTACGAGTCGCTGCATGCCTCGCGCCGCCACCAACAGATCTTTGCGCGCTATGGCGCCAAAGTGATCATCCCCTATGATGCCCTGCTGCCCTACGTACAGCCGGACTTATTCCCCGAGGTCACGCGCATCAAGCATCGCATCTACCTGGCGGATTACATCCCGCACTACGTCGACCCGCAACAACGCCGACCGCTGGTCATTCACAGCCCCAGTCGCGTGCATGCCAAAGGCACGCCGGCAGTGCTGGCTGCCGTGGAGCAGTTGCGCACACAGCACGATTTTGAGTTCACGCTCGTACAGCATATGCCCTACCTGGAAGCGCGACGCCTGATGGAGTCCTGCGACATCTACCTGGATCAATTTGTGCTGGGAGCCCACGGTGTGGCCGCATTGGAAGCGATGGCCCTCGGCAAGCCGGTCGTGTGTTACATCAAGCCGGCACTGCAGCAGCAGTATCCGCCGGACCTGCCCATCGTCAATGCAACCAAAGACACGTTGACGGAAGTACTCGCATCCGTACTCACTGACGGCCAACGCCGACGACTGCTGGGCGAACAAGGGCGAGCGTATGTCGAACGCTATCACGATGCCCACAGGCTGGCACGGGAATTGGCGGCGTTTTACCAGACACTGTGAACGTTATGGTGCAGCGCACAGCATGCGCTGCTGCACGCGGGCAATCACCAAGGTGGTGGAGTTGCCCGGGATGAGCGGGAGGAAAGCGGTCTTGCCGCCATAGGCATTCACCGCTTCGACTTCTGCGGGGGGAGGGGTTTTCCACTGCCCGGCGCATAACCGGCGCCCGTGCAGAAGATGTGCGGCTGCAGGACCGCGAGCACGGGGCCGGGGAGTCGCCCTCGAAGAGCGTGACGTAATTCACGCAGGCCAGCGCGCCGCGGGTTTCCATACGCTCCTGCTCCGGCACACCAGGGATGACCGTGCCGGAGAGGAGACGACGCGTCAACTCCTCGTCGAACAGCAGCAGCAACAGCCCGACAAAGCCCGGCATACCCTCTGGCTCGAACAACGCCTTCGTCTACAACGCCTATTCATTGAGGGAGAACCCGTCCTCAGCCAGCTGTAGCGGGTCGTCACGTTGTGCCGTGCCTTCCGACACGGTCCTTGTTCAGGTCGCGTTTGGCGTTTGGCGTTTCGCGTATCGGAAAGCGCTTTCCCATCCCCTGTCGCAACGAGGGAGGGTAGGATCGTAGGCTGTGAGCGAGTGCAATAGCTTGTCCTCCATAGCCTTGGCGAAGGAGGAAGTCGAACAGTGGGGGCCATTCCTTTTCCTCGAGCCTGAAGGGCTCGAATGTGCTAGCCCAGGGCAC
>JAGUZN010000023.1 GCA_020060775.1 Armatimonadota bacterium
CGGGCCGGGCATAGGCAATACCATCGAAACCGGCAAAGGCACCCAACCGGTGGCCCCGCCGGATGTCATGCGCGCAGGAAATGGCGAGTGGAGCGCACCGCCAGGGCAGGAGGGCGGTACGGGTACGCAGGGTACGGCGACTGAACCGACCGGCCCGAGCTATGGCGCGGCAGCCGAGGGCGGTGGACCAGTACCCGGATATCCCAAGCTTGCCCAGGAAAGCCGCCTGGAGGGCGAAGTGGTCATCGCCATACCGATAGCTGCCAACGGCAGCGTGGCTGGCGCGCCCTCCGTCGAGCAGAGTTCCGGCCACCCCGTGCTGGATAACGCGGCGCGCATCACCGCCGCCCGGTGGTCGTTCCGGTCGGCGATGGATAAGGGGACCGCGGTGGCGGGCACAGCTCGCCTGCGATTCGAGTTCTACAACGGAAAGGTGAAGGTCATCCCGCTATGAGTGTTCGCATCGTCGCACAATTCACCATCCTCACTGCCTTGCTGGCGCTGGCGTGGGCCATCACCGTGGCGCAGGAGCCGCCCAGCCCGTTCGTCTCCATTGAAAACGAATTCATTCGCATCACCGTGAACCGCGGGCCGAATGAGGCGGGACGCTTCTCCATCCGCACCACCGGCGGCGATCCCGGCCGGCCGTCCAGCAAGGATAAGCACCTGATCTTCGGCGATCGCGCCCCGTGGACCAGCTATACCACCGTGCTCATTGACGGGAAACCCTATGCGTTCGGCGGCGCCAGTGACCGCCGCGCCGGCCAGTCGGCGCTGTATGGCGAAGTTGTCGGCGAACCCGTAGTGAAGGATGACAAGATCCTCTGCACCACGAAGTTCGGCGAGATTGCCGTGACCCAGGAGTTGACCTTTGTGCGCGGCTTAAGCACGCGCATGCTGGATACCGCGGGCATCACCTACCGCATTGAGAATAATGACACCGTCGCCCACCAGGTGGGGATGCGCGTGATGCTCGACACCATGTGCGGCGCCAATGACGGCGCCCCCATCCGCGCCGGCAGCCTGGCAATCAGCGCCGCCACCCGCGCCCAGGGCACGGAGATTCCCGACTACTGGCAGGCGTTCGACGACCTCTCCAACCCGACAGTCATCTCGCAGGGCACGCTGCGCGGCGGGCGTACCACCCCGCCGGATCAGGTGGTCTTCGCCGACTGGGGCACGCTGGCCGACGAGCCGTGGATTCCCGAACTCGCGCCTGACCAGAGTTTCATCCGCAAAGGCGAAGTCGATCCCGATACCGCCGCTGCCCAGGTATGGAATCCGATCACGCTGGAGCCGGGCAAGTCGCTGGTGCTCGTCACCTACTACGGTCTGGGCGAGATGACGGTGAAGGCCGGGCACCTCACGCTGGGCATCACCGCGCCGGCGGAAACTACCTTCGAGCATGAGCGCACGCAGTCCTTCGACATCACCGGCTACCTGCAGAATAAGAGCCGCGACGAAGCCGGCAATATCGTGGAAGCGCGCGATGTCACCCTGTCGCTGGTACTGCCCGATTCTCTCATGCTCTGGGACAAGCAGAATAACACGCCGGCCGATCCGAAGCAGTTCCGCTTTGCCGCGCTCGCGCCGGACGACACGGTGCAGGCCAGTTGGACGGTGAAGCCCACCGGCAAGAAGGGCGGCGCCGTGAACCTGCTGCTGAAAGCGGAGAGCGCCAACGTCGAGGGCAACAGCATTAGCCATGCCCTGCAGGTCAACGTGCCCGAACCGCACGTGCACCTCTTCCCCAATAGCACAACCGTGCCATTGGTCACCAGCCGCCGCCCCACCATCATTCCGATGCAGGTGAACATGGCGCCGGCGGAACAGCTCTACGGCATGCGCTTCGTCATCAAGTATGATCCTGCCGTGGTGCAGCCCTTCGACGTGTCACGCGGCCGCGCGTTCGTCGACCAGGGCCGGCTGCTCGCCGATTGGGAATATGACGACAGCCAGGTGGGCGTGCTGGTTGTGACCGGCAAGCGCACCGGTGCCGTCCCCATCACCCAGGCCGAGGCCAATCTGGCCACCATCAAGTTCTTTACCGTACAACCGGGGAAGACCGCCATTACCCTGGCCGATGTCGTCTTGATCGACGAGCAAGGCCAGGAGCGCCCGGTCGGCGCTTCCGCCGGGAGCGTGGACGTGCTCACTGAAACGAAATAGACTCATCGCCGTCACAGTACAAAAGGAGACCTGCCATGCGATTGTCCCTGCTTGTGAGCCTGTTGCTCTGTTGTTTAACACTGCCGGCACTGGCTGCCGAGACGCCGGAAGCCACCGCAAAGCGCGTGAAAGAGTTGGAGAAAGCCAACCTGGTGCTGCAGGAAGACCTGTCGCGCGCCCAGTTGGACCTGAAGAAGACCCAGTCCGCATTGCATGCGGAAATTGCCGCGCGCAAGGCGGTCGAGGCCAAACTGGCGGAAACCGAACAGCGCCTGCTGGCCGAACTCGCCAAACGTGATGAAGCCCTGCGCAAGGCGATGGCCGAAAAGGACGCCGCCCTGCAAAAGGCGCTGGAGGAGCAGGCAGCCCGCTTTGCCAAAGAGATGGCCGACATGCGCGCTGCCTACGAGAAGGAACTGGCCGATCAACGCACCAACCTCGATCAGGAGCGGATGGCCCGCGAGACCGGCGACAACGAGTCCCGCGCCACCGATGAACAGATCATGAAGCGGCAGAAGAAGGATCGCACCACCACCTACATCCTCTCGCTACTGCTGGGCATTGCCATCGCCGCCAAATAAGTGCCCCGCAACCAGTCATGCAACCACGCCCCGGCGATCACGTCGCCGGGGCGTTTTTGTGTCCGGTCTCCCCTCCCTGTCCCCTCCATTGCCCAATCGATCGACCTGCGGGCGAATATTTGACAATCGCCGCTGCGGAAACCGCTTGCAAAACAAGGTGCTGTTGGATTACTATATAAATGCGAGGCACGAGTGGCTGCTGTTACCGTGCGGTAAGAGAGCAACACCGCCTCGTAATCAATACAACACGCCGGTCTGCGGATGACGGCGCAAGTGCCATCTGCGCCGCTGTGCCGACCGATCCATAACCCGAGGTGAGTCATGGCATCCACATTCATGTTGATCCCGCCCAAAGTCGTCCCGCCGCTGGATGAGCACTTCAGCCCGCTCGTGCTGGCCAACCAGGCCTACCTGCGGTCGGTAGAAGCCTCCAGGCACGGCGTGCCGCTGGTCATCGGCCTGGAAGCCGGCGCGGGGCAGCTTTCCCGCTATGAGACTAAGGTCTTCGCCCCCGACGCGCAGGGCGCTGATGCGAATGCCGCCTATGTCGAACGCCTGGTGAAAAGCCTGCTCTGGTTCTACGGCGGCTGGAAGCTGTACATCGGCGGGCCGCGCGAGATCGGCGAGTCCATTGCCGCCACCTATGCGCCCGGTGGCGCGCGCGCCTTTGACGCCGACGTGATGGGCCGCGTCTACGAAAAGCCGTTCACCGTGGTGGCCTGCGCTGCCGCCGACGTGCCGTCGGCCAAACTCGCGCCCTCCAAGGTTGGCGGGCATCTGGAAGGCTGCCGCATCGGCTTCGACGCCGGCGCGTCCGATCGCAAAGTCGCCGCCGTCATCGAGGGCGAAGCGGTCTACAGTGAAGAGGTGGTCTGGGACCCGCGGCCGCAGACCGATGCCCAGTATCACTTCGACGAAATCATGACCGCCATGCGCACCGCCGCCGCGCACATGCCGCGCGTGGATGCCATCGGCGTCAGTTCCGCGGGCATCTTCGTGAATAACCGCGTGATGATCGCCTCCCTCTTCCGCGGCGTGCCCGCCGAGCAGTTCGAGACCCGCGTGAAGAACCTCTTTCTGGAAATCCAGCAAGCGTGGAACGGCATTCCGCTGGAAGTGGTGAACGACGGCGATGTCACCGCGCTGGCCGGCGCCATGTCGCTGGACGACACCGGCGTCATCGGCGTGGCCCTCGGCTCCAGCGAAGCGGGCGGCTACGTGAACCTCGACGGCGCCATCACCGGCTGGCTGAACGAACTGGCCTTCGGCCCCATCGATGCCAGCCCCAACGCCCCGGCGGACGAATGGTCCGGCGACATCGGCTGTGGCGTGCAATACCTGTCGCAGCAGGCGGTCGCCCGTCTCATCCCGGCTGCCGACCTGCCGGTGGACCGCACGCTCGGTTTCCCCGAGCAGTTGAAAGCGGTGCAGCAGTTCATGGGCGAAGGCGAGGCGCGCGCGGCGTTGATCTACGAGACCATCGGCGTCTACCTGGGCTACGCGCTGGCGCACTACGCCGATTTCTACCAGTTGAAGCACGCGCTCATTCTCGGGCGCGTCACCTCCGGCGAAGGCGGCAACATCATCCTGAACAAGGCGCGCGAAGTGCTGCAGGTCGAGTTCCCCGCGCTGGCCGCCCAGGTGTCGGTCAATCTGCCCGACGAATCAAATCGCCGCGTCGGCCAGGCCATCGCCGCCGCTAGCCTGCCCGAACTCGCCAAGGAGAAAGTCCAATGAAATTCCACGTGCCCTCCGCTGATCTGTTTATCCCGGATAGCCAGCCCGTCGATGCCGCGCTGGCGCGCACCACGCACATGGCGATCGCCGCCCACCAGGACGACATCGAGATCATGGCCTACCACGGCATCCTGCAATGTTTCGGCAGCGACAGCGCGTGGTTCTGCGGCGTCACGGTGACCAATGGCAGCGGCAGCCCGCGCGATGATCTGTACGCCAACTACACGGACGAGCAGATGATGACCATCCGCCGCCTGGAGCAGCAGAAGGCCGCCGTGGTGGGCGAATTCGGCGCGCTCGGCCGTTTGGATTACACCAGCGGCGCGGTGAAGGATGCGGCGAACCGCGAGGTCGTTGAGGATCTGAAAGCGCTGCTCATTGCCGCCAGGCCCTCGGTGGTCTACACGCACAACCTGGCTGACAAGCATGACACCCACGTAGGGGTGGCGGTGAAGACGATCCAGGCGATCCGCGAACTGCCGGCGGAACTGCACCCGCAGCAAGTGCTCGGGTGCGAGGTCTGGCGCGACCTCGACTGGATGGCTGACGAGGACAAGGTGCCGCTGGATGTCTCCGCGCACGAGAATCTGGCCGCCGCCCTGCTCGGCGTGTTCGACAGCCAGATTTGCGGGGGAAAGCGTTATGACCTGGCTACGCTCGGCCGTCGCCGCGCGCATGCCACCTACTTTGCGTCGCACGGCGTGGACACCGCCACCCAGCTCAATTTCGCCATGGACCTTACCCCGTTGATCGCCGACCCGTCGCTGGACATCAGTGATTTCGCCCAGGTCTACATCAACCGCTTTGCCGACGAAGTGAACGCGCGACTTGGCAAATTGACCCTGCAACCCGTCGCACGCTGATAGCTCCGTCATACGCCATGCATACCGGGGGGCGACACATGCGCCCCCCGGTGTTATTTGCCCAGCCCTCCTCCACCCATTTTTCCGCAAACATCCACCTGTCTGATGGAAACACTCAACATTCTAAGGTAAGAATAGCCAGGAGGATTGCCAGCATGGCGTTTCTGAACTGGGATGCCTCGTTTGAGGTGGGTATCATGGAGGTCGACCGGCAGCACCGGAGTCTCTTCGATCTCACTAACGACCTGCACGATGCGATGCGCGCCGGACAGGGGAAACAGGTGCTTGGTAAAGTGCTGGATGCATTGGTTGCCTATACGAAGAATCACTTCGGCTACGAAGAGCGCATGCTCGGCCTGTACAGGTACGGAGAATTGGCTGCGCATAAATCCCAGCACGAGGCGCTGGTGCAACAGGTGCAGGAGTTCCAGCAGAAGTACACCGAGGGTAACGCGACTATCAGCATCAGCCTGATGAACACGCTGCGCAACTGGCTGACGAATCACATCAAGGTCAGCGATGCGCAATATGCGGCGTTCTTACGCGAGAAGGGCGTGCGGTGACCATCCTGCACATTTGGGTTTCGCGGAACCGGGAGGCGGGTCCACCGCCTCCCGCCCGCGTCAATTGACACCCCGTACCTAACAGGGTACAATCCCCGTGCGGTTAATCCGCCACCGATCATGTGCTCCCAAACGATCACGCCGAAACGTATGCCTGCGCCTGCCGTCCAACACCGGCAGGCGGCTTTCGCCATCTTCGCCTGCATGAACGCCATCTATTTCTTCGCCTACTTCCACCGCATCGCCGTGCCGGGCACCATCTTCGATGAGCTCCAGTCCGCCTTTCGCGTCTCGGCCAGCGCCATCACCGCGCTGGGGGCGATCTACCTGTATATCTACGGTGGCATGCAACTCTTCGCCGGCATGCTCAACGACCGCTTGGGCGCGGTGCGCGTCATCGTCATCGGCGGGCTGCTGCTCTGCGTGGGCGCCATCGCCTTCCCGCTGGCCACGACCATCCCCTTCCTGTACGTCGCGCGCGGGTTGGTGGGATTGGGATCAAGCTTGATCTTCTTGAGCGTCATCAAAGCGGTGGACATGCTCTACGGCCCGCGGCTGTTCTCACAATTATTGAGCGTCACCGTGTTCCTGGGGTGCGTGGGGGGATTGGCCGGCACCTTTCCTTTTGAGCGCGCGGTCAGTCAGTGGGGATGGCGCGGGTCGATGCTCGGCGCGGGGATCCTGTGCTCGCTGGCGCTGATCGTCGCCATGCTGCTCTTTCGCAAAACGCGCGACGTCATGCAGTACGCCAGCCGCACCTCGCCGCTGGTGGTGAAGGCAATCCTCGCCAACCGTTCCACCTGGCCGCTGCTGGTGGTGCTGCCGCTCACCTTTTCCATCTATTTCCTGCTGCAGGCCACCATCGGTAAAAAATTCCTGCTCGATTACTGCGGCATGTCCTCCAGCCTGGCCGCCTCGATCACCTTCATCATGATGCTCGTCTCCATGGCAGCCGCGCTGGCCGGCGGCTTCCTCCCCCGCCTCATCAGCGATCAACGCAAACCGCTGATGATCGCCGCCGTCATCTGTGTCATTTCCGGGTGCGGGTTGCTGCTTGTACTCTTGCACCTGGGCATCAACAGCACCGGCTGGTTCCTGCTCGCCTACATCCTGCTGGCGCTGTCGATGATCGCCTCGCCGCTGGGGAGTACGCTGATGAAGGAGTTGAATCCCCCGGAGGCGGTCGGCACCTCCATCGGTGTGTCGAACGGGATGTGCTACGTGGCAGTGGCGTTGCTGACCACGGTGGCCGGCAGCGTGATGGATCGCTTCCGCGATGCCGCCGTCACCACCGCCACCGCGATCATCTACCCGCGCGAGGCCTATGCCGTCACCCTGCTCATCTGCATCGCGCTCGCACTCATCGCGCTGGTGAGCGCCTTCTTCCTGCGGGAAACGCGCGGGCGCAATGTCTTCGCAGCGGAAGAAGCCGCCCCCGTCCCCACACCCTGATTATCCCGCCATCCGCACCCGCACAAGCGACATCGGCGGCAGTGTCACCGTCGTGCCGGCGACCGTGGGCTCGAATTCGGTCACGGGTTGGAGGATCGCCGGCGCCGACAGTCCGCGCGACTCGACTATCGTCCCCAGCCCCGCCAGTTCAACGTCCACGGCCTCCGTCGCGCTGTAATTCACCAGGAAGCCGTACAGAGCGGCATCGGTCCGCAGCACGTTGGCATCCACGACCCGGCTGTTCTCCGACAGCGCCGGCGCATCGCAGGCCAACTCCAGCACCGTGCCGGGCAGCGCCGGCGCGTACAGGATGAAGACGTTGACCATGTCCGAGAATTGCACGATACCGTCATGGAGATGGATCATGCCCATGGTGTTGACCAGCGAGTAATAGTTAGCCAGTTCCATGATCTCGCCCTGGCGGCAGAACGCGTTAAGTAACCCGGCGGCGTAGAGGCAGTGGCGGATATCGTTCGGCTCGTAAAAGCCGTTGTGGTCGTTGTGGCTCGCGCGCGTCCAGAAGTTCCACTCGACAATACCCATGGTGCGGTCGAGACTGGCGTCGCGAATCGACTGTGCCTGCCGTTGCAGGTCGGCTTCCATATTGGCCACGTTCTCGGCCACGCTCCGCATGCTCTCCGCTAATGGCAGGTTATCCGCGCATCCGCCATAACGGGTCACCGCCAGCGTGTCGAAGAGATCAGCGCCATGCGCGAGGAGGAGGCTGCGCCAGGGCGTCGTCTGTTCGGCGCGCAACCCGCCGGCCTCGAATTCGCCGATCGCCACCATGCGCGCCTCCGGGTAGGTCGCGCGCACCGGCGGGACAAACTCGCGCAGCTGGGCGAGGTACATCTCTCCGGTCATATGGCCGATCTCCCACACGCCGTAGTTCTCGTTGCCGAACATGAAATAGGCGGAGGGGATCGCCAGCCCGCGCGCGCGATACCACTCCCGCACGTAAGCTGCCCAGGCGGCGGCATCCTCGGGCGTCGCGGTGGTGGTGTTCAGGGTGATGAAGGGCCGGATGTTGTGTGCGGCACAGAGTTCCAGATACTCGTCCGTGCCGAAATCGTAGTGGACCTTGTACTTGAAGGCCGGGTCATCGCACACCGGACGCAGGTGCACCGGTCCGACGCCGTGCTCCCAGTGATAGGTGCAACTGACGCACCCGCCGGGGAAACGCAGCACGGGGCAGGGAAAATGGTTGAAAGCGTCAAGCAGCGCCCGGCTGACGTGCGGTTCACCCACCGGGCGCAGGTGCACCTGGTCGATCACCAGGCGGCTGTCGCCCGGGATGCTGATCTGGAAATAGGCCCGGCCAGCGCCAGGCGCGGCGAGGCGGCAGGTGTAGCGATGCCAGTGCGCAAGGTCGACGCGCATGTCGCCCTGGCTGGCCTCGGGCGTCGTCTGCCCGGGGAAGCGGAGTTCGACCGTCACCGTGACCGGACGGTGCTGCGCCCGCGCCCACAGCTCGACCTCGAACGTTTCGCCGTCGCGCACCGGGACATGCCATTGCAGAATGCCGTTGGTCCGGTTCTCGCGATAGTTGTGCAGCAGTTGCGCCTCGCGCCCACTCAGGTACATCCCCGGCAGCAACCGGCAGGAGAAGCCAGGCATGCCGTTGCCGTTGGGTTCCCACTCGGCTGCGACGCCGGTCTGCGGGTGCTCGGGGCCGGCGAACTTCGGATTCCGCAGCCGGTCCGAGAGCATGGCGGGGATGGTATTCTCGTAAGCTTCGATGTTGTTCGACAGTAGCTGGCGGCCGGCAATGCCCAGCAGATTACCCGTCGCCCGAATCGTTGCGCGCATCAAATCACTCCTCTCACCAAGAGTGCTGTTCTTCCTGCTCGTTGTCTTCTGTTACTAAGCGATTCTCTTGCGTTCCGTGAATTATCGGGGAGATCACATACACGACGTATGGTGGAGGTTCTACGCGGCCTTGCGATGTTGGTGACCTGCTTCATCACTGCCTGGGGGGCGTCGCTCGATCGGCGAAACATGCGCGGGAGGCGTGGCGATCGATGTCCGGCGCAACAGCAGGGCGTTGATGACGACGATGATGGTGGAGGCGGCCATGATGAGCGCCGCCCATTCCGGACGAAGGACCACGCCGACCGGCGCCAGCACACCCGCCGCCACCGGGATGGCGATGACGTTGTAGCCGGTCGCCCACAGCAGGTTCTGCTTCATTTTGCGGATGGTGGCCCGGCTGAGGTGAATGAGGCTCACCACGTCGCGCGGATCATTTTTCACCAGCACGATATCCGCCGACTCCACCGCCACCGATGTGCCGGCGCCGATGGCGATGCCCACATCCGCCTGCACCAGCGCGGGGGCATCATTGATGCCGTCCCCGACCATGCCCACCCGCTTGCCCTGGGCCTGCAGGGCTTTCACCCGTTCGGCCTTTTGTCCGGGCTGCACCTGGGCAAAGTAGGTGTCCAGCCCGAGTGCATCCGCCACATAGGCTGCGACGTTCTCATGGTCGCCGGTCAACATGGCCACTTCCAGGCCGAGCGCTCGTAACTCGCGCACTGCCTGATAGGATTCAGGGCGGATGACATCGGCGAGGGCAAACACGCCAGCTAACCGGGCATTGCGGGCCACGTACACCAGCGTTTTCCCCTGGCGCGTCAGCCGGTCTACCTCCGCGGCGACCGCGTTCGTTTCTACGCCCAGATCATCCATCAGGCGCTGGTTGCCGGCAGCGATGATCGTGCCCTCCACCTGCGCCTGCGCGCCGCGCCCGGGGATGGCCCGGAACTCGGTTGAGGCCGGTCGCGCCAGTTGCCGTTCCTCAGCAGCACGGACGATCCCGCGGGCAATGGCATGTTCGGAATTGACTTCCAGCGCTGCCGCGAGTTGCAGCAGTTGCTGCTCGCTCAGCTTGCCCGTCGGCACGATATCCGTCACGCCGAACTCGCCCTTCGTCAACGTCCCTGTTTTGTCGAAGATAATGCTGTTCAGGCGCACGGCAGTCTCCGTCGCCTCGTTATTGCGCACGAGGATGCCGGCATGCGCCCCCAGTGTACCGGCAATGATCACCACCGTGGGGATCGCCAACCCCAGCGCATGCGGGCAGGCGATGATGAAGACGGTGACCATGCGGAGCAGCGAGAACACCAGGCCTTCCGCGGTGAAGATGATCCAGAAGGCAAAGGCGCTGATGCCGACGACCAGCGCGATGATCGTCAGATACTGCGCAGCCACATCGGCCAGCCGCTGGGTGCGCGTTTTGGAGGCTTGCGCTTCCGTGATGAGCGTAACAATCTGCGCGACGGCAGTGTCTTTGCCGGTGGCGGTCACCCGCATGCGGAAGGCCCCGGTCCCGTTTTGCGTGCCGCCGATGACGGTATCCCCCGGACCTTTCGGTACCGGACGGGACTCCCCGGTGACCAGCGCTTCGTTCACCTCGCTTTCACCGTCAATCACTTCCCCGTCGATCGGCACCTGGTCGCCCGGGCGTACTAACAGCAGATCCCCTTGATGCAGCGCTTCCGTCGGCACGGTTTCAGTACGATCATCCACGAGGCGGGTCGCCGAGGGAGGAATGAGCTTCAGCAATTCGCGCAATGCCCCGGTCGCCCCGCGCAGCGAGCGCATCTCCATCCAGTGCCCGAACAGCAGGAAGACGACGAGCGTGCTGATTTCCCAGTAGAATTCCGGAGCGACGAAGAAAAAGGTCGCTGCCGTGCTGAACAGATACCCCGCGGCCACCGCCAGCGAGACCAGCACATTCATATCGAAGGTGCCGGTGGGCAGCGCCTGGGCAGCGCCGCGGTAGAAGGGCCAGGCGCCCCAGACGGCAATCACCGTCGCCAGCGCCCACAGCAGATATTCGCGCCCCGGGAAAGTGAATGTATAGCCAAAGAATTGCTGGATGAGCGGCGAGAGCACGAGCACCGGGATGGTGATGAGGGCGGTTACGAGGAAACGTGTGCGAAACTCCTGCTCCATCCCCGCATGGTGACCTCCGCCGTGCGCATGCTCGACCGTGCGCTGTGCCGGTGCTCCGCTGGCGCCGGGCATACCGTGGCCCTCGTGTCCGGCATGATCATCCGGCATCAGGCAGCCTCCTCATCCGTCAGCAGCGCCCCGCCGGTCGGATAACCATGATCGGCAAGGTATTGGCGTACGCGATGCAGATCTGCCTGCGCGTCATCGTAGACCAGTTTCACCGTTCCGCTCACCGGCTCGATGGCGATCGAGATGATCCCGGGCCATTGCCTGATCGTTTCGATCAGTCCCACCGGGGCCTGGTCGGGACGGGCTTCCGCCTCCAACGGCCAGAGAGTCGTGCGTGTTGCCATGCGCCTGTCTCCCACCTGTCATGCATGATGTCTCCTACAACACAGTACCAGCTTTCCGCGATGGGCAAGGTTCAGGCAACCTGACAGTATCCAGAGTCGGTATACTGAGCGTTGGATCATGCCCAGAACACGCCTGAGTTGGATAGTTCGCCTGATATTTATACTCATCCCCCTGCTCATCCTCGGGCTGAGTATCCTCCTGTTCGTCATCGAAGCCCGGCACCACCATGTACTGGAGACGCAAACCCGGCAAGTACGCACCGTTCAACAGATCGATCAGGCCATGATTCTGCTGGAACGGCAGCGAGTGCGTGTCGCGCAAAGCGTCTATGCGCCGCTGGACCGGGCAACATTCCGGGAACAGGCCGCCGAGTTTCGCGCCTTGCTCACTGACCCGGAGATCTTCGCGCAGGTGGAGCGCCGTGAGCCGCAAGAACAAGTGCTCGCGGCGTATGACGTTTTCGTCCAGCGCGCGCTGGCACTGCCCCCGTCCCCGTCTCCCGCACAGGTGCGGGAAGTGCAACAGCAGGCCGAACTGGCCGCAGCACGCCTGCAGACGCTCGAAGCCCTCCATGCGGCGAATATCGAGGAGATCATCCGCACTAACATCGAGCAGAGCCGCATCGGTACGTTCGTCCTGTTCGTCACCAACCTGACCATCCTCGCGCTGATACTCGTGGGGTTCCGCGTGCTCACGCGCTTGGGCCAGCAACAGGCCGAGGTGGCTGCGTTGCGGGCCACCGATCAGTTGCGCAACGAGTTTGTGGCCTTCACCGCGCACGAGCTGCGCAATCCGGCAAGCGCCATCAAAACCGGCGCATCGCTGCTGCGCGATCCCGATCTGGAACCCGATATCCAGCGCGCGGTCGCCGAGTCGATCAGCCGGAGCGCCGATGCGTTATCCCGGTTAGTGCTGACATTGTTAACGATGGGCAGACTCGAAGAAGGGCGGCTGCTGCTGAACCGCCGGACGATCCTGACCACGCAACTCATGGACGATCTCGTCGCCGAACTGGAGGTTTACCACCACGGCATCGCGCAACGCATTGTCAGGGATCTGCCGGAAGTACCGGTGGATATTGACCCCGAATATACCAAACTGGCTTTTGCGAACATCATCGACAACGCCATGAAATACGCGCCGCCGAACACGGCGATCACCGTCACCGGGGAGCGGGAAGACGCCATGGTATTGATCCATGTACACAACAGGGGGCCGGCCATCCCGCCGGAGGTGCTTCCCCATATCTTCGAGAAGTACGAGACGACCGGCGCCGCGCCATACAGCAGCCGTCGCGGCGTGGGGCTGGGTCTATACATGACGCGCCTGCTGGTGGAGGCGCACGGGGGATGGGTGCGAGCCAGCAGCGCGCCGGGGGAAGGCGTCACCATCACCGTCGCACTGCCGGTGGCGGAGTAAACAAAGCCGAATCGTTGCTAACCCGCCGCTGTTCCGCTTACCCCTGCCTGCTGTGCTGTCACCACGAACGCTCGCAACATTCCCTCCCCCTGTCGCAACGGGGGAGGTAGGAGGGGGGTCTTCCTTATCTCCCGAGCCTGAAGGGCTCGGCTTTGCTAGCCCAGGGCATCCATCCCCATGCCGGTTCTACATCCAGCAATACCAAGATTGCAAGCTCCGCTCAATCCCAGTCGAGACGCACTTTGGGCCAGCGGCTCGGACGGGGTTGGCGCTGTGAGCCGATGATAAAGGTCAGATACCAGGTCGGATCACCGCCGGTGATGCTGCGGGTGAGTTCCAGCCCGTAGGTCGTCACTTCGATATTGGCATTCGGCTGCGTGACGCCGATGCTGTTGGCGTGCTGGACATCATAGGCGATGCCGTCGGGGATATCGTGCGTCCGCGCCCACCTCACGCCGGCGCCCGCCCGGTCGTTTTCAGTGCGAAACGGCGCTGCCCCCCAGTCGAAGACATGGTTGAAATTCGCCGTCATCACGCCGTACACCATCAGGTCGGTATAGGTCACCCGGGTCTGCGCCTCGGTGGTCTGCGCCCGGCAGCGGCGGGTGGTCACCTCATCGGTGCAGTAGTCATCCACGCTCACGCTTTCGGTCTCCGTCGAGCGCGTCACCCGCGCCGCGCCGGATTTGACGAATGTCGAGCGCGACATCACCGGCGCGAGGTACAGCGAGAGGGGCAGCCAGCCGATCTTCACATTGTCGCCGCGCAAACGCACATCAAACAGCGATGTCCCCAACAACAGGTGCGGGGAACCCAGTTGGTGGAAACTCTCTCCACTGAAGAGCAGGCTGGTGGCATCCGCCTCGGTATCCCGCACGAGAGAAATGCGGACGTGCGATTGCTGGGACAGCAGGATGGATTCAGGCACCACCAGCGGCGGGGCGGTTTCCACCTGCGGCTCGACGGTCTCCGCCGGCGGGGGAACATCCAGCGCGTCCGCCTCCTGCGACAGCACCGCAACCGGCAGTGACAGGCAACACAGCAGCAGTAGCAACAACGTGCAGCGGTAAAACATGACAGCGATCCTTTCAGGCTCAAAGACAGCGCCAGGTTCGGTATATCAGCGCCTGGTCTTGTATTCTACCTCTTCGACGCGGATCCCTGCCTGAACTCGAAGCCTCCTGATGAAGTCGCAACGGGGAAAGACTCCAGCATCGTCTCAACGAAGCAAACGAAACCGGATCATCGTCTCCCTGTTACCTCGGTTAACAGGGAGATTTCTTCTTCACTCACATATAACATGGGGGGAATATATCGGTTGGGAAGAGCGTAACCGCACACCGAGGAATCTCCCTCGGTAGTCATAGGCACGTACTTGGAATTCTCGTGGCATGAATATCGGAGGATAATCCGAGACTAACAGCTCCTTTGTATCGCTTTGCAAAAAGATATCTTCTGGCACAGCAGACGGTCGAGGATTTACATGATCACGAATGACCGTACCGGTTGAAGCACAAATTAATGATGCTCTTGATCGAGTCAACACACAAAGGATGTTATTGACCGGATCATAGTCCCACACAGGTGAATCATAGTTGCGCGGTATATTGATAACGGAAATTTTTGTTAATGACTTAGCACTGAATAATTCATAGCTATTACTTGTACGTATTGCAAATCTCGAAGAACTTACACAAGCTCTTGCTTGTATTGCCCGAGGTAATTTGGTGACTTCTCCAGTATATTCATTTATAAATATTACACCTGTTTTAAGGTTCAGCAATATCCCGCCTTCGACACGAACAAATCGTCGTGTCACGTCTTGTAAGTATTTTGATAGATCTGCTATAATGGATCGCTTATATCCTACTTCATGAATTGTTAATACTGATCCACTTTCATCAAAATAGTATATTCCTCCCTTGCCAATAAAGAATGGTGACTTGGAACTTATTTTCTTTATGGTTCTTCCACCATCACTACTTAACCGATAGCCACTTATACTGGCCCAAATCATTGGAAAGTCGCCATTATTAGCATTATTTTCTGATGAATATGTAATAAATAACAGGATAGTTACTGCACAGATAACAGCAATAGCTGTGACGACTTGGTGTCGTTTTATTACATAGCCTCTTACACAGTTACCCACTGCACAGTTATCCTTTCCGCACGCTATATGGATTGCGTGCTCTCATGTCTGCTGTTCTGTAGTGTTAACCATCTCCCCTGCTAACCGCCCGGTTGACCAGGCGATCTGGAGGTTGAAGCCGCCGGTGTAGCCGTCGACGTCGATGACTTCGCCGGTGAAGTAGAGGCCGGGGATGCGCTTGGACTGCATGGTGCGCGAATCGATCTCCCGCGTGTTCACCCCGCCGGCGGTGACGATGGCCTCGGTGAAGGGGCGCGCGCCCTTGACGGTGAGGGTGAGATGTTTCAATAGGCGGCGCAGCCGCTTCCGCTCCTCGCGGGTGATCTGGTAGACGGGCTGCTGCGCGGGGATCTGCGACAGCGCGACAATTATCGGGATGAGCGATTTGGGCAGCAGGTCGTCGAGGGCATTCTGGAACTGCTTGCGGTGGTGCGCGGTGAAGTCGCGCAGCAGGCGGGCGTCGAGCGCCTCCTCATCCAGCCCGGGCTTGAGGTCGATCTCCAGGCGGCTGCCCGGCCGCTCGCCCACATGGCGGCTGGCGGAGAGCACCAGCGGGCCGGACACGCCGAAGTGAGTGAAGAGCATCTCGCCCAGGTCGTGATAGACCTTCTTCCCCTCCGGCAGGAAGGCGGTGAGCGCCACATTGCGCAGCGACAGCCCCTGCGCCTCGGTGGGCCAGCGCTCCTCGGTTTCCAGCGGCACGAGCGACGGGCGGATGGGCACGATGTCATGGCCGAGCGCTTTCGCCATGCGATAGCCATCGCCGCGCGAGCCGGTGCCCGGATAGGATGCCCCGCCCACGGCGAGGATCACCGTATCGGCGGGATGGACCGCTCCCCCGGCATCGCGCACGCCGCGCACGCTCCCCTCCTCCACCACGATTTCCTTCACCGTGGTCTCCGTACGCAGTTGGACGTGATGCTCGCGACAGAAGGCGATCAGCGCGCGCACCACGTCGTCGGCATCATCCGACTCGGGAAAGACGCGCCCGCCCCGCTCCACCTTCACCGGTACGCCGTGCTCGGCGAAAAAGTCCATCGTCTCGCGCGGGCCAAAGCGGTAGAACGCCGTGCGCAGGAAGCGCGGGTTGCCCGGGATATTGCGCAGCAGGCCGTCGATGTCCGTATCATTGGTAATATTGCAGCGCCCTTTGCCGGAGACGTGGATCTTGCGTCCCGGCTCGCGATTGCGCTCGAGCAGCGTCACCGCAAGCCCG
>JAGUZN010000392.1 GCA_020060775.1 Armatimonadota bacterium
CCGGCCGCGCGGGATGCGCTGCGTCCACCAGTCGTCAACGCGCGAAGAGTGATCGGGCTGGAGCAGAAAACTGGGATCGGCGGTCACCTCCACCGGCGGCCTGGTGACGGCAATCTCCTGCAACAACGCGGCTGAACCCGCATCGCGCACGGTGATCGCTCGTACGCCATTGAACACCTGCTGTGTCAACCGGCGCACCCAGGGGCGGCGCAATGGCCCTACTCCCTGCGCCAGCACCATGCTCAGCACCCCTGTCCACCGGGCCAGTTTGAGCAGACCCAGGTAATAGAGGGGTGACTGCACGCTGGTCACATCCTGCACCAGGCTGCCCCCGCCGCTCACCAGCAGGTCCGCCCGGCGTAGCGCATGGAAGATGGCATGCGGCTGCATGCGCGGAATCGCCTCCACACCGTGCAGCGCACTGGTGCTTGCGGGATCGCCGGACAGCACCACCGGCATGACCTCCGGCAACTCCGCGCGCATTCCGGCGAGGATGCCGCCGAGCACCGCCTCATCGCCGATGTTGTTGAACCCGTAATAACCCGAAAGCAGCACCGTTGTCATGCCGCCATATCACCTCTCACCAACAGTCTGCCGCGCTATTCTGCATCCGCCTCAACGGCAGCCGGCGCCGCGTCCCGCTCCTGCCGCGTGCGCGTGAGCCACCCCAGCACCAGCCAGAGCGCGAGGCCGATGATCACGCCCAACCAGATTCCGTTCACCGTGCGCAGGAGCGACAGCAACACCGGGGTGTGGGCATGGCAATAGGTGTTCACCACGCTCACCTGCCCAATCGCCCCGGCCAGCAGCAACAACAGCGCCGGCGAACGCCATCCGCGCGCGGCGGCGGCTATCGCCAGGATGAACACCGGGTGGCCGATCAGGAATTCCTTCGTGCGCGGGCGAGCGATCAGCCATTGCTCCAGCAGGCTGCGGAAGCGCAGTTCCAGGCTGCTCACCCCCACGCCCGCGTCATTGCCCGAGCGCAGCAGCGCCACCGCCACCACCACCAGCCCGATCGTGGCCAGCGCAATGCCCCACAGGTACACCGGCTGCCCGAGAAACCCGCGCAAGCGGGCGAGGCAGCGCAGGCGATATGCTTCCAGCGTCTCGCCGTGGCGGGCAACGCCGTCAGTCACGATCAGCGCGCCGAATAACAGCAGCGGGGCCGCCAGCGTCAGCTTCACCCCGCTGAACTGCCCCACCTTCACCAGGAACGGCGTCTCCGCCATCATGCCGGCAATGAACAGGCCGCCGAGCGCGGTGATCACCGTGGTCGACAGCAATGTGCCCACCGCCGGGAGCACCGCCTGGCGCGGATGCGCATCGGCCAGCATGTGCAGTCGCCGATACGCCCAGGTCAACGCCAGCATGGTGAAGCCGATCGCAGCGCACAAACCGAACAGGGTGCGGCCCAACCCGGGCGTCACCACCGCCGACCCCACCGCTCCGGCCACGCCGATGACGAGCACGCCGTACCCCAGCAGGACTATGCGCCGCGGCAATGCCGCCGGCAACAGCGTCACTATCCACAGCAGCAATCCGGCGCCCGACCCCGCAAAGAGCAACGCCAGCACCGGCGTCGGCAGCGACAGCGGCGCAAATGGATGCGCCGGGCGCTGCACATCCACCACAAAGCCCTCATGGCGGATCGTCGTCGCCAGCCGCTGCACATACGCCATCGCCGTGGCCAGCGGGTCGTCAGAGGTCAGCGGCGGAAAATGCACGTACAACACGCGGATATTGCGATCCTTCACCGCCAGCGCAAAGCGTTGAATCGCCTGGCCCGTCGTGTTGGTCGCCAGCTCCTCGGCGGAAATACTGTGGACGCGCACCAATTGGCCGCGCAACTTCGCCCCCAGTTGCGCATCGCCCTTTTGCTTGCTGAACTCCACCGCGCCATACACCAACTGATGCCGTTTCAGCAACTCCGCCAGCGTGGGGATGAGCGCGCGATAGCCGGGGAGGGCGGCGCCGTCAAAAATCACCACGCCGCGCTGGGCGGCCCCTTTCGGCAGCGGCATCATCTCGGCGAGCGCGGCAATCGAACGCTCCAGCGCCGGCTTCGCCGCCAGATCATTCCCCCGCAAACGCGGCACCACGCGCAGCCCGGCCCGCGTGATCGTATCCACTTTCGTCGGAGACAGGCCCAGCCCCAACTGCCCCACATCCTGGCGCGGCCCGCGCACCAGGAAACGGTACGGCAATGTGCCCGAACGCATGCTGTCGGCATGCAGATTGTTCTCCGGGTACACCCGACGCAGCCCGTCCCACACCTGGTTGATCAACAGCAGGTTGGAGACATCAACAGCGAAGACCTGGTCGCTCGGCAACCAGCCCGCGGGGTACTTGCCGCCAAACGGCAGCGGATGCGCGGTGATGTTGACCTCGCCATCGCTCCACAGGCTCTCCAGTGACTCTTCCGGCAGCGCAACGGCCGTCGCCCCTGCCTCGCGCAGGCGCATCAACACGGCCATCGGCAGCATGCCCTGCCGGCCGGCCAGCGCAACGACCTCGCTGTAGTCGACGACCACATCCACCGCGCGCGATGAGCGCTCGGCGCGCATGCGCTGCACCAGCGCGAATCCCGCGGCCAGCAAACCGAGCACGATGAGCGTCACACACGCCAGCCGTAAACCGCGAGTAGCAATTGGCAACGAGGAATCCATGGCATATCCTTTATCCTGTTGGGAAGTGCGACGCGGCCGGGAGGGTCGAGGCCGTCATCTCCCCAACAGTGTACACGGCACAGCCCATGTTGTCATCACGGGCGCACCCATCCGCCGTCAGCCCTTCGCCGGCAGGCGCAGCGAGTACAGCAGTAGTCCGACGCCGGCGCACGCACCGATGACCCCGCAGGTCACGAAGAGCTGCGGCAGCGACATCCCCGCCGTCAACAGCCGGTTGTGGAACACCCCCACCAGGAAGACCGCCACCAGTTGCGACACCGACAGCAGCGCGAAGGCCGCGTCGCGCAAATGCGCCGGCACCACCGCCGTCACGCTTGCCGAGTTCGATCCCCACACGAAACCGTGGAAGAGATAAAAGCCGAGGTAGGCGAAAATGAGCGGCGTCACCCCAACAGCCAGCCCCAGCGCGATGATGCACGCCGCATCGCACAGCACGCAGATGCCATATACCTGCACCGGGCGCATGCGGTCGATGATCCACGCCATGATCGGCAAGGACAGCAGCGCCGGCAGCCGCCCCAGCGCCACCACATCAGCGATGGCCCCGTTGCTCAACTGATGGGCGTCGCGCGCGAGGTTGGGGAAGAGCTGGTTGAGCGTGTGGAAGTTGAACGGCTCCATGCTGAGTCCGAGCAGCACGATCACCAGGAACGGGCCAAACAACAGGCGGCGCACATCCTCCCGCCGGATCTGCCGCAGTCCCACCACCCGGCGCGGGGCAATCGCATCGAACGGCCGCGCCTGCCTGGCGAAGATGATGGCACAGAGCATGCACACCCCGGCGAACAGCAGGAACGCGTGCTGATACGACATTCCCTGCAGCAGTGTCTTGCCGGCCCACAGCGTGACCACGCTCACCAGCGCGCCGATGAACTGGTGAATGGCGATTGCCCGCCCCGGCAGCGCCCCGCCCACCTCGGCCACCATCGGAAACCAGGCCACCACGTTGACGGGCAGGACGAGGCCGATAATGATCAGCAAACCGCAAATGACGGGAAACGACGTGGTGAAGGCCATGGCGGCAAAGAACAGTGCCGCGCAGGCCAGCGCCAGCGCCACCGTCCGCCGTCGCCCGAGCCGGGGCGTGATCTCGGTGATGAGGAACGGCCACAGCGCCATGCTTCCCACCAGCCACAGCGATGCCGCCGTCCACTGGGCGTTGGAATAGCCCAGCGTGTTCACGATGTAATTGTTGACGAAGGTGAAGACGCCGAAGCCCGCCAGCGTGGCCACCACCGAGATCGGCAACGAGGTCATCACCAGCCGCGCAAACCGCGCCCGCGGCGCAACCGCCTGCGCTGACTGCCGTACCTCGTGCCCGCCCACATCAACCATGTGATAACACTACCCGATCGTCACGCCGCGCGCGCCGGCAGCGATCTCCCCGATCGCCCAGGCCGTTTCGCCCGCCTCGCGCAGGCGCGCGATCACTTCCTCCGCATCCGCCGGGCTCACCACCAGCACATACCCCACGCCCATGTTGAACGTGCGATACATATCCTCCTCCGGCACGTGGCCGAGTTCCTGCAGATAGTGGAACAGCGGCGGCGTCTCCCAGCGGTCGGCATACAGCATCGCCCGACATCCCTCCGGCAGGCTGCGCACCAGATTCCCCGGCAGCCCACCGCCAGTGATGTGCGCCATCCCCCGCACCAGCCCATCCGCCAGCAGCGGATGCACCGCCGGCGCATACGAGCGATGCACGCGCAACAGCGCATCCGCCACCGTCTCGTCGAAGGGCAGGGGATCGTGCACGCCCAGCCCCGCCACCTCGAAGATCAACTTGCGCGCCAGCGAGTACCCGTTCGTGTGCAACCCGTTCGAGGCCAGGCCGATCACCGCATCGCCCGGGCGCATCTCCGCCCCCGTCACAATGCGCGCGCGGTCCACCAGCCCCACGATGAACCCCGCCAGGTCATACTCCCCCGGCGTGTACATATCCGGCATCTCCGCCGTCTCCCCGCCGATCAGCGCGCACCCGTTCGCCTTGCAGGCAATCGACAACCCCTCCACCACCTGCGCCGCCACCAGCGGGTCCAGGCGGCCCACCGCGTAGTAATCCATGAAAAATAACGCGCGCGCCCCCTGCACTAAAATATCGTCCACGCAGTGGTTCACCAGATCCTGCCCCACCGTGGTATGGCGCCCGCTCATGAACGCCACCTTCAGCTTCGTGCCCACCCCGTCCGCGCTCGACACCAGCACCGGCTCGCGATACGCCGACAGGTCCGGCGCATACATCGCCCCGAACGTGCCCAAATCCGCCAGCACCGCCGGGGTGAACGTCTGCCGCACGTGCGACTTCATCAACTGCACCGCGCGCTCACCCGCATCGATATCCACGCCCGCATCACGGTAAGTGAAGGACTGCTCGCTCATCATCCCATCTCCATCGCAAAATCAACCTGTTACTACTTCGCACCCACCCCCCCGTCTTCCTCCTCCCCGCCCCCCCAACCCCTGCAACCTGCAATCTGCCATTAAAAAGGGGGCCGCCCCGCGGCCCCCTTCTGTCTCCTATCTTCCGTCTCCTGTCTTCTTCCCTCACACCTTCTCCCCGCACTCCGGGCAGAACTTCGCGCCAGCGGGCACATCCGCCCCGCAGGCGTGGCAGGTGGGTTTCGCCTGCAGGTTCGCCCCGCATTCCGGGCAGAACTTCAGGCGGCCCGTCAGCGGTGCTTCGCACTGCGGGCAGGAGGCCAGGATCGTCTCGCGCCACGCCGCTTTGCCCTGCGGCAACTCATCCTCCGCTACGCAGGCATGCGCCCACACTTCCTCCACCGCGCGGTTCGCCTGGGCGGCCGACATCTCCACCCCCAGGTCGGGTGCGCACTCCTTGCACAACCCGCGCTTGGTGTTCCAGCAGCCCTTGCGGCATACCCAGGTCTGACAGCGCGGGCACTGGATATAGCTCGGGCGCAGCTCCGACACCGCCTCGCGGAAG
>JAGUZN010000081.1 GCA_020060775.1 Armatimonadota bacterium
CAGTGCGCTGTTCAACGGTGAGCGCCAACCGGATGGCGCGCAGCGTCTGTTGCGCCTGCTCCTGATCGAGCGTGGGGTGTGCCTGCAGCGGTTCAAGGAGGGCGAGGATGGCGCGCGCCTGCTCCGAGGAAAGCGGGTTATCACTCTGCGCGAGGCGGGGCAGGGCGTTCGCGAGCGCCATCAATTGAAACGTGAACTTATGCTGCTCGCGATAGAGCATGAAATCCGGCATACCGGTGCTCGCGAATGCCTGGCGATCGGTTGGCTCGGAGGATTGCCAGAGGGCGGCGACATCGGGCTGGCGCGGCTGGCGCAGCGCGACTACGACGCCTGCGGTGGCCGATAGGATGGCGATAATAATTAGCACCAGCGTATATTGGCGTGACGACATGGATGGGTCCTCGTTATCCTCTCACTCTTTCGCCTTCGCTTCGAGTGCGGCATACAGCGCCTGCCAGCGTTCGGCCATGCGCGCGGCCATCGGATTGTCTGCCGGCGGGTTGAATGGGTTGCCCTCCATCATCCCCGGCCCCCGCATGCCGCCGGGGCGTCTCTCGCTCGGTGGACCAGACGGGCGTCGGCCTTCCATATTCTGCGGCCCCCCCACAGGGCGATCACCCTGGGGACGGCGCTCTCCAGCGCTGTCCAATTCCTCACGCTGTGCCGATGTCAGGAGGGCGTTCAAGTCGTTCAGCACGCGCGTCGCCTGCGCTCCGGTGAGCGTGGCCTGCGTGCGCAGGGGTTTGAGCAGTGCGAGAATCGATTTCGCCTGCTGCGGCGTGAGTGGCTGCTGTCCTTCCTCCTCCAAACGTGCAATGCCCATGACCCGGCGCACGAGGGAGAAGACGGCGCGGCGGTCTTCATTTGGTTGCGCTGCCACGGGTTGTCGACTGGCCGGACGGGAAGATGGCGCCACCGTTGATGCGGATGGGTGTGCTCCGGCTTGCGGCGGCACGCCCCGTTCGCCAGGAAAATCGCGCTTCCCGGATGACCCTCTCCTCTCGTGTGAAAGCGTGGTCGATTCGCCGGTTGCCGGCGGTCTCTCACGTTGCCGGTCTTTCGGGGCTGCCGCAACGGGTGCAGGGGTTCCCCTATGCACCACGCGGGCATCGTCGGTGGCCGGGCGTGGCACAGGGGATTGCACAACAGAGCGCGGCGGGGCCAGCAGCATCCTGACCAGGCCATAGGCGAGCAGGCCGGGGAGGATGGCGGCCAGCAATACTCCGATAAGCAGGTATCCCCGATAGCCGGAAGGTGTGTCACTCATAACGCAGAGCCTCAATGGGGTCGAGGCGCGAGGCCTGTCGCGCCGGGTAGTAGCCGAAAAAGATACCGACCAGTGCGGCAAAACCGAACGCCAGCCCGATGGACGACGGCGAGATGGAGGTTTCCCAGAAGGAGAGTGCGCTCAATATCATGGTGCCGAGTATGCCGGCGAGTACGCCGATGGTGCCGCCGCACAACGAGAGCACCAGCGCCTCGATGAGGAATTGCGCCTGAATATCGCGCCGCCGCGCACCAAGCGCCATGCGAATGCCGATCTCGCGCGTGCGTTCGGTGACCGACACCAGCATAATATTCATGATGCCGATGCCGCCGACGAGCAGGGATACGCTGGCAATGCCCGCCAGCAGCAGGGTGAAGATGCGGCTGGTTTCTTCCGCCATGGCCATGAATTCCGCCTGGCTGCGCACCATGAACGATTCATCATCATCTTCCGCTAACCGATGTCGCTGGCGCAGGAGGTCCTCGATTTCCTTTTGCGCCTGCGCCATGACCTGCATGGAGGTGGCCTGCGCGCTGAAGGCGCGGACGTTTTGCGTGCCGATGACGCGGCGCATGGCGGTGGTGACGGGAATCATGATCTGATCATCCTGATCGAAGAAGCTGCCCTGCGCTCCCTTGCTGGCGAGCAAGCCGATGACTTCGAACTGGATGCCGCGGATGCGAATGTGCTGGCCGACCGGCGAGTCCTCGCCAAAGAGGGTGGCGGCGGTGGTGGGACCGATCACCGCCACTTTGCGATAGGCATCCACCTCTTCCGGAGTGAAGAAGCGACCTGCCGCAACCGTGAAATTGCGGATACTCGGATAATCCGGGTTCGTGCCGAGAATGTTGGTATTGGTGTTCTGATTTTGGAATTTCACCTGGGCATTGGACTGTACTTCAGGCGCAACAGCCTGTACCGAGGGACACTCGGCGAGGATGGCCTCGCCATCCTCCAGCGTTAGCATTTGGCTGCTGCCCATGCCGCCGGCGGCGCGGCTGCCGCCCATGCGCGAACGCCCGGCAAAGATGATGATCACGTTGGTGCCCAGTTGCTCGATGCGCCCCATCATCTGCTCGCGCGCCCCGCGCGCCAGCGCCAGCATGGTGATGACCGCCCCCACGCCGATGATGACGCCGAGCATGGTGAGGGTGGCGCGCAGTTTGTTGGCGGCAATGCCTTCGAGGGCGACGAGTATGCTCTCCCAGAGATTCATGGCGTCACCTCTTCTTCCTCGTCTTCCTCGACAGGTAGTTCCCTCAGCAGGTCGCGGGCAGAGACCGGCGAGTCCACCGGTCCATCCTGCACGATATGGCCATCGCGGAAGCGGATGATGCGCTGGGCATGTCGCGCGATGTCTTCCTCGTGTGTGACCATGATGACCGTCCGCCCTTCCGCGTGCAACTCCTGGAATATGGCCATGATCTCTTCGCTCGTGCGCGTGTCCAGGTTGCCGGTCGGTTCATCGCCGAAGATCAGCCGCGGGGCGTTGATCAAGGCGCGGGCGATCGCCACGCGCTGCTGCTGACCGCCGGACATCTCCGCGGGTGTATGGTGCATGCGGTCGGCAAGCCCAACATGGGTGAGCACCTCGCGGGCGCGCCCTTCCAGGTCGGTACCGCGCGCCTCGGGGTTGTAGAGCAAGGGCAGCATCACCTGGCGCACTGCGGTGCGGCGGGGGATCAGGTTGAAGGTCTGGAAGACGAAGCCGATCTTGCGGTTGCGAATCGCCGCTAATGCATCGTCATCCAGGTTGGCGACCTCCTGCCCATCGAGCCGATATGATCCCTCGGTTGGGCGATCCAGGCAGCCGAGGATATTCATGAAGGTGGATTTCCCCGACCCGGACGGCCCCATGATGGCCACGAACTCGCCCTCAGCAATATCGAGCGTAATGCCTTTCAGGGCGCGCACGGCCTGCGTCCCCGCGTGGTAAGTTTTATGCAGATGCTCGACGTGGATCATCAGCGCCGTCCTCCGCGCGGGGGGCCGCCCATGCCGGGCATCATGCCGGGACGTCGTGTATCGGTAGAGGACTGCTGCCGGGGGTCGTCCACCGCAGTCACCACCACGTCACCCTCCTGTAAGCCGCTGAGGATTTCCGTCATCGCGCTGTCCGACAGGCCGGTCTGCACTTTGACGGGCACCGGCTTGCCGTCAGCCATCTTGAGCACTGTTACGCCGCCGCGTCCGGGTTTCACCGCGACTTTCGGCACGGTCAGCACATCGCGTTTGCGCGCGGTGATAAAATCACACGTCGCATTCATCCCCGGCTTCAGTCGAAGGTCAGGAGCCTCGATCTCCACGGTGACCGGGATGGTCGTCACATTCTGTTCAGTCACCGTTTTTGGCGCAATTTTCGTGACCTTGCCGATGAAGAGGTCATCGGGGAAGGCATCGACGGTGACTTCCACCTCCTGCCCGAGGCTGATCTGCGCGATGTCCGTTTCATCGATATTTACCAGCGTATACATACGGGAGATGTCGGCGATTTCCACCAGCGTGACCCCGCCGCCGGCGACGGAAGAACGCGCTGCGGCAATGATCGATCCTTCTTCGACGGATTTGCTGATCACCACGCCGTTGCGCGGGGCGATAATGGTGGTGTAATCGAGCGACGTGTGGGCATTGGTGACGGCAGATTCAGAACGCTTCACCTGGGCGGCCGCCTGGGTGATGTCTGCCTCTTTAATCGATTCCTGGTGGACGTTAGCGCGCGTGCTCGCCAATGAGGCTTCTGCCTGCTGTAGGGCGACCTTCGCCGAGGACACCTCGTCCTCGCGCAGCGCCACCTGCACCTGCTCAGCTTCCGCTGATGTGAGATTGGCCTGCGCTTGCTTCACGGCGGCCCGCGCGGCGACCACATCCTGCAGCTTCAGCTTATCCTGCACGCGGTTCGCCTCGGCGGTCTGCAGTGTGGCCTCCGCCTGCTCGACGCGGGCACGCGCGGCCGCCAGATCCTCCTGCGTTTCAGCGCTCACGGTATCCATCTTCTTGCGGGCGCTCTCCAGTTGGGCCTTTGCCACCTCGTATTTCTGTTCGGCGGCATCGACCTGGCTGCGCGCGACAAAGCCTTTGGCCAGCAATTCGCGCTGCCGCTTGGCCTCGGTCGTCGCATAGGCGAAGTTGGCCCTGGCCTGATCGTAGGCGCTCTGCGCCGCGGCGAGCGCCTGCGGTACGGTGGCCGACTGCATCTGCGTTACGGCGGATTTTGCCGAGGCGAGATTGCTCGACGCCTGGTTGATGGCCGCTTGCGTCAACTTCGGTTGCAGCTGAGCCTGCTCTTCCGCCTGTGCCAGCCGGGAGCGCGCGGAGGCCAGACCTTGCTTCGCCTGCTCCAGCGCCGTTGCACTCTGTACTTTCTGCAAGGACGCCTGCTTTTCCGCCTGGGCGAGCCGCAAGCGCGCGGCTTCCACCGCTTTCTCGGCAGAGCGCACCTGTTCCGGATACTGGGTGCGTTGAATGATTAGATTTTTCTGCGCCTGCACGACCCGCGCTCGTGCGCTGTCCAGCTCGGCCTGCGACTGTTCGAGGGCGCTCTGGGCATCCGCGGGATCGATGCGCGCGATTACCTGGCCGGCGCTCACGGCATCGCCCTCATCGACGAGCAGGGCGAC
>JAGUZN010000283.1 GCA_020060775.1 Armatimonadota bacterium
CGGCTGTGGCAGGAGGTGTGCGATGAAGGTATATCTCGATCCGGGACATGGGGAAGGCGTCACCGGCAAACCTGATCCGGGGGCGGTCGGCCCCACCGGGCTGACGGAAAACACGGTCACCTTCGATCTGGCCAAACGGCTGGGGCATCTGCTCCGGGCGAAGGGCTACCAGGTGCTGGGGGCGACACTCGCCGCCGCGCGGGATGATGAAAACCTCAACGAAGCCATTGCCTCCGCCAACACGCAGGGTGCTGACCTGTTCATTTCGTTGCATTGCAATGCGTCCGCTTCGCCCAAAGCACGCGGAGTGGAGACCTGGCACGGCGGCAGCACCAGCGCGCAGGTGGTGGCGGAGGCCATCCTCCAGCGCATCGGCGAGCAGCTGGCCGGCGGCAAGGGAGCCTGGGTGCAGGGGCGGCGCTATCCGCTGGTCAATCGCGGGGCGAAGAAGAGCCGCTTTGCCGTCCTCACCAACACCCGCATGCCCGCGGTGCTCGTGGAACTGGCGTTCATCTCGAACAGCCAGGAAGAAGCGTGGCTGAAGGAACGCACCGTGCGCCAGCAGTTCGCGCAAGCTATCGCCGGTGCCATCGACGATGTGTATCGCAAGAAGGGAGCCTGATCATGGAGTCTCTGAGCCATTTGTTGACCAACTGGGATGCGCTGATCACCCTGCTCGCGGCCGCTATTGCGGTGGTGAAGCTCACCGGCTGGGGACGCGCCAACGCGGAAGCGCTGCAGGCGGTGGTGGACACCATCGAAACGCTGCAGCAGACCGAGGTGAAGCAGGAAGTCGAAAAGCGGCAATCGTTGCTTTCCGAGGTGGCGCAGGATGCGCTGGAGGATGCCGTCTTTGCCGCCGACCGGAAAAAGAAGCCGCTGCCGCCCATCCTGCGCATCTGCCGGGAAGCGCTAAGGGGCCTGTTTACGGTGCGCGGGTGAGCCGACATGGACCTCTTCCGCCATGACGATGAACCGGGTGATCGGGGTCGCTGGTATGGCAAATACCGCGCCTTCGTGCGCGCCAACGACGACCCCGACCGCCTGGGCCGGCTGCGGTTGGAAATCCCCGCCGTGCTCGGGACCGGCCCGGATGCCTGGTCGGCCTGGGCCAGCCCCTGTTTCCCGTATGGCGGCAATCCGGATTGCGGCCTGTATCTGCTCCCCGAAATCGGCGCCTCAGTCTGGGCCGAGTTTGAGGCGGGTGATCCGCAGTGCCCGATTTGGAGCGGGGTGTGGCTGGCGGGCAGCAATCCCGGTGAAATGCCGGCGGAAGCGGCCGCCAGCCCCACGACCTGCAAGGTGCTGAAAACCGCATCTGGGCATACGCTCCTGTTTGAGGATGCCGCCGGGGGCCAGCGTATCATGTTGCGCGATGCCAGTGGCCAGCAGGTGCTCCTCGACGTCGCCGGCGCACAAATCGCCATGCTCGGCGTTGGGGAGATCGTCCTGCAGGATGGCGCGGGCAGCCGCATTGTGTTGAACGGCGGAACCATCCAGATTTCCGCCGCCGGACAAGTCCTGATTAATTCGTGAGGTGGATCATGGTCGACGAGACCCAGACGACAGAGACGGCGCTGCTCACGCAGACCTTCGAACACTGGCATGCCGAGTTCCGTGCGCTGCTGGAAGAGCATCGCCGTGATATCCAATCGCGCCTCGAGCGCATCGAGAAAGAGTTGGATCGTAAATCCGATAAGGACACCGTCGAGCTCATGGTCACCGGGGTGCGCGAGGACTTGCGTCGGCACGCAGACGATATCAAGTGTCTGTATATCGGCATGAGCACGAAAGTCAGCGCGGAGACGATGTGGAAGGTTGCCGGCCTGGTGTTGTCCGTGGGCGGCATCATCGCGGGTATTGTGTCGTTTCTGCTGAACTGGCTGGTGCGGCGCTGATGCCGGCGGTCGCACGGGTGGGTGATCGGGTGACGCATGATTACGTGAAGTTTGGCGCCATCATGACGGGGGCGGCGCGCACGGTCGTCGAGGGAGCCGCCGTCGCGCGTGTCGGGGACATGGCGACATGCCCATCACATGGGCCGCAACCGATCGTGCAGGGATCAGCATCGGTGCTTGTCGAGGGGAAGCCGGTGGCACGCGTGGGCGACACTCTCGCCTGCGGGGCCACGATTATCAGCGGCGCCGAAACATCGATATCGGGGTGAAAATGATGGTGACCCATAGCTATTCTGCATACCAATATTCGAGCTGGCCATCAAATCAGTAGGCTTACCGGCTAGCAATCCAGCGCTTGACTGGTGGGGTTAACAAGCATATCGCTGTCATTACCATGCCAGCGAAATAAATAGCAGCTGTTACGTAGATGCAATACACGTATATCGCTATACCGGCGTGTTCAATTCCATCTGCGTTTGGATTGGGTCGCGGGAGTTGGTTGATGAGGAGCACCTGAATGAGACACATCGTCAGTACGCCAAGCATTATAGGCACTAGGATAGCGAGCCACCGCCCAATGGTGGTCCGCGAGTAGATGGCTATCAAACCTGTCACGACAAGGCAGATAACGCTAACAGCGCCAGCAGCCGCGTTCATCGCCGTGTCGGACAATATGACCACCATATAGAGGGCAAACGTCAGTGTGAGGAGATAGGTAGCTGATGCGGCGTGAATAACCCAGGGCATCTCTTTGAATTGGTGACGAGAGATCATAATTGTTTGCTCTAACTTACGTCATTGTACTTAAGAGTCCATGCGATGAGTAATATGCAGCACGCTATAGATGCATTACCCTATCTTTTCGGAAAGAGATCGATCTGGATACTGCGCTGGTTGCCGCCGATGATGTCTTCAAAGCGACGCGTCTCGTCAAAGGTTTTCCCGGCGACGAAGGTCGCCAGTTCATCGACGACGCGTAGCATGTGGCGGACACTGATTTCGGCATCGCTAAGCGGCATAGAGCACCTCCGCTTCGGCGATCACCCGGTCACGGAAATAGCGGCTGAGATCACCGGGGAGGCGAAAATCCGCCGCGCGTCCGATCATATCCGAGAATTCTAACTGCATCTCCATGAGTCCGAACAGGCCGATGCGAACATCGCCCTCAAATTCGAGCAACACGTCGACGTCACTGTCCGGACGAAAATCGTCCCGCAGCACGGAGCCGAAGAAGGCCAGCTTGCGAATATGATGCCGCCGACAAAAGTCAGCGATCTGCTCCGGATTGACGGTAATGCGTAGGCTCATGGCGTTGACTCCACGGTGTGCCTATTATACCAAATTTTCTCTGGAAGATGAGGTGGGCAGATGAGCGAGATCCTGGGGCGCGGGCTCAAATTCCCGTTCCAGTTCCATACACACTACGGCGGGGCGGCGATCTCTACCGCCACCTCGCGCGACCAGGAGCATATCCACGAGAGCATCCGGCAAATCCTCGGCACGCGGCGGGGGGAACGGTTCCTGCGTCCCGAGTTCGGGTGCCGGCTGCACGAGTTGCTCTTCGAGGGCAACACCGCCATCCTGCATGGGTTGGTGCGTCATGAAGTACGCGAAGCCTTGACCTGCTGGGAACCGCGCATCGTCATTGACGACGTCAGCGTGACCTCTGATGACCATGCCGTGCTGGTGGCGATCCGCTACCACCTCATTGGCTCGCAGGTCGAGCAGAATCTCGTCTTTCCGTATTACCGAGGTGAACAATGACCACGGCCTGTGCGCGTTTGCCCTATCTCAACAAGGAATACGACGCCATCCGACGCGAGTTGATCGCGCGCATTCCGCAGATGACCGAGCGCTGGACCGACTTCAACGCCAGCGACCTCGGCATCGTGCTGCTGGAACTCTTCGCCGGTGTCGGCGACTTGCTCGCCTACTACCTGGATGCGCAAGCGGCGGAATGCTACTTGCCCACCGCGCGCCAGCGGCAGTCAATCATCAACCTGTGCGCGCTCATCAATTACCGGCTGCATGGGCCGGTGGCCGCCACCACCCGCGTGCGCTTCACCCTGGTCCAGCCCGCCCAGCAAGACCTCACCATTCCGGCAGGGACGGTCTGTCGCGCGCCGGGGGCCAGCGCGCCCATCCCCTTCGAAACGGTGAGCGATTGTATCATCACCGCGGGCCTGGATGCCGGCGAGGTCAATGCCCGCCAGGGCGCACGCCGCACTGACGTCTTCACCGGCAGCGGGCAGGCGTGCCAACGCTATACCCTCACC
>JAGUZN010000260.1 GCA_020060775.1 Armatimonadota bacterium
GCGGCAAACAGTTCGTGGTCGTCACCCCCGGCATTCGCTTTGGTGGGGAAACTTTGGATGACCAGCGCCGGGTGGCCACCCCGCGCGCCGCGCTGCAGGAAGGCGCCGATTTTCTCGTCGTGGGGCGGCCCATCACCCGCGCCGATGACCCGCGGGCGGCATGCGACGCCGCGCTCGCCGCCTTGCGCCGATAGCCGTGGACCATAATTGACATGACCCCGGTGACCGGCTATAATTTCCCCTGTCGATTTCGGGCGCTTAGTTCAGTAGTAGAACACCTCGTTGACACCGAGGAGGTCATAGGTGCGATCCCTATAGCGCCCACCATACCCTGCGAATTCACACCTTCCGCGCATCGCCGGAAGGTGTTGTTGTTTGGTCGCCCCGACCCCCGGGTGATTTGACAACTCCGTACGGGGAACCGTATACTCAGGTCAGTTTCGCATCGAGGAATTTCAATGGCATGTTGCCCGCGCGTGAGCGCTCGTGAGGCTGAGCACGTGACCACTACCCGGAGGCCATAACGCCGCATCCGGGAGCTTCAACACACGTCCATACCACCCTTCCCGGATGCCGGGAAGGGTTTTTTATGCGGTGGTGTACGCAAGGAGAGGAGATGAACAATGGCAGAGATGGTGAAGGTGGGCGCGCATGAAGACGCGTCGCGCACGATACTTTCCTGGTTGAAACAGTATCACAAAGACCTCGCCAAGCAGGCGGTGGCAGTGAGAGTGGGTGATGAGTTTCTCGATCTCACCGCACCGCTGCCGGTGGGACAGGAGATCGAGGTCATCAGCGCCGGCGACCCGCTGGGGCTGGAGATCCTGCGCCACTCCACCGCGCACCTCATGGCCCAGGCGGTGATACGCCTCTTCCCCGGGGCCAAGCCGGCCATCGGCCCCTCCATCGAGCAGGGCTTTTACTACGACTTCGCCACCGATCGCCCCTTCACCGAAGAGGACCTCGCCGCCATCGAAGCGGAAATGAAAAAGCTGGCGAAGCAGAACCTGACCGTCGAGCGCGAGGAACTGGAGCGCGCGGACTGCATCGCCCGCTATCGTGAGATGGGCAATGCCTTCAAGACGGAAATCCTGGAAGAGATTCCACAGCCCACAGTCACCGTGTACCGTCAGGGCGAGTTCTTCGACCTCTGCCGCGGCCCGCACGTGCCCAGCACCGGGCGGCTGGGGGCATTTAAACTGCTCTCCGTCGCCGGGGCGTACTGGCGCGGCGATGAAAAGCGCCCCATGCTCTCGCGCATTTATGGCACCGCCTTCCCCACGCAGGAAGAACTCGATGCCTTTCTAACGATGCGCGAAGAGGCCAAGCGCCGTGATCACCGCCGCCTGGGGCGCGAACTCGGACTCTTCCTCAACTCACCGGAGGTGGGTGCTGGGCTGCCGCTCTGGCTGCCCAAAGGCGCCACCGTACGCTATGCGCTGGAAACGTTCCTGCGCACCGAACTGGTGCGTCGCGGCTACCAGCCCGTCTATACGCCGCATATCGGCAAACTCGACCTGTACCGTACGTCGGGACACTACCCGTACTACAAAGACGATCAGTTCCCGCCGATCACCTTTGGTGACGAGGAGGGCGAGGAAGAGGGCTATCTGCTGAAGCCGATGAACTGCCCCCACCATATCCAGATCTACAAATCGGAGATGCGCAGTTACCGTGACCTGCCGCTGCGGATGGCCGAGTTCGGCACGGTGTATCGCTTTGAGCAAAGCGGCGAACTGGGCGGGCTCACGCGCGTGCGCGGCTTCACCCAGGACGATGCGCACCTCTTCCTGACGCCCGAGCAGTTGGATGTCGAGTTCAAGGCGACGGTCGATCTCATCCTCTTCGTGCTGCGCACGCTGGGGTTGAGCGACTACCGGGTGCGCGTCTCCCTCCGCGATCCGAACAGCGACAAGTACGTCGGCGATCCAGAGAACTGGGACCAGGCGCAGCGCGCTATTCTGCAGGCCGTGCAGGATCTCGGTATGGAGTACACGGTTGCCGAGGGCGAAGCGGCCTTCTACGGGCCCAAACTCGACTTCCTGGTGCGCGACTCCATCGGGCGCGAGTGGCAACTCGGCACCGTGCAGGTGGACTACAACCTGCCGCAGCGTTTCGAACTTGAATACATCGGCGAGGATGGGCACGCGCATCGCCCGGTGATGATTCACCGCGCCCCCTTCGGCTCGCTAGAGCGCTTCTTCGGCCTGCTCATCGAGCACTTTGCCGGCGCGTTCCCGGTGTGGCTGGCGCCGGTGCAGGCCGTCGTCATCCCCATCTCCGAGCGGCATCACGAGTATGCCCGCACGGTGGCCGCCACCCTGCGCGCCTTCATGGCGCGCGTGGAGGTGGATGAGCGCAGCGAGACGATGCGCTATAAGATCCGCGAGGCGCAACTGCAAAAGGTGCCCTACATGCTGGTGGTGGGCGACAAGGAGGCCGAGGAGCAAACCGTGGGTGTGCGCTCGCGCACCGAGGGCGATCTCGGCGCAGTGCCGCTCGCGCAGTTTGCCGAACAATTGCGCGCTGAAGCGCAGATTCCCACCGCCGGGTAACCACCACAGCGCGCCGTGGGTCGCACCGTCGTGACTCACGGCGCGGTTATCTTTTGCTTAAATCGATTCCGATTCAGTCGTCTTGCGGCGGCGTTGCTGTACCAGCGCCGTAAAGAGTTCATGCGCGAGGATATTAGCGAGGATCATCGGCCCCAGGAACATGCCCACTCGTTGCGCGTAAGCATCCTGACGCCCCAGCCATTCCACCAGCAGGTAGCTCAACACCAGCCCCGTGCCCAGCACCGCCAACGCCGTCAGCAGCACGGTCATGAAAATGCGCGCCCAACGTGGCAAATCAGTGACATTCGGGTTGGCGGACGAACGGTGTTCCACCCGGTCATCAAGCAAGCGGAAGGCACCCCACAGGATGCCGCTGATCACGCCGATGATGACGAACATGGACGTCGGCATGCTGGCCAGCGGTTGGCCCGTCGCCGGCGCCACCTGGTAGGCGGCCAGCACGGAACTGCCTACGCCAACGAGCAGCGGCCATAACATCGACAAGCCATAATACCACGGTCGTTGCATCTGATCACCAACGTGCGAACACGGAAAAATCGGGCGCACCGGGCCCGGGGCATGCGGACGCATGAGTGAGGAATGCTATCGAATAATTCCGCATCTGAGGTCGGTTTATGAGATAAATGCGAGAGCCCTCCACGTAAATCGGACCTGGCACACTGGCAGCAATTTCCCAACCCCGCCAATCTCTGCTACAATATACGATCGGTGCGCGCTCGCGTCGCGCACCGTTTTTGCGTGCCTGCCGCCGGCGGCTCATCGAGAGGAACATGACCATCTGTCTACCTGAACACACTGACATCGCGTGCACTGCACCGTTGCGCAATATCGCCATCATCGCCCACGTCGATCATGGGAAAACCACGCTTGTTGACGAGATGCTCAAGCAAGCGGGCGCATTCCGCGCCAACCAGCAGGTCGAAGAGCGCGTCATGGACTCCAACCCGCTGGAGCGCGAACGCGGCATCACCATTTTGGCGAAGAACACGTCCGTGCGCTGGCGCGACACCAAGATCAACATCGTCGACACCCCCGGCCACGCCGACTTCGGCGGTGAGGTCGAGCGCATCCTGCGCATGGTGGACGGCGTGCTGCTGCTGGTGGATGCCGCCGAGGGCCCCATGCCGCAGACACGCTTCGTGTTGCGCAAGGCGTTGGAACTTGGCCTGCGCCCCATCGTGGTGATCAACAAGATCGATCGCCAGGGGTCGCGCCCGCACCAGGTGCATGACGAGGTCTTTGACCTGTTCGTCGAACTGGGCGCCAGTGACGCGCAACTCGATTTTCCCACCATCTTCGCCTCCGCCAAGCACGGCACCGCCGCCTGGGACCCCGATGCGGACACCGACAGCCTGGTGCCGCTGTTCGAAGGCATTCTGAAACATGTGCCTCCCCCGTGCGTCTCCCAGGACGGGCCGTTTCAGATGCTCATCTCCACTCTCGACTATTCGCCCTACCTGGGCCAATTGATCATCGGACGCATTGAGCGCGGCGTCATTCACACCGGCGAATCGGTGCTGCTGGTCCCGCTCGACAGCCCGGCGGTGCGCGGAAAAGTGTCACGGTTGTACACCTTCGAAAATCTGCAGCGGGCGGAAGTGGCGGAAGCCGCCGCCGGCGAGATCGTCGCGCTGGCCGGCCTGGAAGGCGTGGTCATCGGCAGCACGCTCTGCCATCCTGATACGCCCGATGCCTTGCCGGGCATCGCGGTGGACGAGCCCACCATGAGCGTCGATTTCATGGTGAACACGTCGCCCTTTGCCGGGCGCGAGGGCAAATTCCTCACCAGCCGCCATTTGCGCGAACGCCTGCTGCGCGAAACGCAATCGAATATTTCGCTGCGCGTCGAAGAAACCGACTCCCCCGATGTCTTCCAGGTGTCCGGTCGCGGTGAACTGCACCTGACCATCCTCATGGAGGTGATGCGCCGCGAGGGCTACGAGTTCATGGTGTCGCAGCCGCGTGTCATCACCCGCCAGGTTGACGGCGTGATGTGCGAGCCGTACGAAGAGCTGCTCATCGATGTGCCCGAACAGTCGGTTGGCGTGGTAATGGAAAAGCTCGGGCCGCGCCGCGCCGAATTGCTCGACATGCAGGTGCACGATGACGGGCGCACCCGCCTGCGCTACCGCATTCCCACTCGCGGGCTCTTCGGCTACCGCACCGAGTTCCTCACCGATACGCGTGGCGCGGGCATTATGCACCACCTGTTCCTCGAATACGCACCGGTCGCCGGCACGCTCACGCGGCGGACGCGCGGCGTGCTCATCGCCATGAGCCAGGGCACGAGCACCGGCTATGCCATCGAATCGCTGCAGGAGCGCGGCATGCTGTTCATTGGGCCCGGCGTAGAGGTCTACGAGGGCATGATCGTCGGCGAACACGCCCGCGATAACGACCTGGTGGTGAATATCACCAAGATGAAAAAACTGACGAATATGCGCTCCTCCAACGCGGAGATCGACGTCAGCCTTATCCCGCCGCGCCTGCTTACGCTGGAAAGCGCCATCGAATATATCGAAGACCAAGAATACGTCGAAGTAACCCCGGAGTCCATTCGCCTGCGCAAGCGCCACCTCAAAGCGCACGAGCGCGACAAGGCGCGCGAAGCCGCCCAGCGCTGATCGGCGGGGTGGCGAGTAGATGGCGGCATCCCTGCGTGATACAGAAAGCGGAATACCCTCCTCCCTCCTTCGCCAAGGCTTCGGAGGACAAGCCTCCCTCCCCCCGCTGCGCTATCGCTTGCAGGGGGAGGGAATCCGGTATATCTTCTCCCCGAACCCCGAACCCCGAACCCCGAACCCCGAAACCCGAACCCCGAAACCCGAAACCCGAACCCCGAAACCCGAAACCCGAAACCCGAAACCCGAAACCCGAAACCCGAAACCCGAAACCTGAAACCCGAAACCTGAAACCTGAAACCTGAAACCTGAAAC
>JAGUZN010000228.1 GCA_020060775.1 Armatimonadota bacterium
AGATGCACTCTGGGTATTTGAAGCAACAATACGTGCCCCTCTATTTAACGGGAAGATCAACACTCAGGACCAAACAACCATTGTCGTGATGGATGATGCCATCGCGGCTTTTCAGCAGGCAGATACCCCCCAGCAACAGTGGCACCTTCTCTCGCTGATCAGCATCGTAGCAGTCACAGGCGACATTGCGAGACTCGAGCCGTGTATTGCAGACGCGAAATCTAAAGAAATTGCTGACCGCATCCAGCAAATTGTCGAACGCCTGAAAGGGAAATAGGGCGCAGCCTCCGCTGCCGCCGATTTTCTTGTTGGGCTGCCGCTGGCATGCTGCTATCCTTTCGTGATGCCGCGCCTTGCTCGACCGGGCACCTGCGTGGGCCACTCCCTGGCCAATTCCGCGCAGAGGGCGGTGCTGGAGATGGCCACGGGTCGTCGCCTGCAGCCTCCACCGGTCGGCCGACCGCGACATGCGCCGGCAGAACAGGGAAACAGGGGACAGCGGAGGCTGTCCCCTGTTTCATCATCAGTGGGTCGAGTACCGGGACGCGAGGCTCTCGGCCCGTACTTACCCTCTACAGGCGGTGACTTAGCTAGTCCAAATGCTCGATGACCACCTCGGTCATCCTGACAATGCGCAGTGCCGTGTCGGTATTCCCCAGCGTTGCTTCGGCGTCGGCGATCAGCGCGTTGAGGATACTGATGGCTGTTGCCTTCGCATCGTTATCCAGCGCCGCCTGAGCGTCATCGACATAGGTCAGCAGGCTGGCTGCGGTCGCTGCGTCCAACTCCCCGCGATCGGCCAGCGCTTCGAGGAAGGCCCACAGGTCAGCGAGGTCGGGAATGAATTCGTCGACGCCGATGTCGGCCGCCGGCACATCGTCGCCGTTAGCGTCCACGAAGCGCTGGTCCCCTTCATAATCCTTGGCCGGTACCGGCATCCAGCGAATCTGGAGGAACTTCTGCGTCGTCCCGGCATCGATGCAGGGCGAGTCGTAGCGCAGGTGGAAGTCGCCGCCGGCCGGGTCCTTCAGCAGCGGATCGATATCGAACAGGTTGCTGACGGAGTCGGGGCTCAGTTGACTTCCGTAGACATGGCTGGTCACCCAGTTTTCGCCAAACATATCCCGTCCGATATTATTGTAGAACAAGCAGTTGATCAGCGTGGTCCGCGCGTAGGGGCTCGGGTGAATGACATGGCTATAGATGGCGCCGCCTATTCCGCGGACGGCGTTGTCGCTGAAGAGACAGTTCGTGATGGTGGATCCGACACGTTCGTCATAGATGGCGCCCCCAAGATACGTATACGGCCTGAGGTCGTACGGGGGAAAAAACGAGGGCCGCCACCCGTTTTTGTAGAAGGTGCAGTTGATGATGTTTGCCCGGGCGAAGTTATAGATCGCGCCCCCGATGCCGTCCCCGATGGTGGTATTCCCCACGAAGGTGCAGTTGGTGATGGTCGGCCGATCCGCCAGATAGTTGAGTATGCCGCCACCACAGCCGGCCATGTTTTCCGTGAAGGTGCACCGGTCGACGGTCGGGGAGCATTGCACATTCGCCAGACCGCCGCCGCCCCCGCCCCCGTTTTGTGGGTTATTCATTGAGGAGGCCAGGTTGTTGCTGAAGGTGCAGCCGGTAATCACCGACTCTTGCGGATCGCCGGTGGTGCTATAGAAGCCCTCGTTATACATGCCGCCGCCAGTGCCGATGGTGCTATTGGCGCGATTGCCTGCCTGGTTGGCGGTGAAGGTGCAGTTCGTCACGACCAGTGCACTATTGAAGTTGGCCATGCCGCCGCCGTGGACGAGGTTGTAGTTACGCGTCGTGACCCCGACCTTGTTGTCAATGAAGGCGCAGTTGGCCACCGTCAGCACACTGTTGGTGGTGTGCATGCCGGCCCCGTGATAGTTCGTGTAGCTTGTACCTCCATCACCACGGCCACCGGTCACCGTGAAGCCGTCAAGCACGGCTCCGGTCACCCCGCTGGCATAGACCACGTGATAGCAGTTGTCGCCGTCGCTGCCGGACGTCCCGATGTCGCCGCTCAGAACGGTCACACTCGGATCCAGCCGGCGCTTCTGCAACTGCTTCTCGCTGCCCGCAAAACCGCCGTAGACCTGCACCCCGCTTTTCAGGACAAAGGCAGCTCTGCGCGGGTCAGTGGCGCCGCCAATCGTCTTGCTCGGTGTATAGGTGCCGGCGGCAACCCAGATCTGGTCGCCGTCCACCGCGCCGTCCAGCGCGCTCTGGAGATCGGTGAAGGCATCGGTCCAGCTTGTTCCGGTGTTTGCGCCGGTGGCTGCAGCGTTCACGTACAGGGTCACCCCCTTATATTGGGCCGCACCCCAGGCCGGTGCAAGGCCGACGCACAGCATCGCGGCAAACAAGAATACTCTGTGTAATCCGATGTAGTGGAACATGTTTCCCCCTCTCTGAACTTCCCGGTCGGAATGGCCAACCTCGGCATGGCGTTATGGGTTGCGAACGCTTTGCGAAGCACGCGCGGCATGAGTCACGTCCCAATAGCCGAGACAGGCACTGATTCTGCTATAGTACGATAGCTGCGCCAGGGCGCAAGGTCCTCATCTCGCTGAAGGCGAGATGCCTGCTGCCGGTGATGCACAGGCAATGGTTCCGGCAGGATGCATACGTCGTCTGTCGAGCGGACGTGATGGGACGATATTCGCCTGGCGGTGGAGATTTCCATTCCTTCGCACCGATCTGCTGGCGAAGTCGCGGTAAAAACCCGCACCCGGTCAGGGCTTTAGGCACTGCCAGAAACAGGTGCGTGCATCGTCCCGGAGTCGCGGCGGGATGACTGATCCTCTTTCTCCTCATGCCGTTTTGCATTCCGGTGACAGACCCCCCATTCCTTGACGCTGCCTCTTGTTTGCTCGCAGATTATTGTCACGGCTCGACATCCTCAGAGGCTGTTTTCAACGTCTCTGTCCAGTCTCGCTTGATCTTTTCGCGGCTGCTGGTCTTGGGTCTCCTCACCCTATCGGTCTTGGATAGTACCTCGGCGTCCCGATACGGACTGCTACGAACATCTACGGCGCGACCCGCGAACAGATCCTTTCACAACAATTTCTAAGCCAACCCGGCATCCCGTTGATGGCAACGAGCGCGTCATCCGTCTGCCGCCCGCGGGCTGATCAGCACCCAACCGTCCAGCACATCGCGAATGGTGCGCACCAGCGCCTGGCCGGCATCCCGCTTGGCGACGTACGCCCGCGCACCGGCTGCCAACGCCTTCCTCGCGTATTCCGGCTTTTCCAGGCTCGAGCAGACCACTACCGGGATGCCCTGGTCGCGTAGCGCCGTCACCAGCGACAGGCTATCCTCCAGCGACAGATCGACCACGGCTAGGTCCGGCCGTTCCCGGGTGGCGCACGCCAGCGCCTCAGCCGCCCGGCCTGCTTGCGCCCGCACGGCCAGCTGATGCTCCTCCAGCAGTTGCGCAAGCCCCTCACGGACGGCGTGGTGGTCGTCGACAATCATAATGCCGGGATTGGGTCGAGACGGTGTGGTCATGAACTGCTCCCTCGCAAGGCGCGACTGGAATTGAGCCGCATTGTGCGCCTTCCCCCGGCTGTAGCCGGGGGAAGGCAGGCATGCCAGGTGGTGGTCAGTCCAGCATCGTCAGGACGGCGTTCGCCGCCGCCAGCAGGTTGTCTGCCTGCTCTTGCGTGAGCTTGCCGGTCTTCAGGAAAGCGTTCACCTGGTTGATGAAGGCGCCGATGGCCCCACGGGCATTCTCCAGATCGCCGTCAGCCAGGAAGGCCAGCGCCTCTTGCAGCTTGGATTGCAGCGATTGGCCGTTGGCCGGCAACTTCACGCCGCCGTCTACCAGGTCCTGTACCGCCCCCTGCAAATCCATAATCGCTTGCTGCGGGGTGTACTCCTGGAATTCGTAGGCGCCCATATCCACGATGTCATTGGCGATGCGGGGGTTGCCCGCCAGGTCAGTCGTCATGAAATTGGTATACACAAACTCGTTCGAGCCCATGTCGATGCAGGGGGAATTGGCTTTCAGCGCCAGGTCGCCCGCGTCGTCGTCGGTGGTGCCCCAGGCGCCGTCCTCGCCCGGGCCGGGAGCGCGCACGAAGGCCGGGTCGGCGTCGATGTTCCCCATTCCAGCCCATATGCCACTCTGGATGTCGCAGTACTTGACATACTGGTAGGGCCAGTCACCAACGACGAACTCCGTCTGGTTGGGCGCGCCGTTGGCCAGGTTGCCCCAGAGGATGCAGTTCCTCATGTGTACCGGGCCTGCGAGGGTGATGCCCCCGCCCAGCGTGGAGGCCATTTCGGGAGCAGTGGCGCTGGCGTTGGCCGTGTTGCCGCTGAAGGTGCAGCTGAGCGCATGCAACTCGTAATACCCGTCATCAAATGTGCCGATGGCTCCGCCGTTCGCCTGCGCGACGCCGAAGGCACTGGTATTGACGCTGGTGGCGCTGTTGGCGCTGAAGGCACAGTTGACGGCGCCGAACAAACCGCTGACGCTCAGTACCGCACCTCCGATCGCCTCGGCCTCGATCTCATCCGATGCATGGATGATGCGCGCCCGGTTATTGGTAAACCGGCAGTTGAGGACCACGGCATCTCCGATCGTGGTAATCGCCCCGCCGCCGGCAAAGGCCATGCCCCAGTCCAGGACGACTCTGCCCTCGACGCTGTTATCGTGAAAAACACAACCTGTCATCAACATCCGATAATCTGTCTCTTCTTCATCCGCTGTTGATGAATAGGCGATGGCGCCACCCATGAGCGCCCGGTTGCCGGTGAAGGTACATCCGGCAGCCTCCATCCCCGGTGTCCTTGCCATGACCGCACCCCCGAGGAACGCAGCACTGTTATTCGTAAAGGTGCAGCCATCAAGGCTGAGGTCCTCATCGGCGCAGAACACGGCGCCGCCCAAGCTCATCGAGGTATTCGCGGTAAAGGCGCTGTCCATCAGCGTGGTCGGGCACCACCTGGCCGTAATCGCACCTGCCAACCCGTCCCAGTAGTCTTCGAAGGGTGACGCGTTCGCGGTGAAGGCGCTGCCGGAGACCGTCAGCGACCCGTTTTGCATGGCGACTGCGCCCGCTGCCGTGTCGGTGGTGTTGCCGGTGAACGTGCTGTCCGTGAACGTGGCGTGTGTAGAGTGGCCGCTGATCGCACCGGCGAAGACACCTTCCCCACCGTTGGCGGTACAGTCCACGAACGCGCACCGGGTGACCGATAACGTCATGTTGGAGACCGCTACCGCGCCGCGCTGGGTGAGGCACTCCCTGAACGTCAGGGTGTCGAGAGTGAGCGGGACGTTTGCACCCTCGATGAGGGTGGAGATCCCCGTGCAGGTAAGCGTGCCGGGCCCGACAATGGTGAGTTCGCCGGTAATCGCCAGCGGCGCCGTCAGCGTGATCGTGGGATCGCCGACCAGCGTAAGAGTGTCGGCTTCGTCGTTGGCATTGGCCTGCGCGACGGCGGCGACCAGTTCCTCCGCGGTGCCGGCGGTGAAGTTGGCCGCACGCACCGGCAAGGTGGCCAGCAGCAACACCATTGCGCCCGGCAACAAGAGGGTGAAGAACCTGGTAAACATATTCGTACTCCTTTCAATGGCGCGGGCCGGCGATGCCACATGTTCATTCACACCGGGGTTCCGCAAATCGAAGGCTTGGACAGGCAGAGAGGAAAACGGCTTCGAGTCACGCTGCCACCATTGATCATAGAAGAGAATCGTGTGGCCTGTCTGCACGGGAAATGCCCGACATTTGTGTAGGGGTTTTCCCCGACACGGCGGCCAGGTGTGTGGAGCTATTGACGTTCGTGGGCGATAGCATGGCGGCGCAGCGCGTGCATGCCCGTGAGATGGAGTTTATCCTGTATGCGTGCGTAATAGGATTCGACGGTGCGGGGGCTGATGGCCATGGCATCAGCGATTTTCTGGGTGCCCTCACCCTGTCCGAGCAGATGGTACACCTGGCGTTCCTGATCGCTTAACAGCCGGTCGATGTCCTGTGCCGGGGGTTCGATTGGCTGTTCGGCAAGGACCAGCGCAGCGTTCGGGCTGACAAAGCGGCCGCCGGTCGCAACGGCACGGATGGCGTCGACCAGCACCCGATGCAGTTCGCGTTTCGTTACGTAGCCCAGCGCGCCGGCCGCAAAGGCATCCTTCACGTGTTTGACATCGTCATACATCGAGTAGACGAGGAGCCGCATCCCGCGAGCGTGTAATGCGGCGACCAGGGCCAGGCCATCTTCGCCCCCCAGGGACAGATCGATCAATGCGACATCCGGGCGCAGTGAGTCGGCGCACACGAGCGCGTGGGCGGTCGTGCTGGCATCGGCACAGACGGAAATGCCCTCCGGCGCCAGCAGCAGCGCCAACCCCTCGCGTATGGCGGGATGATCATCGACCAGCAGAATGCGGATCGGTCCCTCGGTATCCCGTGGCTCAATAGACATGCGTTATCTGCCCTGTGTCAGTGCGGGAGGACACCGGCGCCCGGCACGTGATGCGCACCCCACCATGGGGTGACACATCAACCGCGAGGGTGCCGCCGATGATTTCAGCCCGATAGGCCATGGTGCGCATCCCGAGTCCGCCGGTCCCGGGCGCGGACGGCAGGCCACCGCCATCGTCCTCGATCTGTAAGGTATAGACATTATCGGCGCCGGTCAGGGTGAGGTAAATCTGCTCGGCCCTGGCGTGGCGCACGGCGTTGCTCACGGCTTCCTGGGCGATGCGGTACAGATGCTGCGCCACCGCGGGGTCCGGCATTGCCGTTTCGCCATCGGCGGTGAACAGGAACGCCAGTCCGGAGGCTGCCTGCGTCCGCTTCGTCAGCGCGCGCAACGCATTCACCAGTGCGTCAGGCTCCTCCTCGAGGGGCTGTAATCCTTGTGCCACCGCGTGCGCTTCATCAATGGCCTCTTCAAGCAGTGCGGACAACGCGCTCAGGCTGGCAGCGGGGAGGTGCTCGCCGCGCGTGAGTTGCCGCTCCAACACCTGGCAGCGCAGCAGCGCCCCGGTGAGCTGCTGGCACACGCCATCATGCACGTCCTGCCCCAGCCGGCGGCGCTCCTCGTCGCCAATCCGGCTCAGCTCGAGCTCGAGGTGCCGGCGCTCCGCGATGGCGTGTTCCAGCGCCCGAAGTGCCTCTGCGCGCTCAGCGCTCTCCCGTTGCAAATCATCCGTGGCCTGCTGCTGGGCGGAGAGCGCGTGCAGCAGTTTGGCATGGAAGCGATCCAGCAACAGCATCAGTCCGATCATCAACGCTGCGATGTTGATGGACTGCACGACGAGCTGGCTCAATGGCTGGGAAGGAGCAGCGCCTTGTCCGGTGAGGAGGGGCACCATGCCTGGCGTGGCATGCAAGACGGGCACGAGCAGGGTGACACCGATGCTGATCAGCGTCGCGATGCGTCCCGCCTTCTCGCCGGTTAACACCAGCACGCACACGGCATGCGCAAAGGGCAACATACGGAGGAACGGGGCTTGCGGAAACGCGGCGCTGCCGAACAAGGCGAACAGATATCCCACGCCGACCATCACCCACACCCGTACGCGATAATCCAGACGGCGCGCCAGCACTCCACTGAGCAGGGGCAGATACGCCATTAGCCCGAGCACCTTGATGATCCAGGAGGCCGGAATCGCATACCCGAGGAGGCCAAGCGCCAACACGGGCAGCATCACAATGGCGCTGACGGTCAGCACAATATCGGTGGCCTTGCGCCGCCACACATCCAGTGCGGCATCGACGGCGGTATTCGTCTGTGCAGTACGAGCCGTGATGCGACTACCCCCTATCCGCCTTGATGACATCATGGCTGGCGCCAATCAGCGTGCGCAACGCGGTTCGGTCAGCAGTGAGCAGTCAACCTACCTCCGGACGGCCATGCCGTCGCAGTCCGATGCGCTGACTGCAGCAAGGTTGACCAGGCTCATGATACCATGCGCTGCCTGTACTGCCAATTGTAGATATCGTCAACTCACACGGAAACGTTTCGTAGTTGCAGAGATCGGCATTCTGCGATGCCTATTCGGCTTTTCGATCCCGGGTATTCGTCCTCAACCAGCCTTCGCTAAGCGAACTTGTCAAAGTTTGTTTAGCGAAGGCTGGTGCCCGCCATAGCTCGAAGAGCGAAGGAGGGCGCGTTCGCACATAGGGCAAGTCCGTCGAGCTATGGCTGGCAAGTCACCATACTCAAAAGCTCTCAGTCCACCCGGTAGTGGGCACCGACGCTGCGGGGGTTGCGCAGGGCGGCGCGGGAGATGATGAGCGCGACGTCGATGGCGTTGCGCAAGCCGACGAGCTGATCGGAGAGCTTGGTTTCGCGGTAGAAGTTCTCGATGCGGTGCGAGAGGTAGTTGAGGTCGGCCACCGCGCGCGCCAGGCGTTTGGTGGTGCGCACGATGCCCGCGTAGTTCCACATGGTGGTGCGAATGGTCACCCAGTCCTGTACGACCAGGGCAGGGTCGATGCTTTCCGTCAACCCGGCGTCATGCCAATCGGCCACGTGGTCAAAGCGCCAGCCGTTCCCTTCCCGCGCCGTGTGCGCGGCATCCTGCCCGGCTTTCGTGCCCCAGGTTAAGGCTTCCAGCAGCGAGGTGCTGGCCAGGCGGTTTGCGCCGTGTACGCCCGTGCAGGAGACCTCGCCCACCGCGTACAGGTGGCGCAGCGAGGTATGGCCCTGCAGATCGACCTTCACGCCGCCGATGAAGTAGTGCGCGGCGGGGACGACGGGGATCGGATCGCGGGTGATGTCCACGCCGTACTGCAACAGCGTCTGGTAGATCGTCGGGAAGCGTTTGGTCACATCGACGGTAATCTCCGACAGGTCGAGCAAGACGTACTGCGATCCCTCCTTGAGCATTTCTTCCCAGATGGCGCGCGCCACCACGTCGCGCGGGGCCAGTTCCGCCAGCGGGTGATACCCTTCCATGAAGCGTTCGCCGCGCAGATTGCACAGCTTTGCCCCTTCGCCGCGCACTGTTTCCGAAATGAGGAAACGCTGGGCATCGCGATGGTAGAAGGCGGTCGGGTGGAACTGGATGAACTCGGCGTTGATGACCTCCGCGCCGGCGCGGGCCGCCATGGCCAGGCCATCGCCGCGCGCCCCCACCGGGTTGGTGGTATGCAGATACACCTGGCCGAGCCCGCCGGTGGCCAGGATCGTCTTGCGCGACAACACGCGCTTCACGTGCCCGGTCTGCTGATCCAGCAGATACGCGCCGAGACACACGACCGGCTCGTAGATATCCAGCGCGTTGGTGGAATGGTGCGGCAAGGTGATGAGGTCCACGGCCGTATGCTTGGACAGGATCTCGATATTGGGATGCGCGCGCACCCCGGCGGTCATCGCCTCGGCGATGGCGCGCCCGGTGGCGTCGGTGCTGTAGAGGATGCGCCGGGTGGAGTGCGCGGCTTCCTGCGTGTAATCGAGCTCGCCCTGGTGGCGGGAGAAATCGACGTGCAGGCGATCGATGAGTAGCGAATAGACGAGGGGCGGACCCTGCTGGGCAAGCTGTTCGACCGCGGGAGGCCAGCAGAGCCCATTGCCGGCGGCCAGAATATCCTGCATGAGCATGTCGGGCGAATCATCCGTGCCGCGGGCGATGATGCCGCCCTGGGCGTAGGCGGTATTCGATTCCAGCAGGTTGCCGCTTTTCGCGACCAACACCACGCGTGCCCCGGCATCCGCCGCCGCCAACGCCGCCGCACACCCTGCGGACCCCGTGCCGATGACCAGCACATCGTAATTTGCTGCAACCATGATGATCGATGACCTCTCGTGCTGGTGCATAGTATAACACGGACGCCGGTATGCTGAAACGTACCAGCAGGGGGAGGGGGGTACCTCATTATTCGATTAAGTCTCTTCCCTCGCCGGACAGGGCGTGCGTATAATGGAGACATCCTGTCTACGTCAGGGAGCGATGCCGCCATGACCACTGTACCGAACGCCGCTGAACGCGATGACCGTCTTTCGCCCCTCGCCGGCAATGCCCAGGCGATTCGCGCCGTGGCTGCCGCCGTGGAGGGCACACTGGGGCCCAAGGGGTTGAACAGCATGCTGGTGGACCGGCAGGGCGCGGTGGTGATCACGAATGACGGCAGCACTATTCTGGAGCACATCGATGTGACGCACCCGGTGGCGCGCCTGCTGGTGAACGTGGCGCGCGCGCAGGATCAGGAGATCGGCGATGGCACGACTACTGCCACGCTGCTGGCGAGCGCCTTGATTACCGAGGGCGTGCACCAGGTGGAGCGCGGGGTGCCGGTGACACGCGTGTTGCAGGGGATACGTGCGGGGATCGATGCGGCCGTTGCCGGGATGCGCCGCCGGTCCGTTCTCATCAGCGATCTGCATGACCCGTTGCTGCGCCGGGTGGCCTATATCGCGGGGCGCGCGCAGGACGATCTGACCGAGCTGTGCCTCACCGCGGCGCATTACTTCGGACGCGAGCAACTGGAAGCCGATGATTTCCGGTTGGCCGACTGGATCATCGCCAAAGAAGGGGCGCAGAACGAGGTCGTGCGCGGGGTGGTGGTGGAGAAGACGCCAGTGAACCGGCAGATGCCCGGCGAGGCGTTGAGCGCCACGCTGCTCTGTGTGGATGATGCGCTGGAGCCCGATGCGCTGGAGGACGGCGCATTGGGCACCGAGACGGGATTCGCCACCTTCATGCGCTACCAGGAAGAGTTCCGTGAGGCGATGCAGACCTTGATTGCGCTGGGTGTGCGCACGATTTTCGTCAGCCGCGGGGTGCACGACATGGCCGAGGCGATGTGCACGGAGGCGGGAGTGATGGTGATCCGCCGTCTTTCCTCGCGCGATCTGCACCGCATCGCGCGCCACACCGGCGCCCGCCTGCTGAAGCGAGCCTCGCTGCGCAAACCCGCGCAGGAACTGGCCGCGGCGCTGGGGTATGCCGAGCGCATCCTGGTGGACGAGCGGTTATCGCAGACGCGCATTTGCGGCGATCAGGTCCGTGCGGGCGAACCGAT
>JAGUZN010000112.1 GCA_020060775.1 Armatimonadota bacterium
GCCACCTTCAACTACAGCCTGAACGCCTTCCGCTACAACTCGGGCAGCAGCAACACCACCGGGGCCCTGGGGCGCTTTGGCTGCCACGATTACGCCTGCTTCATTGTGTACAACCGCGCGTTGCCGGCGAGCGAGATGCGGATGATGCACGGCTACCTGATGGAGCGCTATAGTTTGAACACCGCTGACTGGCGAGCGACCGGCAACATCGATTAACGCCCGTCTGCACGCAGCAGACGATGCGATAACGGGTATGGGGCGCGCCTTGCCTCATACCCGGAACTCCCCGTGCCGAGAAAAGCTTGACTCTACTGGCCGTGATCGAGTGGATGCTCGTGTTTTGCCAATCTCACCATCGGGAGTTTCTCGCCCATCTGACCTGGCGCGCCCTATGCTCCTTTACGATATGGTTTGCTGTAAAATCTCACCGCACCTATTGACAGTCGTGGGGATGGGTCGTAAGATAAATACGACCGGTCGTATTTATCAAGACTGGGCCGGTCACACGCTGGGTCATCCGGCCGAGCACATTCATCTGAAAAGGAGAGTATTTCCGTGAGAAACGCACTTTCCCCCCGCCAATTCGTACGCCGCCAGGGATTCACCCTCATTGAGCTCCTCGTCGTCATTGCCATTATAGCTATCCTGGCCGCCATTCTCTTCCCCGTCTTTGCCAAAGCCCGTGAAAAGGCGCGGCAGTCGAGCTGCCTGAACAACCAGCGGCAGATCGCTGTGGCGATTCTGATGTACGCCCAGGACCACGACGAAGTGCTGCCCGACTCCTCGAACATCTGGGTGGAAACAGCGGTGGACCGCAACATCCTCATGTGCCCCACCAAGGGCAAGAAAGTCGCCAACGCCTACGTCTACAACAACTATGTGAGCGGCATGTCGCTGGGCGAATTACAATCGCCGACTGAAACCTTCCTCACCACCGACGGTCAGCATGCGGCCACCAGCACGCCCCTCACCTACGACAACGTGGCCTACTTCTCCGAGGATACCGATTTGCGTCACAGCAACGCCTCGGTGGCTTCCTTCCTGGATGGGCATGTGGAAATTGCCAAAGGGTTGCTACTGCCCATTTCCGGCATGCAGGTCTGGCTGGACGCGGAAGCGATCACGCAGTCGCCCTTCACCACCTGGCCTGATCGCAGTGGCAACGGTAACGATGCCACCGTCTTTTGGGATTACAACAGAGTGATGAAAGGCTCGGGTGATCTCAATGTCTTGCCGCAACCCGCCGGTTTGAACGGCTTCCCGGCGGTGCGGTGTCTATCCAACGGCACCTACGGCGCTGGCCGCGGCGTCACCGGTACATTCACCTTGAGCAACACCGCCAACATCACCGTCTTTCTCGTGCTCTCGGCCAATAAGTACGATACCGAATTCTCCGATAGTACGAATAAATTCACCTTCACGATTTATCCCGACGACCCCCCGGCGACCACCAATACCATGGGGATGTATACCGCGTCGAATACCTGGTATATCTCCAGTCCTCCCAACAGCACGGGATGGATTTACTCGATTCCCTCGACCGGCGGGCTGAAGCCAAAGAAAGGCGAGTTCTGGGTCTCCTCCACGCGCATGAGCGGGGCGAATCTCCACGGCTACTACAATGCCAAGCTCATGAACTCCTCCACGACGGTGGTCGGCACCTTCCTTGCCCAGCGCAATCGCTATTCCGTCGGCGGCACCTATCAGCCCTTCCTGCCTCCGGGCAACCCGTACTTCGGCAGTCAGTTCTCCGCCATTGATGTCGCCGCGTATCTGGTCTACAACCGGGCGCTTTCCGATACCGAGATCGTGCAGATGAATCAGTATTTCACCGGCAAGTATAATTTGAAGTGGCTCGGCGCCAAGTAGTAAGACGTGGGCTGTACCGCGATGGGCCCGGCACTCGCGGTGCAGCCAGCAATGGTCCAATCGGCGTTGCGGGAAGGCATGTGGCGTAAAGATGCCATGGATGGCGTATCCTTGCCCTTGTCGTTGCAGCGAACGCCGGATACACTGTCGGCATCAGCGCTTTCCCCTGTCAGCCCCACTGCCGGGTGAGCGTTATCTGGAAATACTACCGGTCGTATTGGCTGGCATGCCCTGGTGAACAGGGGGAATGTATGCGTAATAGTGTGTTGTGGTTATTGGTCATGTGCGTGTCGTTGTGCGGCTTTGCCCAGCAGCGCTATCACCAGGGATTCGAGACCTGGCGTGAATATCAGTCCTACGCCGGCAATGCCTGGCTCGAGCGCTATGTAAAAGAGGGCTGGCTGGGCGAAGCACCGCCCTACCGCCTTCCGCAGACCGATTTCCAGATGGGCCCGGCGCACATCATGCGTCGGGAAGGTCACACGGGGCAGTATGCGCTGGGGATGAAAACGGCAGATACGCCAACCAACGTCTTGCTGGGGAATATGCGCATTCCCGGCAAGCCCGGCAGTCGCTTCCGCATGACGGTCTGGTTGCGCGGCACAGGCACGGTGCGCTTCCGCGTCTACGAGTATGGCGCCGACAATCGATGCATCGGCACGCCGTTCGTGCATACCTGCCAGGCCACCCCTGACTGGCAACCCCATGCAGCCGTCTTCGAGAATAGCCGACCGGATATCGCGGTATGGTTCCCGGTGTTGGAAGTCGGTCCAGCCGCCGACGTGGTGATCGACGAAGTGACCGTGGGTGAAGGGGGAGACGGGCAGGAACTCATCATGCCCATCGGCGCTCCCGCCCCGGTCGCGGATGGCGAGACCATTGCCGTCGCCTTCCCCACCGATGCGGCCATGGCGGTGGACGGCAAGCTGAACGAAGCCGCCTGGCAACAGGCCGAGTGGCACGCCAACTTCCTGCAGCATCGCGACCAGACCCGGCCCTCGCGCGTGCAGGCGCAGTTCGCCTTCCTTTATGATGCCGACCATCTTTACCTCGGCTTCATCTCCGCGGAGCACGGGCTTGACTCGACAGCGATCCCCACCACCTCGCCAGGGCAATGGCCCAAAGGCGATCCCGTCGAATGGTTCCTCGATCCCGGCGCCACCCGCGATGTCTATTTTCAGTTTGCTGCCAATATCATCGGCGGCACCTATGAAGCGCGCATGCTGGATGCCCGCTGGGATTGCGCATGGCGGGCAACCGGTGCGTCGGAAGGGTATCGCTGGACGCTGGAAGTCGCCATCCCCTTTGCCGCCTTTAACCGCACGACGCCGAAGCCGGGCGAGATGTGGTCGATGAATATCTGCCGCAACGGGGAGCATATGGGCCCCTGGGCTCCCGTTGGCCCCAACTATCATGTTCCTGCCGGCTTCGGCCTGCTCACTTTCGGCCGCTACGAGCAATGGTGGCAGAGCGTGACGGCACACCAACGCGAGCAGGCGCAAGCGCTGGTTAGGACGTTACAGACGCTGTCTGATCCGCAGTTCACCCGGCAGGCGGCGCTCATCGACCGCCGAACCCGTGACAGCGAAACCGTCGCACGTGAGATCGCCGGACAGGCGATCACCCGGGAAACGTTTCTCGCGGCCTTCAGCCAGACCGAGCAACTGCGCACCCTGTTGACCAATGCCGAGCATGAGTTACGCTGGGTGCATGCCATACGCTAGCGATGTCCATGCCATCTGGGGTATGTGAATGATCCGCACGAGAGCGGGAGGAGAGATGATGGGACGTATGCGATTCGCCCTGTGGATGAGCGTCATAACCCTGTGTTGCGTGAGCATCGCTCATGCCGCCGTGCCGCCGCTGGGCGATGCCAACCAGCCGTACGATCGGTGCTCGCTGGAGGTCGTCACACCGCATGTGGCGTGGGCAAAGCCGTCCATGACCGGGCCGGTGAATGCGCTGGTCATCGCGCCCTGCTGGCAGTTCCGCGACACCGTCGAGCTGGCGCAACGGCTGGAAATGGATGTGACGCCGATCATGGTTTCTTCGAATACCCAGTGGTATGGGGCGGGAGAATCGATGACGGATATGGACGGTACGCTGGATGAGTTGGCGAAGCTCCGCCTCTCCGACGGCCGCCAGTACCAGGTCATCATCATCGGCAAAGTCGTCTGGAGCGCGCTGCCCGACTGGGTGCGGGAGGCTGTGCTCAAGCGCGTGGTCCAGGGCACCGGCTTGCTCTACGTGTCGCCGGTCGACGCGGACGATGCGCTCAATGCCGTATTCGCAAAGCGTCTTCCTGAGGATGAAGCGACACTGCTGCACGGCGTCCCCATCGACGTCATGCCGCTCAAGCTGGCAAAGACGAAAAATTACCCGTCCCAACCTGCCGTTGGCCCCTTCGAATTGCGCCTCAGTCAGTACGGCCAGGGGCGCGTGGCGGTGGTCGATTACCGTGACCTCCTTCCCACCGAGTCCCGCTGGGCGATGCATGCGTGGGCAACACCCTTCCAGATGCCCGAGGGACCATGGTACGACTATTATTACGCCATCATCGCCCGTGCCGCGCAGTGGGCCGGTCGGCGCGAACTGCCCGTGCGCGTGACGCCCGTGCTGGC
>JAGUZN010000364.1 GCA_020060775.1 Armatimonadota bacterium
CCAGCCGATCGCCATGGAAGAGGGGCTGCGCTTTGCCATCCGCGAGGGCGGCCACACCGTCGGCGCCGGCGTCGTGACCAAAATCATCGAGTAAACGCGAGCTGTTACCGGAGTGCTGTGCCGGCGTTGCACCGGCACAGCATGCACGGTGTCAAGGCCGCCGGTCGGTCATTGTGGGCGATTCATCGCTCACTTGAGCACTTTTTTCAACGAAGCGGGCGAAGAATATGCAATCTTCCCGTAAAAAGTGTTGACGAGACCGCCTGAAATGAGTATCATTTGACGCTGTGTGCCAGGTAGTACTGGCGCGCATCGCTATCGGACCGTGACAATCGAACCGGGAGAGATTGAACGAGTTCTGTCCCGGTGTGGAGGCATACCGCCATGCGCAAAGAAGCTCGAAAAGTGCCTGCTGATAAAATTCGGATTCGCTTGAAGTCGTTCGACCATCGTATCCTGGATCAGTCGGCGCAAAAGATTGTGGAAACCGCCCGTCGCACGGGCGCCCGCGTCTCCGGACCGATTCCCTTGCCGACCGAGATTAATCGCTTCTGTGTGATTCGCTCGCCGCACATCGACAAAGAATCGATGGAACATTTCGAGATGCGTACGCATAAGCGGGTGATCGACATTCTGGATCCGAACCAGAAGACGACGGATGCGCTGATGCGCATCGACCTGCCCGGCGGTGTGCACATCGAGATCAAGATCTAGTAAGTTGATCTCGCAGGTTCGCATGCAGGCGAACCTCGACTCGTTTCCCCGCGGGGGAAACGCCCTACGAGTCCGCTCACGGCTCCGCTGGGGTGACGAAAGGAAGCAGAACAATGCCTGTTGCCAAGATGATTCTGGGACGCAAAGTGGGCATGACGCAGATTTTTGCCGAAGATGGTACCGTCGTACCCGTGACGGTGCTGGAAGTCGGTCCCTGCTATGTCGTGCAACGCCGCACGGAAGAGTGTGATGGTTATGAAGCCGTGCAGATTGGCTATCTCCCGTACGATGAGCGCGATGTGCGCCGTGCGGAGGAGATGCGCCAGTTGCACGAGCAGCGCCGCAAGACCGGCAACCGCTCAAAGATCAATAAAGAGCCCCGTGGTCCGCACCGCCTGACTTTGGCTGAGTACGGCCATTTCCTCAAGCATAACGTGCCGCCCCTGCGTTTCCTGCAGGAGTTCAGGGTGGCGTCTCCTGACGAATTCCCCGAGGGGAAAGAACTCCGCGCGGACCTCTTCGCCATCGGCGACAAGGTCGATATCGCCGGAACGTCCAAGGGTCGCGGCTTCGCTGGCGTGGTCAAGCGCTACGGCTTCCGCGGCGGACGCGCCACACACGGGTCGATGTTCCATCGCAAGCCCGCCTCGGGCAACGCGACTGACCCTGCTCGCATCTTTCCCGGTTCGCGCCGCCCCGGTCATATGGGTGCTGAGCGCGTGACGGTGAAAGGCCTGCAGGTCGTGCGGGCGGATGCCGAAAAGAACATGCTGGTCGTGAAGGGTGCGGTCCCCGGTCCCAATGGCGGACTCGTGGTGGTGACCCAGCCCGTGCGTCCGGCCGTGGAACGCGGTAAAGGGAAGCTGGTGACCTTTACGGCATTGGAGAAGAAATAATGGCAACCGTACCTGTATATAGCACCGCCGGTGAGAAGGCGGGCGAAGTCGAACTGGCCCCCGATGTTTTCGGCATCGAGCCCAGCCAGGCACTCATGCACCAGGCCGTCGTGACGACTCTGGCCAATATGCGACAGGGCACGGCCGATACCAAGACGCGTGGGGAAGTGAAACACACTACCCGCAAGCTCTGGCGCCAGAAGGGGACCGGGCGCGCGCGGCAGGGGATGCGTTCTGCCCCGCACTTCAAGGGCGGCGGCGTCGCGTTCGGGCCGCACCCGCGTGATTACAGTCTGTCCTTCCCCAAGAAGATGCGCCGCAAAGCGCTGCTCTCGGCCTTGACCGTAAAAGCCCAGGCCGGCGGCATCATGGTGGTAGATGCCCTCGCGTTTGACGCGCCGAAGACCAAGCAGGCAGCCGCGCTGCTCAGCGTGCTGGGCCTGACGGAAAAGAAAGTGCTGCTCGTTCTCGACATGCCGCACGAGCATGTAGTGCTCTCATTCCGCAATCTGCCGAATGTCTACATCACCACGGCCGATCTGCTGGGCACGTACGATGTGCTGAACGCCGATGTGCTGCTCTTCTCCCGCGACGGCCTTGCCGCGTTGGAGTCGTTGAAACAGCAGCCGCTCGGCATTGAGCGGTGGATGACGAAGCAGCAAGGGGGTGCAGCATGACGAAACCGATCCATCAGATCCTCATCCGGCCGATATTGACCGAGAAGAGCGTGGCGCAGACTGCGCAAAAGAAATATATGTTTGTGGTGGCAAAAGACGCGACGAAAATCGAGATTGCCCGCGCCGTGGAAGCGCAGTTCGCCAAAGAGAAGGTGAAGGTCGCCAGTGTGAACACCATGACCGTGCGCGGAAAACAGCGGCGCATGGCCACCCGCAAGGGACGTCGACCGACCTTGGGCACCACAGCCTCCTGGAAGAAGGCTGTGGTCACGCTTGAAGCGTCTTCGCCGAACATTCCGATGCTCGAAGGCGCATAAACTGTTCGTCCCCGCCTCTACCGAGGCCGCACGATGAACACGGTATGGCTTGCCCGACGCCGCAAAGACGGGCGTGGAGACACCAATGGCATTGAAGAGTTATCGACCAACGTCGCCGGGACGGCGGTTTATGACCACCGCCGATTTCAGCGAGTTGACAAAAAAAGAACCGGAGAAATCGCTCACTCGCCCGTTAAAGCGCAGCGGGGGCCGCAATAACAAAGGGCGCATCACCGCACGATTCCGTGGCGGCGGTGCCAAACGCGCTTACCGCCTCATCGATTTCAAGCGACGCAAAGACGATATGCCGGCGAACGTTATCGCCCTGGAATATGACCCGAACCGCTCCGCGCGCATCGCGTTGCTGGAATACGCCGACGGCGAACGCCGCTACATCCTGGCGCCACTCGGGTTGAGCGTGGGTATGACCGTGGAATCCGGCGACAGTTCGGACATTAAGCCGGGCAATGCCCTGTCGCTACGCGCAATCCCGGTGGGAACCACCGTACACGCCGTCGAGCTGCACGAGGGCAAAGGCGCGCAGATGTGCCGCAGCGCCGGCACCTCCGCCCAGCTGATTGCGAAGGAAGGAAAATATGCCACTCTGCGCCTCCCCTCCGGGGAAATGCGCATGGTCTTCGTGGGCTGCCGTGCTACCATCGGTCAGGTCGGCAATGTCGAGCATGAGAACATCCATATCGGAAAAGCCGGTCGCATGCGCCATCTTGGCCGCCGCGGTCACGTGCGCGGCGTGGTGATGAACCCGGTGGACCATCCGCATGGCGGTGGCGAGGGCCGCAGTCCGGTCGGGCGCAAGAAGGGTCCGTCGACGCCGTGGGGCAAACCCGCTCTTGGGAAGAAGACGCGCACGAATAAGCAGTCGGACCGCTTCATCGTGAAGCGCCGCGGCGCGAAGTAAGGTTGAGGACGATCACCCGAATTAGGGTGGGAGGAGCACATGGGTAGATCACTGAAAAAAGGTCCGTTCATCGATGAACATCTGATCGTGAAAGTCGAGCAGATGAACCGCCGGGGCGAGAAGCGTATCATCAAGACCTGGTCGCGCCGGTCTACCATCGTCCCCGATATGATTGGACATACGATTGCCGTGCACGATGGTCGCAAGCATGTTCCCGTCTTCGTGACGGAGAATATGGTAGGGCACAAGCTCGGGGAATTTGCCCCGACACGCACCTTCCGCGGTCATGCGGGCAGCGAGAAATCCTCCCGCGTCCGCTAGCGGACGCGGAAGCTACCGGACGGCATTGGACGCCGGTAGCGTGGGGACATGCTGAAGAGATAGAGGACAGACGTCATGGGCAAAAATGCGATTAGACGAGGCTCACGCAAGGCCGCGCGCATCGAGCAACGCCGGGCAGAGGGTGTCGCCCTGGCCAGCGCACGCAATATCCGCATGTCGCCGCTGAAAGTACGGCGCGTGGTGGACCTGATTCGCGGCAAGGATTATCGTGAGGCACTCGATATTCTAAACTTTACACCGGCCATCGCCGCAGAGCCGGTACGCAAAGTACTCGAGTCGGCAGCGGCGAATGCCGAGAACAACCTGAGTCTCGGCACGGATCGACTGTTCGTGAAGACGTGTTTCGTCGACAGCGGGTTCAGCTTTAAGCGCATGCACCCGACGACGATGGGGCGTGCGCGCATCATTCGCCGCCGGACGAGTCACATTACCGTGTCATTGGCCGAACGCCCGCGCAAGACGGCTCGCGGCTAAGCCTGAGGAGAACGCACTGATGGGGCAGAAAGTACATCCATACGGATTCCGCTTGGGAGTCATCCGCGACTGGCAGAGCCGGTGGTATGCGGACCGCGAGTATCGCGAATTCGCCATTGAGGACGATAAAGTCCGCAAATATTTGCGGAAACGATTGCCCTCGCTGGTGGGCGGCGGGGCGCGTCGCGGTCGGGGGTCGCGCAGCGTGGAGGCCGGCGTCTCCAACATCGAGATCGAACGCATGGCCAACACCATCAAGGTGACCATGCACACCGCACGCCCGGGCCTCATTATCGGTCGCGGCGGACGCGGGATCGATGAGCTGCGCGCCGAGCTTGAGCATTTGACAGCGAAAAAGGTGCAGCTCAACGTACTGGAGATTCGCCAGCCCGAACTTGACGCCTACCTGGTGGCCGAATCCATCTCCAGCCAGATTGAGCGCCGCATCTCGTTCAAACGCGCCATCCGCATGGCGATCGCCCGCACGATGCAGCGTGGCGGTAAGGGGATCAAAGTGATCGTGTCCGGTCGACTGGGCGGCGCGGAAATCGCGCGTAGCTACAGCGATAAGGACGGCAAAATTCCCCTACATACGCTGCGCGCCGACATCGACTACGGCGTCACTGAAGCACGCACTCAGTATGGCAATATTGGCGTGAAGGTATGGATTTATCG
>JAGUZN010000180.1 GCA_020060775.1 Armatimonadota bacterium
GTCGGACGAGTCCGGAGGTTTCTGAGAAACAGAGAGAGAATTGGCCGATTTTGGGCGAATTTAGGGCTTTATGGCAACGAGCGCGTCCGGAGGTTTTCGCCAAAAATTGCCGATTCGTGCGCGTAAATCGCGGGTTTGAGGCCTGCCGTCAGGCACAGAGAGACGCCTCCCAAGGAGGGAGGTGGTGGAGGCGGGGGGAGTCGAACCCCCGTCCGAAGATCAGGCCACGCTGGCCTCTACGAGCGTAGCCGGGGACTATGTCATGGAGGGCCACTCCCCGGCGGGGACCACTCCACCTGCGCTGATTGGTTTCAGACGGCTCGCCACAGCGCGGAGGCGTCCGCCTTAGCCGGATTTGGTTTGCGCCTCGCCGCACCCTACCGGCGCGAGTGCGGACGGAGACGTCCCGACAGACTCGGGATTGTTGCTTCGTTGCCTAATTAGGCAGCGAGAGCATACTGCTGTGTGTTGTTGGCAGTTATCGTTGTTGCCCATTTTAACGAGGCTAGGCTCCTCGGCTCGCTTCCAACGCCACCTTTGACCCCCGTCGAAACCAGATACGCCCCCACGTGGCCGCGTTTGTGGCACCCGTATTATACCATATTTCACAACCCGTGATGCGCGGGTATCCCTCGCGCCCATTGACGTGCGGCGAGGAGAGCGGTACACTGACCATGGAAGCACGAGGGGAGCCGCGAGGCTGAGAGTCCCGCACTGGCGGGAGACCCTCCGAACCTGATCCGGATTATCCCGGCGTAGGGACGTGCAGCGCACTTCTCGCGATCCTCCTGTCTTCCTCACCAGGTGCTCACTGTTTCACCCATCGACGGGCGGCGTTCAGGGTACGAGTTCGCCGCGCCCCGCGATGCGGCGTGGTTCCCGGTGTGCGCGCCCGACGTGCAGCCATCTCAACGACAAAGGAGCGCACCGCCATCATGACTGCACGCAGCGCGTGGGTACACGGCCGATCCGGCGTGGTCACCCAGATGCATTACGCCCGCCAGGGCACGATTACTGAGGAAATGGCCTTTGTCGCCGAGCGTGAGGGCCTTCCCGCCGAGACGATCCGCGCCGAACTCGCCGCCGGCCGCCTGGTGATTCCCGCCAATATCCGCCACGTCGAGCTCGAACCCGCCGCCGTCGGCGCCGCCGTGACCTGCAAGATCAATGCCAATATCGGCAATTCCGCCCTGTCCAGCGGCATCGAGGACGAATTGGAGAAACTGCGCATCTGCCTGCGCTATGGCGCGGATACGGTGATGGACCTCTCCACCGGCTCGCAGATCCACGTTATCCGCGAGGCGATCATCCGCCACTCCCCCGTGCCCGTCGGCACTGTGCCCATCTACCAAGCGGTCGAGCAGGTGGATGACGTCACGGATCTCACCGCCGACGGCCTGTTGCAGGTCATCGAGGAGCAGGCCGCGCAGGGCGTGGACTATATGACCGTGCACTGCGGCGTGCTGCGCGAATTCGTGCCCATGGTGCAGAACCGCCTGACCGGCATCGTGTCCCGCGGCGGCGCGCTGATGGCGCAGTGGATGCTCCACCACCAAGCGCAGAATCCGCTCTACGAGCGCTATGATGACCTGCTGCAGATCTGCCGGCGCTACGATGTCACCCTCAGCCTGGGCGACGGCCTGCGCCCGGGATCGCTGCACGATGCCAGCGATGACGCGCAGTTCGCCGAACTGAAAGTCCTTGGCGAACTGGCGGTGCGCGCCTGGGAACAGGACGTGCAGGTGATGATCGAGGGGCCGGGGCATGTCCCCATGGAGCAAATTGCCGACAATATGCGCCTCCAGCAGGAACTGTGCCACCATGCCCCCTTCTATGTGCTCGGACCGCTGGTCACCGATATCGCCCCCGGCTACGACCATATCACCTCCGCCATTGGCGGGGCGATCGCCGGCATGTATGGCGCATCCATGATCTGCTACGTCACCCCCAAGGAACATCTCGGGTTGCCGAACGCCGAAGACGTGCGCCAGGGGATCATCGCCGCGCGCATCGCCGCGCATGCCGCTGATGTCGCCCGCGGATTGCCCGGCGCCCGCGAACGCGACGATGCCATGTCGCGCGCCCGCTATGCTTTCGACTGGGAACAACAGTTCGCGCTCGCCCTGGACCCCGACCGCGCGCGCGAATATCGCCGGGAAACCCTGGGGGGTAACTGCGACACACAGTATTGTTCCATGTGCGGCCCAAAGTTTTGTTCGATGCGCCTGTCCTCAGAACTCGCGTCAACGGCGTTGCCCTAACCATTTCCACGCATTTTACCGAAAACAGGTGTTTTAGATATTTATGCAACCGGTTGAATTTCGCCAAGTCGCCGGTCGGCATACCTTTTCCCTATCCATCAGCAAGCGACCGTGCCGGCTGCGATTGCATTTTCCTGCGGTTTCTTGTATTTGTTAACAGTAGTTACAAAAGTCCGGCAACTCACTACCCGGTATTCTCCGCCAGGCGTATTACCTCCAGACCTGTCGCCAATGCGCGCGCCCCATCCATGCCGGTCACGCGCGGGTGATGGCTCGGCTCAAGCGTCCAGGCGATGAAATCGGCCATCGCCTCGCGCACCGCCTGCGCGTAGACGGCCTGCTTCTCGCCGAGATCGATCAACCCATGCACCTCATGCGTGGCCAGCAGCTCCTTGCCGTCCCCCAGCAAGCGCTGGGATTCCGGGAATGCCGAGATGGCCTCCGCGGGAATCATCGAAGACAGCGGCGCCACGTCGCCCGGGCGCAACAGCCCTGAAATTTCCAACCGCGTGGGTATCCACCCATCTAGCCGAACATACCCCCGCGCGAAATCCACTTCCACCCACGTCTGTTCGATGAGCCCCGGTTTGCTAAAGGCATGGTAGAACGACCCCAATGTGTATCCGTCGTACTGTAAAACGGCAAGCCACTTGTCCCGTTCACCGGAACTGCGTTGCGCGGCAGTTGCCCAGCGTACCGTGCCTTCACCCAACATGCTGGTGAAGATATCGAAGAAATGCCCGCCGTGCTCGACCGGAATGCTGCCGCTCACTTCCGGCTGCCAGAACCAATGCCCGGACGGAAGATCCGTGGCATCATTATGGAAGACGAAGCGTTGCAGGGGGCCAAGGATCTGCTGGTCGCAGATTGAGCGGAGTATCGCGTACAGGGGATTGTAGCGCATGACGAAATCGATGCCCAGGCGAACGCCCGCCGCATCGGCTGCGTATTGCATGGCCTCAGATTCCGCCATGGACAGGGCGAGGGGCTTTTCGCAAAAGACATGCTTTCCGGCTGTTGCTGCGGCGATCGTTTGCGCTGCGTGTAGGTCTGGCGTCGTCCCCAGATAGACGATATCCACGTCATCGCGCGCGATCAGGTCCTCCCAATGCACGGTGTGGAATGGGATGTCATACTCTGCCGCCAACCGTTGATACTTCTCGGGGCGGGTGCCGGCGATCGCCGTGATGCGGACATTCGGCAATTGTCGGTACTGTTGAAGGCAGAAGAGCCCATATCCCCCGACGCCGATCATGCCAATGCGCACTTCTTTCATCTGCTCCCCCTTATCATGCCAGCAGCATAGCATGGGGTGCAAGATGACAGGGCAACGCCCTCCGAACAATGCCGTTGGCTCGCGGGTGTCATGGCAGGCTGATCGCACAAGCCCCCTGTTTCACGTGAAACAGGGGGCCGGGGAATGGAGGAGCGATTATTCGAGGGAAAGATCAGCGCCGCAGGTGTTCGATAATGCGTTCCAGGTCTTCTGCAGAGTAGTATTCAATCTCGATGATGCCGCGATCATTGCTGGACCCGCCCCTGAATCGCACCTTTGTCCCGAGCGCGGCCTGCATGTCGTACTCAACAGCGAGGAGGTTCGCATCGGACTGCGGCACAGTTGGCGCAGATCGCGCACGTCGTCGTTGGCCGGCGTTGGCCAGCGCTTCGAGTGCGCGCACGGAAAGTTTTTGCTGCAACGCCTCGGCGAAGAGTGCCTCCCGACGTTGCGGATCATCAACGGATAGTAGCGCGCGCGCATGCCCTTCGCTCATCTTGCCTTCTTCAACCGCGTGCTGCATCTTTTCCGGTAACGCCAGCAATCGCAGTGTATTGGCGATGGCCGGGCGGCTCTTGCCCACGCGTTCAGCGATTTCACCCTGTGAGAGGCCAAATTCATCCTGCAATTGCTGGTAGGAACGCGCGGATTCGATCGGATTGAGGTCTTCCCGCTGCAAATTTTCGACCAGCGCGAGTTCCAGCATCTCTTTGTCTGAACACACGCGCACGATGACCGGCACTTCGCGCAGTCCGGCTTTGTACGCGGCATGCAGGCGTCGTTCCCCCGCGATCAACTCATACCCGGGACCGCAGGGACGAACCGTGAGCGGCTGTAAGATGCCATGTTGACGTACCGACTCCGTGAGTTCCTCCATCGCCGCAGGATCGAAATGCCGCCGTGGCTGATACGGATTGACGGCAATATCGCTGATCGGAGCGAGCAAGGGCGCATCAGCAGGTGTCAGTTCTGCGCCAGGAATGAGCGACCCCAAACCGCTGCGTCGTTTGGATGTAGTCATCGTGCGAGCACCTCCTGCGTCAGCGCCTGATAGGCGCCAGCGCCTTTCCCGCGCTTATCATACGTCAAGACCGGTTCGCCGTAACTGGGCGCCTCGGCAATGCGGACGGTGCGCGGAATCAGTGTATCAAACACGCGTTCCCTATACTGGGTGCGGACGGCGTCAATGACATCGCGACAGAGTCGAGAACGGGCATCAACCATGGTGAGCAGGATGCCAAAGAGTGAAAGGTTCTGGTTGAGTTGGCGACGGACCAGCCGCAGGGTGTGCTCCACCTGCGCCAATCCCTCCAATGCGTAGAACTCGCATTGCATGGGGATGATCGTGCAGTCGGCAGCCGCCAGGCAGTTGATGGAGAGTAGCCCGAGTGACGGCGGGGTGTCGATAATGACGTAATCAAACGCGGCTTCCACCTCGCGTAAACCATTGCGCAGGCAGAGTTCGCGTCCGGGCACATCAGCCAACTCCACCACGGCGCCGGCGAGATCAAGTGTCGCGGGAAGCAAGTGCAGCCTGGATACCCCGGTGGAAATCATGGCGTCACGCCAACTACGCTCACCCATTAACACATCATAGGTGGTAAACTCGAGCGTCGACTTCCCCGCACCCAGGCCGGTCGTCGCGTTCCCCTGCGGGTCGACATCGACGAGCAAGGTGCGCTTGCCGGCCAGCGCCAGGCCGGCGGCGAGATTAATGGCGGTGGTCGTTTTCCCGACGCCGCCTTTCTGGTTGAATATGGCAAGTGTTCTGGTCATGACGTCATCTTCTACCACTGAAGTGAGCTACCATCGGTGTAGGACGGCGAGGGTGCGCCGATGGCGACGCGCCTGCTCGGCAGCGAGGCGACAACGCGATCCGGCGGTTACGGGTCCATTCTAAGGGGTCCATCGAGTGCTGTCAAGGGAATTAGCCCTGTCGCGGAGCCTGATATGGCAAACTGATGTTGGAAATTTCGCGGGGTGCCGCGCTGCGAAAGGTGCGTCCGCGCTCAAAGCGGACCTTTCGTCGCTTTCCCTGCTGGTCGCGGGTAGCGCGATGGGGTCGGTCGTGTTTTCCGAATGACAATGAGCGTACGTTCGCCGGCCTCAGGCAACACCAATGACTCCACCGACTGCACGACGCCGCCGAGCAGGTGCAGCGCCCGCTCGCTGTCGGGGACTTCCAATGCGCCGCCCGGCCCCTTCATGGCCACGAATACCCCACCCTCTTTGAGGAGGGGCAGCGCATATTCGGCCAGCACGCGCAGATGGGCGACCGCACGTGCGAAGACGGCATTGTACCGCCCGCGATGTGCAGAGTCACGGCCCAGCTCCTCGGCGCGCGCCCACACCGGCTTGACGTTGGTCAGGCCCAACTCCTCAACAGCTTCGTGCAAAAAATCGGTCTTCTTGCGCGTGCTATCGTTGAGGACCACGCGGATTTCCGGATGGTGAATCGCCAGCGGCAGTCCGGGAAATCCCGCGCCGGTACCGACATCGATGACACGATCGCCGGGATGCGGGCGCCAGACGAGGTCCACAGTGAGGGAATCGAGAAAGTGCTTGATGGCCGCCTCCCGCGGTTCGGTGATGGCGGTCAGGTTCATCTGCGCATTGCGCGTGCGCAGCAGTTCCAGGAAGCGCGCGTATGCTGCCAGTTCCGCGTCGGTCACGGACAGGCCCAGTGCAGCGGCAGCAGTGGTGAGCAGCGTTTGCCAGTCAGTCATGACGTTTCACGTGAAACGACGGCCTGCCCCTCGGCCGCGGTCAACCAGACCATCAGCAGCGAGACATCCGCCGGCGTCACTCCAGCCGTGCGCGCCGCCTGCCCGAGGGAGCGCGGGCGCACGCGCGACAAATGATCGACCGCCTCTCGGGAAAGGCCGCGAATCGCATGGTAATCCAGCGCGGAAGGCAACAGGCGCGCATCCCAGCGTCGCTGTTGCGCCACCTGGCGCTGTTGGCGCTGAATGTACCCCTCGTACTTGATGGCAATCTCTACCTGCTCGGTAATCTCCGGCGGCACCTGCGCCGCCACCGGGTCAACCGCGCACAGGTCCTGATAGCCCGATTCCGGGCGGCGCAGCCACTCGGCAACCGAGGCAAGCCCGGCCCCATCCACGCCCACTGCGCCCGGCGGGGTCGAAAACAAACGTTTTAGTTCTGCGGCGATCGCATCGCGCTTCGAGCAAAAGCGCGTGAAACTATCGCCATCAATCAGCCCGAGCCGCGCGCCGAGTGCGGTCAGGCGAAGATCGGCATTGTCCTGGCGCAACAACAGGCGGTGCTCGGCGCGCGAAGTGAGCATGCGGTACGGCTCCTCCGTGCCTTTCGTCACCAGATCATCGATGAGCACGCCGAGATAGGCCTCATCACGCCCGAGGATGACCGGCTCCTCGCCGCCGAGGAACTGCACGGCGTTAATGCCGGCCAGCAGCCCGAGAGCCGCAGCCTCCTCGTATCCCGAGGTGCCGTTAATCTGCCCCGCACAAAACAGCCCGCGAATCGCCTTTGTCTCCAGGCTGGGCCAGAGCTGGTCGGGCGGCACGAAATCATACTCCACCGCGTAGCCCGGACGCAGGATGACCGCCTCCTCCAGTCCGGGAATGCTGTGGACGAACGCCAGTTGCACATCGGCGGGGAGGCTGGTGGAGATGCCCATCGGATAGATCACATCCGATGACCACCCCTCGCGCTCGAGGAAAATTTGATGGCGCTCCCGCTCGGCAAATCGCACGAGCTTATCTTCGATGGACGGGCAGTAACGCGGGCCGCGGCCGCTGATCAGGCCGCCGAACAGTGCGGAGCGCTGCAAATTCGCACGGATGATGGCATGCGTCTCTGCAGTGGTATGGGTGAGATGGCAGGGCAGCAGCGGGTGCGCGGGGGACAGCGGGTGCTGCCAGGTGAATTGGAAGGGCAGCGGCGCATCGGCGGGCGGCTGTAATGTGCAACGATCATAATCAATGGAATCCGCACGCAAACGTGGAGTCGTCCCCGTCTTCAAGCGGCCCAGGCGCAAGCCGTAGTCCTCGAGCGAGGCCGAGAGCAGCGAGGCCGGCGGCTCGCCATGGCGACCGGCATGCATGGTGTGATCGCCGATAAAAGTGACGCCGCGCAGGAAGGTGCCGGTGGCGAGCACCACGGCACGCGCGGAATATCGCCGGCCATCAGCCAGGTAAATGCCCGTCATCGCCCCATCGCGCACATCGAGGCCGGCGACCTCGCCCTCCCGCAGGTCGAGCCCGGGCTGCGCCTCCAGGGTCGCGCGCATCTGTGCGGGATACAGCTCCTTATCCACCTGAGCGCGAATGGCCTGCACCGCGGGCCCTTTGCTGGTATTCAACAGGCGCACATGGGTGGCGCAGGCATCCGCCATGCGTGGCATCACCCCGCCGAGGGCGGCCACCTCGCGCACGAGCTGCGCTTTTGCCGGGCCGCCGATGCTGCAGTTGCACGGCAAATGGGCGATGCGCGCGAGGCGCAGGGCGATCA
>JAGUZN010000370.1 GCA_020060775.1 Armatimonadota bacterium
AACGCGGCGATCGGCCCCACGCTGCGCGACGGCACGGCCTATCTGCCGGTGGCGCCGCTGGCACGCGCCGCCGATGCCGACTTCGCCTGGAACGGGGAGACGAAAACCGTCACCCTCACACGGGGCAATTATCGCCACACCTTCACGCCGCCGCACGACCTCAGCTTCATCGCGCTGGACACGCTGTTCGTGCCCGTGCGTGATTTTGTCGGAGAACTCGGCGGCACGGTGACGTACTCCGACGAACGCCTGGCGATCAACTTCTAGGAGGATAACAGGCAGAGGGGGTCGAGGACGGTCCCTGTCGTAGATGCAAGTTTCACGGGGAGGACGCCACCCCGGACCGCCGCGAAAAGATCAAGCGAGTCCGGACAGAGAATTTGAAAACAGCTGCTAAGTCAGGCACGCAGCGCTCGCGGAGTGCCGTCGCGCCCCCCGAGCACGAATTCCCGGTGCGGAAGAAATGGTAGAGAGCACAGTGCGATGGCTCCGCTCCGTTGCGGGGTAGCTTACACCCGCCGCCACGTCGTGCCCTGCGGCGTATCCTCCAACTGTACCCCGATCTCGCTCAAACGGTTGCGGATCGCATCGGCCAGCGCGAAGTGTTTGTCCGCCCGCGCCTGCGCCCGCAGGTCGATGAGCAACGACATCAGCGGCTCAGTCAGCCCGCCTTCCTCCTGCCTGGGGTTCAACACAATGCCCACCACCCCCGCCAGCCGCAGCAACAGCGCGTGCGCATCGGATAATGCGGTCAATGCGGCAGCATCGGGCACGAAATCCGCATCGCCGGTCAGCTTGTTCGCCTCGGACACGAGGTTGAACAGCGCGGCAATGGCGCGCGGGGTGTTGAAGTCGTCATCCATCGCCTGCTGGAATTCGACCTCCGCCCCATCTACAGCCGTGCGCAACGCGGCACTGCGCTCCGGCGCAGCCTCCGGCGCCTGTACCCCGGCCATCAGCACGCGCTGCATGTTCAGCGCACCCTGGTGCAGGCGCTCGTACGCCGACTTCGCCTGATCGAGCGTCTGATCGGAATAGTCCAGCGGCGAACGGTAATGTACGGCGGTGAGGAAATAACGCACCACTTCCGGCGCATAGCGCTGCAGCACCTCGCGCACGGTAAAGAAATTACCCAGCGATTTGGACATCTTTTCCTTGTTGATGGTCAAAAAGCCGGAGTGCATCCAGTAGCGAGCGAACATCTTCCCATCGGTGGCCGCTTCGCTCTGCGCGATCTCATTCTCATGGTGCGGAAAGATGAGGTCAGGCCCGCCGCCGTGAATGTCAAAGCTCGGCCCCAGGAATTTTAACGACATCGCCGAGCATTCGATATGCCACCCCGGCCGCCCCGGCCCCCACGGGCTCTCCCAGCTCGGCTCGCCCGGCTTGGCGCGCTTCCACAGCGCGAAGTCCAGCGGATCGCGCTTGCGCTCGCTCACCTCCACGCGCGCACCCGAGCGTAAATCGTTGATATCGCGGTTGGAGAGTTCGCCGTAGCGGGCGAACTTGCGCACCTCGAAGTACACATCCCCGTCCGCCGCATACGCGTACCCCTGCTCCTCTAATGCCTGCACCAGGCTGATAATCTCGTCGATGTTTTCGGTCGCCCGCGGGTACACGCTCGCCCGCTGCACATTCAGCGCATCCATCTCCTCAAAGTAGATGGCGATGAAGCGCTCTGCCAGCGCCTGCCAGGGCACCCCCTGCTCGTTCGCCCGGTTGATGATCTTGTCATCGATGTCCGTGAAGTTCTGCACGTACATCACCTGGAAGCCGCGATACTCCAGGTACCGGCGGATGATATCGAAGGCGACAATAGTTCGCGCGTTGCCCATGTGCGGAAAATCGTACGGGGTCACCCCGCACACGTACATGGCGATGCGTTTGTCATCGCGCGGGATAAGCGGCTCCACTTGCTGGGTGAGCGAATTGTACAGGTGAACGGACATCGTGCATACTCCCGAATCGCCGTAGCGAGGGCCGTCATTGGCCCGCACGCATGATACCACGATGCGGACAAGATGTGTAGGCGTACAACACAGCCCGGCCCCCGTGCGGGATGCACGAGGGCCGGAAGAGCATCGGGGTGAATACCCCTGCGGACATGCCGGTTATTTGCAATACACGGGACCGGCCTCATCCGCGACTGATACGGTCTTCCCGGTGTAACTATCGGTCGCCACGACTCTGAAATAGTACGTGCCGGCGGTCGTGATGGTTGCTGTCACATCACGGCGAGATCCACTGGCAAAGGTTCTCCAGGTTTTCGAGTTACTGGGCCGATAGTAGAAGACATACCTGATGTTGTCGGTGCCGCCGGAAGACTGGGCCTTGCAGGACACGGTCCAGCGCTGGTTCTTGGGATCGTAGCTCTGGAGCTGTGCACTGAGCTTCACATTCTTCAGCGACATGCGCACGGTGACACTAATCGTGCCGGTATCCGTGGCGCCATGCTCATCACTCACCAGATAGCTGAAGCTGACTATCGAAGCCGAGTTGACTTTCGGATAGTAAATAATCCGATCGCCGTAGATCGACAACGATCCGGAGGGAGGAGTGGAGACATGCTTGATGTACAGCTTATCGCCGTCAACATCGGTATCGTTTTTCAACAGATACAGGGTGATCGGCTGAACATCGTACGTCTCACCCGCGTCATCCACCGCCACCGGAGGATTGTTCGGCGCATCGACGGTGACCATGACATTCGCCGTGGCCGTCGCCCCCTTATCGTCGCTGACCGTGTAGGTGAAGACGTCCTGGCCGATATACCCGGCATGCGAGGTGTACAACACCCTGCCGTTCTCGCCGTCGATCACCACGGTTCCGTGTTCGGGAGCCGTCACCGCGACGATCACCAGCGGATCGCCGTTCGGATCGGCATCATTCGCCAGCACGTTGATCGCCGTTTCGACCCCGGTCGTGGCCTCCGCTTTATCCGGCATGGCCTTTGGCGACTGGTTGACGACCTGGCGGACGCGCACCACCACCGTGCCGGTGCCGGTGCCGCCGCGCCCATCGTCAATCGTATACGTGAACGTGTCCTCGCCGTTGTAGCCTGCCGCTGGCGTGTAATGGACGGTGTAGGCATTGTCGATGGTCACCGCGCCGTGCTCCGGCTGGGTGACGCTGGTGATGGTGAAAACATCGCCGTCAGTATCGTAGTCGTTGCGCGCCACCGGCAAATATCCGGCATACCGGCACTTCGGGTCATAGTCGAAGGAGTCATCGACCGCCACCGGCAGGTCGTTGACTTCCGTGATGGTCACCGTCAGCGTGCCGGGAGTAGACGCCAATTTCCCGTCATACAGATCGAACGTGATGGTGTCCGTGCCGAACACATTCGCGTAGGGCACATAGGTGAAAGCCCCCGTCGCGGCATCCGTCAAGTTGATCCGACCCTTCAATCCGTTCACCAGGATGCGGAAGCGCACGCCATTCGTGCCGTCCGGGTCGCTGCCGGGCAACTGCCCGTCCACTGACGTATCCTCCGGGGTGGTGATGGCCAGATCGCTCACCGTCGGCTGATCGTTCACCGATTTGACGATCACCTGCATCGTCGCCGGAGCGGATGTCTCCAGTCCATCGCTGACCGTGAAGGTGAACTCGTCCATGCCGAAGTAATCCTGCGCCGGCGTGTATACGAACAGACCCTGGGCCGCATCGGTGATCTGCACCGTCCCGTGCTGCGGCGCATTGGCAATCGTGAACGTCAACACATCGCCGTCCGGATCGTTGCCGATAAGCATGCCCTCGCACGGCATATCTTCCGCGGTCGTGATCTTCCCGTCGCCCGCCGTCGGCGGGTCGTTGATCGGCTCGATAATCACGGTGATGGTCGCCGGGTCAGATGTCAGCGTCCCGTCTGAAGCGGTCACCGTAAAGGTGTCCGTGCCGTACACACCCGCGTTCGGCGTGTACGTAAACGCGCCGGTCGTCGCATCATCGAGCATCACTGTGCCGAGGGTGCCGTTGGAGGCCAGGGCAAAAGTGATGGCATCGCCATCGACGTCCGACCCGGTCAGCATGCCGGACACCGGGAGGTCTTCGATGGTGCTCACCGTCTTGCTGTCGGCTACCGGCGCATCGTTCAGCGGCGCCACGTCGATGGTGACGGTCGCCGTATTGGAGTCCGCCAGGCCGTCATTGACGTAGAAGGTGAAGAAGTCGGCGCCGAACCAGTCGCTGTGCGGGGTGTACGTCAGATTCGGGGCCTCCCCGGTCAGCTCGCCGTGTTGCGGCGCGCTCACCACCCAAGTCAGCGGATCGCCATCGGCATCGTCTGCCTGCAGCAGCACGGCCACCGAGGTGTCTTCATCCGTCGCCACAGTCTGATTGGCAGCCGTGGGCGGTTCCTGCACCGCGGTGATCGTCACGGTCAGCGTGGCGACATTCGACTCCGCCTGCCCGTCACTGGCGCTGAAGTTCAACACCGCGACGCCGGTCTGGTTGGCGACAGGGGTGAAGGTGAACGCGCCTGTCGCCGGGTCATCGAGCACCAGCGTGCCCAACTCACACGAAGTCTGCGCAGAAAAAGTCAGCGGATCGCCGTCCGGGTCAGTGGCGACCAGTGTACCGCTCACTGACGTCTCCTCCGGCGTTTCCACCTCGACAGTGGAGGCCACCGGCGCGGTGTTGGTGATCGTCACGGTCAGGGTGGCGGGGTTCGATTCCACCTGCCCATCAGTAGCGCTGAAGTTCAGCACCGCATCGCCGACTACGTTGGGGTTCGGCGTGAAGGTGAAGGCTCCCGTCGCCGGATCGTCGAGCACCAGCGTCCCGAGGTCGCACGAGGTCTGCGCATGGAAAGTCAGCGCATCGCCATCCGCATCGGTGGCGCTCAGTGTGCCGCTCACCGGCGTGTTCATGTGCGTGCTCACCGCCACGTTTTGCGCCAATGGCGGCGTATTGGTGATCGTCACGGTCAACGTGGCGACATTCGACTCCGCTTGCCCGTCACTGGCACTGAAGTTCAATACCGCCGTGCCCGCCATGTTAGGAGTCGGCGTGAAGGTGAATGCTCCCGTCGCGGGGTCATCGAGCACCAGCGTGCCGAGCGGACACGAAGTCTGCGCATGGAAGGTGAGCGGGTCGCCGTCCGCATCGGACGCGGACAAAGTGCCACTTACCGGCGTGTTCATATGCGTCGTTGCTGCAACATTCTCCGCCACCGGCGGGATATTGCTGGAGGCGTTGACATCATTGGTGAACACATCGCTCGACCCGTTCGTATCACCCGGAACCAGATTGTTCGCATTGGACTCAAAGGCGGCGATGAGCATGTCGCTGGCAAGATGGCACCAGTTGCTGCTGCTGTTGCCCTGGCCACCGGACGAGCTGACATTCACCCGTACGGTCGTACCCTCTTGCGTGTCGCGGAGAAAGATATCCGCCACGCCATTGGTATCGCCCGCCACCAGATCGGACGCGCTGGAGCTGAACAGCACATAGCGGCCGTCACTGCTGACGCCCCCCATGTACTGGCTGTAATTGTCGCCGGAGGCGCCGGTCGGTGTGGCGGACACCAGCGTAATGTTCCCGCTGGACATATCGCGCAAGTAGATGTCGTATTTGCTGTTGGTGTCGTTCGCGGCGAGATTCGACGCCAAACTCTGGAAGGCGACGAAATTGCCGTCGGCGCTGACCACCGGGGAATAACTCCCGTTATCCCCCTGCACGCCGGCGGAGGTCATGCTGACCAGGCGCGTCGTCCCACCCGCAAGATCGCGCAGGAAGACATCCGCCTTGCCATTGGTGTCGTTGGCCACCAGATTGCTGGCATCAGCCACAAACGCCACTTTCGTGCCGCTGAAATCACTGGAAATCGACTTGTAGTAGTACCCGCATCCGCTATTCGGCGCACCGCCGGCGGTATTCACGCTCACCAAGGTCGTCGTGCGCGAGCCACAGTCATGTCCGAACACAGCCCAGTCGTTGATTGTAAAGCCAAGATTCCGTGCGCCCGAGCTGAAGAAGACATGCTGCCCGTTGCCGCTGATGGCCGGCACGTAACTGGTGCTGCTACCAAACTCGCCGGTTGAACTGATGCTGCAGCAGATCGTGGTGCCCGAGGACCACTCGCAACGGAAGACATCTTTGTAGCCGCCTGTGTCGCCTGGGACCAGGTTGCTGGCATCCGACTCAAACGCCACATATCGTCCGTCCGCGCTGATCGACGGCTTATCGCTGGCCCCATTGGCCGGGCTGCCGTCATGCCCGCGCGACACCAACACGGTCGTGCCGGTTTGCCGGTCATGCACAAAAATGTCCTGCTTGCCGTTCGTGTCGTTCTCGACCAGGTTCGCGGCGGTTGATGTGAAAGCGACATACCGTCCGTCCGCGCTGATCGACGGCCAACGACTCGCGCCGCTGCCCTGCGTACCGTCACTCGCCACGCTGACGCGCGCGGTGATGCCGGCCCATGTCGGCACGCTCACGAAGAAGATGAGCATCAAGAGGGAAAGATGACGCCACAAAGTGCCATGGCGTCGATGAGGGGATGTAATCATCGCCATGCGACCTCCTTTGGTTTCACAGCGCTGACGATGAGCGGCGAGTACGCCCGAAACCAAGGAAACCTGTTGCATGCGAAAGGTCAAAGAGAGCAATGACCGAAGAACACCCGAGACTGTGATCTTCTTACTGGTGAGTAACGATTAAGGGTGCTCCAGGATCGCGTACCGGACGCGTATCGTCAGAGCCTGCGTAAAGTTATTATACAATAGCTAACCAAGCGCTGGCATTAAGTTTACTTTAAAAGTGCGATAATAATTTGCTCTGCAGGTATCACCAGGTGACAGTACCCTCTGCAAGCCATCAATCAACCAGCGCCGCCAGCGCCGCCAGCATCCAACCGGTGTCGGCCAGCCAGGATTCCCGGCCCACGCTGTGATAGCGGAACGGCCCGTTGATAAATACCTGCGGCCGGCGCTGGTCGTCACCGTGCAGCCCGGTGGGCGCCATGAAATGGAAATCGCGGATGTAGCGGTAGCAACTGCCGCGCTCATGCGTCGTCGAGCAAATCTCAGCCGGGTACATGGCGGTGTGATAGATGCCGAGATTGTTCACGCAGCACACGCCGGTCGGATTCGCTCCCAGCAGCCACTGCACCTGTCGCTCGCCATCGCGAATCATCGCTGCATCGCCGAGCTGGCGACCGAGATGCAGCAACAGGGTGGCCGCACTGCTCCACCAGCGGCTGTACCCATTAAAGCATTCGGCCAGGGTCATCATCGGGTGCAGGGTCTCTTCGCCCTCGCGGATCTTACCCAGGTTGCCGTACCCTGCCACCAGGTTGTGCTGCAGAAATTGCGCAAAGCCCTGCAGCATCTCGCGCGCCGATTCGGCCAACGGCGTATCGAGCACCAGCAACTTCAGGGGGAACTGCATGTAGGCAAAGGGGATGTCCGGGTAAATCTCCCCCGGCATCTGTTCCTGCACCTGCAGTTCCACCACCGCGAGGCCCGGCCCGGCGGATAGTGCGCCGGAGTGGCGTACCATACCCTGCATGGCGGCAAAGCGCTCGGCCACCCGCTGCCAGGAATACCTCTCGGCATCCAGTCGGTGCAGGTACAGCCATGCCAGCCCTTCAAACGCCCACCGCTCGGTGGTGTGCGCCACGCAGGAGGCGTGTGCCTGCAGCCAGTCGAGCGTGCATGTGGCCGCCTCCGCCAGCCGGCGCGCCAACTCGGGATCATGCGGCTGCATCAGAACGGCGCACCGCGCGAAGAGTGCGGCATTGGCCGCGAAATATTTGTCGGGGATCGACGGGCTGGTGCCCGGTCGCCGCCCCATCACCCGGCAGACGGCATTCTCCCCCCACATATCGATCACCGCGCGGCGGTCCTCGGTGACCACATTATAAAAAGGCTCGGGCGGGTGTACCGCCATGCACGGCTGCCCATCCGGCCCATCGACCACCCACCACTCGAATACACCGTGGTAGAAGGAACCATCCGCCTTCTGCATCTTCAACAGCCACGCGATTTCCCACCAGATCTCATCGAGCAGCGGGGGAAGCACGGTATTGCCCGCCCGGTACTCGTAGTGCCCGGCCTCGTACACCTCCATCAACCCCCAGACAGGAGGAAAGACAAAGATCACCCACTTGTTATCATCATGCGCATCGTGCCAGCCGCCCGAAGCGTCAATATGCCCGAGCACCCGGCCGAAATCCGCGGGGTCCGAGACGTCGCGCAGGTCGGCGTCATGCCGGTGGCACCAGATGCCGCAGCGGCGCAGGTACATTTGCGAGAGGATGCTGTCCTGCGCGTCCCGATACACGTCGGGGGCGACGCGTATACTGAAGCGCACTTCGTCATCCAGCAGCACCTGGTACATGCCTGCTGGTAGCGGTGGCTGCGCCCGCCAGTGCACCACCGGCGTGCCGTACTCGTCCGGGGCAGCGACAATGCGCTCGCTGCGCTCAACTGCTGCGCCCGTCACGGTCAGCGTGTGCGCCTGCCCGTCCGCAGGCACGGTGATCCAACATTCCTGGTTGCCATAAGGGGTCCAACCGATCTGCGCGTAAAAATGCGGGTGCTCGTCAACTTCGAGAAATGGAGAACGGAGGGACATCGCTCGACTCCTCCTTGCCGGCCGTACAGGGGTATATCAGTACCACAGCAAAGGTATTCGTTGCCCGTGCACCTGTTCCTGCCCCGATCAATGGTAAATACGGTATACTTCTGCTCACCCGTATATCGAGTACCAATGACTCCTGAGGAATAACACCTGTGGAGAGAGTCGTCGGCGTCATCGCCGAATACGGTCCGGAGAACAGGTATGCGTGGGTGCTGTGACGCGAAGATTACCGCGTGCATCCAACGGTCCAACTTCCAGGTTTGCTTGACGGAAGAGCCCTTGCTTGTGTAGAGTATCTACTCCGATGTTTTTTGTCGCATTGTCCTGATCGCCGTTACATCGCCGCCGTCAAACAAACGCTGGCCGTTCTCGCAGGTGTTATCACCTGTGGATCGGACCCTGCCTGTGTCTATCGACCATCGGTACCATAATTACGGAGGAAACTATGCACGTGTCACTCCCGCGCGCGCTGTGCGTCATGTGTTGCATCCTGCTGGCCGCTGTCGGCTTGCAGGCCGCACAGACCTATCAGCGTGATGTCACCTTCCAGGCCACGGGGCAGTCGCTCTTTATGGGCGACAAGTCCGCCGGGTATAACTTTTCAAAGTCCTGGAATGAATCCAAAAGCGCATCTGATTCGATCAACACCTACCTGCTTGGCAGTTGGGGCGGCGGCTTCGATGCCAGTTGCAGTGGCGGCATGAGCCTGGGGTTCACCGGCACCGTCCGCGATGCCGCGATCGACATCCTCTACCCGATCACCGTGACCATGACCTATCCGGATAACGGCGTGCTGTACCCCGGTGATACATTCACCATCTCTACCGCCTTTGCGCCTGACGCCGCCGCGACGATGTCAATGAGCAGCTTGAGCGCCAACCTCAAAGTGAACGCGCGCCTGCACGGCAGCTTCAGCCTCGATGCCTGGTTGGAACTGGCCAGCGAGGATGTCTTCGACGATGAGATTTGCGGTATCGGCTTTGATACCGGCACTAAGACCCTCTTTGACACCGGATGGCGCGACTCCTGGGACAAGAAGTTTGGCGACTACATGACCCTGCATGTCGAGAAGCCGTCCATCACCGCCACCGGCAGCCTGTCCGGCACGAAACTGGTGGCCTCCGGGCGCAGCAAGTTCGCCACCATGAACGGCAACATTACCAATATGGCCTGCAAGCTCGCCGGCATTCCGGAACCGAATAAAAAAGGCTCCTACGATATCGGCGTCACCGCCAGCTACGATACGAAACTGGCGTCGCTGGAAACGGACATGGCTATCTCCCTCGGACAGGATGTCACCTTCACCCCAACCCCTACCGTGATGCTCACCTTATCCACCGGGCAGGTAGTCACCTTGCCGATCGGGAAAACCATCACCTTCACCATGCCCTCGGTTCCCGCTGGCACGAAAACGAATGATATCGCCTTCACGCCCCAGTGCACCCTGCCGAGCACGGTCGCCGGCACCACGAAAATGATATTGGGCAGCGGGCTCTACTTCGATCCCCTCACCGCCAAAGCCAGCATGGGCATCAAGCATGTCGGCGACGTGGATCTGAACTTTGATCCGTTTTCGCGCTACGCGTTGATCGGCGGCGAACTCCCGATCACCCTGGTGAGCGACTCGCAAAGCGTGAATAAGTTCACCGCCGCCACGCTGCCGGGCTTCACCCTCAAGGGATATGTCTATCCCACACCGCAGGTGACCGCCATTGCCCCCATCATGATCCGCCAGGGCAGCGGCGCATCGCAACTCACCGTCAGCGGGTCGAACTTTGTCCCCGTGCACGGCATCAATCCCTCCACCAAAGTGCTCTGGGATGGCCAGGAACGCGTGACGCAATTCGTCTCCGCCAACACCGTGCGCGCGTCGCTCACCGCCGCCGATAACGCTGACGAAGGCATCCACCAGATTGCCGCGCTCAACCCGCCCCCGGGCGGCGGCGTCAGCCCCGCCACCCTGCCGTACATCGTGGACGGCACGCCGCCGGAAACGTCGAACGCCCTCGTCGGGCCGGAAGGCTTGCGCGAGTGGTTCATCGGCGATGTCATCGTCTCCCTCTCTGCCACCGACAACCTCTGTGGCGTCGCCGCCACCCGCTACACGCTTGACGATGCCGGCGCCATCGAGCAGACCTTCGGGCTGCCCACCACGCCCCCGCCCTTCTTTGGGCCGTTCAACACCGATGTCTTCAACGTCACCGGTGATGCCATCCACACCGTCAACTACAACAGCGAGGACAACGTCGGCAACACCGAGACGGTGCAGGAGCAGATCATCAAAATCGACACCACCCGCCCCGAACTCACCGCCGAGCTCAACCCGGCCCGCCTCTGGCCGCCGAACGGCAAGATGGTCAACGTACGCGTGTGGGGTCGGATGACGGACAACCTGTCGGGCATCGATCGCGACAGCGCCTTCTACACCGTGGTCGATGAATACGGCCTCGTGCAGCCCGGCGGCCCGGTGGTGGTCAACGAAGACGGCACCTACGAGTTCACCACCCGCCTGCAGGCCAGCCGCCTCGGCAAAGACCGCGATGGCCGGCTGTACACCATCATCGTCTCCGTGTGCGACATGGCCGGCTGGCAGAACTCCACCACCGCTACCACCGTGGTGCCGCACGACCAGCGCTGAACACGAACGACGCACTGTCACAACACCGGGGGATGGCGCCATGCCATCCCCCGGATCATATGGGGTTTCCTTCGTTGGACTACCCCCGCATCATGGCGATCTTCACATCCAGGATCGGTGACCCGTCGTGCGCATCCAATCCGCGCACCGTCACGCGGCAGCCATCGATCGCGGCCACCTGCACCTCGGTGACGCCGATCGGGTTCGGGCGCATCGGGCTGCGCAGCGCGAAGACCCCCGTCAGCGGACGGGTGCGGTCGCCGCGCGGATGCGCCTGCAGCACCTCCCGCGCCGCCGGGGGCAGCTCGTGCATCCAGTACAGCACCAGCAACGCATCCCCCGTCGCAATCCCCAGCAGCCCATCCGCATAACGGGTATCGATCTCGAGCACCGCGTCGTCCGCGAGCGTGCGCACCACCCCGATGGGCGTCAGGCAAATCGAATTCGCAGCAAAGGGCGGCATCACGGTTGTCTCCTCCCCATCATGTACGCGCTGCACGGCGTCCATTCCTGCTCGTGAACCGCATGTGGCAGCCTGCAAATGCGGCACTTCGGGTTGACAATTCGGAGTCACCCCTGGTATAGTCATTGATGCATCGGGGCGTGGCGCAGCTTGGTAGCGCACCAGTATGGGGTACTGGGGGTCGGAGGTTCAAATCCTCTCGCCCCGACCAATTCGAGACCGGCGGATTTCCGCCGGTCTCGCTGTTTAGTGGCCGTCACGCTGCAGAGGATGCGGCCCTCACGGGCAAATCACCGTCACAAGCGTACTCCCCGTGCCGTACCGATCATCCAGCGTACGCACCTGTGCCGTCGGCTGCATCTCGCCGATGGTATCATAACGGTGGGTCGCCACCGGCGGATTATCCTCGCCGGGCGGATCAATCACATACGGGGTGAACGGCGTGTCGTACACCCCGTCGCCCTCCCAATCCCAGCGCACAAACCCTGCCTTGATGACCTGGTCGCCCTCCATCACTTCGATCGGCAGCACGGTGAAGGTGAACTCCGTCTCCGGCGTGCCTTCCGCGGGGTCGGCGGTGAGTTGCACGAAGACCGGGATGGCGGCGCTGTCCACCGTGACGAACGCGGTGGCGGTCGCCGTGCGGCCCTCCGCATCCCGCACCACCACGCACGGCCAGTACAGGCCCGCGCTGGAATACTGGTACGCGTTGGTATCCGTCTTCAGCCATGGCGTGTCGAACGTGCCATCACCCTGAAAATCCCACCGCGTACCGGCAACGGGCACAACACGTCCCGCCTTTGTGAGGCCTTCCGCGTGGAAACGAAATAACGTGGTCGTCGTCCCCACCGCCGGGGTCACCGTCAGGCGCGCCGCCACTAACTCCGTCGTATCTTTGTGCTCATCCTCGCTGCAACCAAGGCAGGCGAGCAGCAGCATGCCCACCCCGCACACCCACCACCAGCGCATCACCTGAAGCATCTGGCCCCTCCATCCGTCAGCCTGCGAGAGATCCTTCTCTATTTCACGTCAGGTGACTGCCGATGCGTGTGCGCCTTCTCGTGTTCGTAGAGGATTGGCGTGCCTGATGTCAGGAGATTAGCACAGCGAGGAGCAACAAGGCCGTGGGGATGGGAAAGATACGACCGAATTGTCTCACCGGCACGGCTGTGATACAATCGCTCAAAGCGAAACACTGCGCTACTAGCCTGCTGTCTGGCGTATCGCCGCTCAGCGCCGGAAGGGCAAGCCAATGCCGGTGTGAGTTTATCCAGAGGCAACTACGGTGCAGTATGCTGCATGATGACGATGTCGTGCGACTGTGTCGTTAAGGTAGCAATGCACTTCCTTACTCCACCGCCCCTTCCGGCGACAGCACCTTCATCTGCGTGCTCAGCGCATACGTCGCCAGCCCGCCGGTGAAGGTCGCCTCGCCATACATCGCCAGATAGCCCTCGGTGGGCAGCGGCACACTGTTCCTCACCCCGCCGTCGGCCGGTGCCATATCGTACGCCTGCCAGGTGCTCTGGCGGAAATCGAACGTCGCTGAGGTCGCCACCCACAGTCTGGCCCTCTGCATCTGCTCGGCGGCGAGTGTCAAAGTGCATTCCTGCGCGGTCACCGTATACGCCCAGGTCATCTTCGGCAGCGAACGATGTGTCGCCACCGCATCCACCAGGGTGGCAATGGCGTTGATGATCTCCAGCGCCCCCGCAGCCTTGCTCTTCCCCAATCCCAGATCATGGCCGCCGTTCGGCACATACAGCACCGCCTTCTCGCCGGCCAGTCCATCCCAGTACAGGTTGAGGGCATCCACCGTCCAGTACGGATCGTTCGTGCCGTTGATAATCAGCTTGGGCATGGTGATGCGCTCCACGTAGGTCATCGGATCAACGAGGCGCGTGAGCTGCATGCCCGTCTCCGTCTGCATGCGCTCCTGGATGCGCAAGTCGGTGTACGGTTTGATCTGCGCGCTGAACTCCCCGTAACAGTCCAACTGGTGCTGCATCTGCCGGGGTAAATCCAGGTTATCGTACACGATCGGCACGATCCCCTTAACCCGCTCCGGGTCAGCCGCCGCCGTCAGCCAGGTGGTCCACCCGCGCTTGGAGGCGCCCCCCACCACAAAGCGCGTGATGGGCGCCGCCATCTGTTCCGTTGAATACGCCTGGATCACATCCATCGCCCGCAGCGCGCTCTTCGTCATCGGCAGCAGCAACGCCCACGACAAGTCGCCGGTCACCAGCGCCTTGTCGTAGGTGTACGCGATGAGATCATCCTCCTTGCGCTCGAACAGCGGCTGCACCGGAATATTGTAGAGCACGGCCACCGGGCACTTGGCCAGCAGCGAAATCGGCAGAAGGATGGTATTCAGATCCTTGCCCTTGTTGCCGCCGGTCACCACCAGCACGGCGATATCCTGCTGGGTGCAATTCGCCGGGGTGAACAGCACGATCTGGTGCCGCCAGGGGATGTCATGCCAGGTCTGGCTCGTCATGTCGAACGTGACCATCGTGCCGTACGGATACGCCTTCTCCTCCGACGTCTGCCACGTAAAGGAGGCATCGGGCGCCGCGACATACGTCAGCAGATCATAGGCATACCCGCTCGATAGACCGCTCAACAAACAGACGCAGAGCAACAGCAAACGCAGATGTGTCATGGTGTACGTTCCTATCAAATGGCAAAGGACCAGAGTATGGGTTTATCTATATAGACGTAACAACGCCGGGAATCGTTTCCCGGCGTTGTCGGTACCGTTTGGAATTTTGCGAAAACCTTACTCTACGCCCACCGCCGCCTGCTTCACCACGCCCAGCGAGAACGTCTCGCCGCCGATCTCGGCCTCCTCGACATACGCGCCCTGCGGGGCGTCATCGAAGGTGACCGTGTCCGCCAGCGTCTCCGTCATCAGGTAGGGCAGGTGGGCGACGATGGCCTCGGCCAGCGGCTCGGGCATCGCCAGGTACAGGTGGATGCGGTCGCTGATCTGCAGCCCCGCATCCTTGCGCGCGTCCTGCACGTTGCGCACCAGGTCGCGCGCCATCCCCTCCCGGCGCAATTCCTCGGTCAACTCCGAGTTCAACGCTACCACGTAGCCGCCATCCTCGGCCACCGCATAGCCTTCCGGCGAGGATGACTCGACGAGGATCTCCTCGCCCGTCATCTCCAGCATCTGCCCATCCACCGCCAGCGTGAAGGGCTGCTCGGCGCGCGCCGCCTCCACGATCGCCTGCGTTTGTGCCGGCTCCAGCGCCTGCAAGGCATTTTTCAATGCCGGCACCAGCTTGCCGTACTTACGCCCTACCACCGGCAGGTTGGGCTTCAGCGTGTAGTGCACCAGTCCGCTCGAGCCTTCCAGGAAGCGTACAGCCTTCACGTTCAGCTCATCCTGCAACTCGTCCATAAAGCGGGTGAGCGCGGCCTCCTCCGCCGGGCCGGGCACGTGCACCAGCATCTCCGCGAGCGGTTGGCGCACCTTCATCCCCGACTCCGCGCGCGCGGAACGGCCCAGGTCCACGGCTTTGAGCAGGACGCCCATGTCGATGTCGAGCTGAGCGTCGACGAGCGACGGCATCACCTGCGGCCAGTCGGCCAGGTGCACGCTCTCCGGCGCATCGGCATTGCGTTCGGCCACCAGGTTGCGGTAGATCTCCTCGCTGACGAACGGCGCAAACGGCGCCAGCAGCCGGGCCACCGTCGCCAGACAGGTATACAGCGTGAAGTACGCCGCCTGCTTGTCCGCATCGCCCTCGCTTTTCCAGAAGCGCCGGCGGTTGCGGCGCAGGTACCAGTTGGAGAGCACGTCGGTGAAGCTCTCGATGGCACGCGCGGCCTCCGTAACCTCGTAGCGGTCCAGCCGCGTGGTCACTTCATTGACGAGCGCCTGCAATTGCGACAGCGCCCACCGGTCGATGGGCTCTAACTGCGTCGGCATCCCCGACGGCTGCCAGCCATCCAACACTGCGTAGGTGGTGAAAAAGCTGTAGGTGTTCCACAGCGTCAGCAGGAACTTGCGCACCGATTCGCTCACCAGGTTGCTCGAGAATCGCCGCGGGTTGCCCGGCGCGCTGCAGGTGTACATATACCAGCGCAGCGCATCCGCGCCGTGCTCATCCAGCACCGACCAGGTATCCACGATATTGCCGCGCGACTTCGACATCTTGAAGCCTTTTTCATCCTGAATATGGCCGAGGCAGATGACGTTCTTGAATGCCGGGCGGTTGAAGAGCAGCGTGGAGGTGGCGTGCAGACTGTAAAACCACCCGCGCGTCTGGTCCACCGCCTCGCAAATGAAATCGGCGCAGTGCGCGTGATGCTGCTCGACGAAGTCCTTGTGTTCAAACGGGTAGTGCCACTGCGCGGTGGGCATCGCCCCGCTGTCGAACCACACGTCCATCAGGTCTGGCACGCGCTGCATCACCCCGCCGCACTGGGCGCACGCCCAGGTGATCTCGTCCACGTACGGGCGGTGCAGGTCGAGCCCGCTCAGGTCGCGCCCCGCCTTCTCACTCAACTCGGGCACGCTACCCACGCACTCCTGGTGGCCGCAGGCGCACTCCCAGATCGGCAGGGGTGTGCCCCAATAGCGCTGGCGGCTGATCGCCCAGTCGATATTGTTCTCCAGCCAATTGCCGAAGCGCCCGTCCTTGATATGCTCGGGCACCCAGGTGATCTGCTGGTTATAATCGATCAGCTCCTGCTTGCGCGCGGTCGTGCGGATGTACCAGCTCGTCTTGGCGTAGAACAGCAGCGGCGCATCGCAACGCCAGCAGAACGGATAGGTGTGCTTCGTCCGCGCGCTCTTATACATCAGCCCGCGCTCCTTCAGATCGCGGATGATGTGTGGGTCGGCTTCCTTGAAGAACATCCCCTCGATAAAGCGGAACTCCGGCAGCATGCTCCCCTGCAGGTCCACTGAGAACAGCGTCGGCAGGTTGTGCCGCCGGCCGATCTCCAGGTCGCCGTACGCCGGGGCAATATGCACGATGCCCGTGCCGTCGTCCAGCGAGACATAATCGTCGGCGATCGTGCGATGCGCCTGCGACCAGTCCACCACATCCCCCGCGCCCGGCACGCCCGGGTACAGCGGTTCGTATGCGATGCCCGCCAGCTCGCGGCCGGTGAAGCGCTGCAGCACCTCCACGCCTTCGCTGCCCAGGTTGCGCTCGAGCAGCTCCTCGGCGAGGATGAACGTCTCGTCATCCTTGCGCGCTGCCACATACACACCGTCGGGTTTCAACGCCAGCGCGGCATTCGCCGGCAGCGTCCACGGCGTCGTCGTCCACGCCAGGAAGAAAATCGGCCCCGGCAGCCCGGCCAGCGGTCCCGCCGCCTCGCGCACCGCGAACTTCGGCCACACCGACGGGTCGTCGGTGTTCTCCTTGTAGCCCTGCGCCACCTCCATGTCCGCCAGCGTCGTCACGCAGCGCGGGCAGTGCATCGCCACCTTATAGTCGCGGAAGAGCAAGCCCTGGTCCCAGAACGATTTTAAAATCCACCAGCACGATTCCAGATACTCGTTCTTATACGTCACATACGCATCGCCCAGGTCCACCCAGTAGGCGATGCGGTCGGTCATCTTCTCCCACTCCTGCACGTAGCGAAACACGCTGTCCTTGCATTTCGCGTTGAACGGCGCCACCCCGTACTGCTCGATGTCGCGCTTGCCGTTCAGGTTCAGTTCCTTCTCTACCTGCACTTCCACCGGCAGTCCCTGCGTATCCCAGCCGCCGCGCGCGCCGATCAGCCGATACCCGCGCATCCGCTTATAGCGCAGGATGATATCCTTGAAGGCACGGGCGAGCACATGGTGCACGCCGGGGCGGCCGTTGGCGGTCGGTGGACCTTCGAAAAAGACGAAGTCCGGACCATCCTCGCGGCCATGCATGGCGCGCTGCTGCACGCCCGAATCCCGCCACCATTGCACCAGCGACTCTTCGAGCTGCGGAAACGAAACTTGCGGATCTACGCTGCGAAACACCGTTCACTCTCCCCGGGTTCATCAACATGCAGCAGGCCCCACCCGTCGTGAACTGCGGGCGAGCCTGCTGAGAACATGGAAACTTCCAGATAGTTTCTCAGCGGATATTGTAGCGAATTTCCAGACATCGAGAAAGGGCGCGGTCGGCTGCAGGATTTCAGCACGGGGAGTAGAATACAATTCATACCCCTCGAGGGTATCAGCATTCCCGTTGATGGCTGCATGTGATAAGGACCCCATCAGATGGATTTAATTGATCTGCTGAACGTGTGTGTTGAACGACAGGCATCTGACCTGCACCTCACACAGGGTGAACCGCCGCTGCTGCGCATCGATGGCCATCTCATACGCACCGAATTTAGATCCCTCACCTCGACTGACTTGCAGGCGCTCATTTATGCCGTGCTCACCGACGAGCAACAGGTCGTCTTCGAACGCGACCTCGAGCTGGATTTCGCGCTGGCGCTGCCCGATACCGAACGCTTCCGTGTCAACGTCCACTTCCAGCGCGGCACGGTAGAGGCGGCGTTACGCCGCGTGCCGCTCACCATCCCCACCCTCGATGACCTCGGCTTGCCGCCCGTCGCGAAAGAGCTCTCGCGCCAGCCGAACGGGCTGGTGCTGGTCACCGGGCCGACTGGCATGGGAAAAACCACCACCCTCGGCGCCATGGTCAACCTCATCAACAAAGAACGCGAATGCCTGATTATCAGCATCGAGGACCCGATCGAAATCGTACACACCAACCGGCGAAGCATCATCAAGCAACGCGAGGTGCACGCCGACACCCACTCCTTTGCCAGCGCCCTGCGCCACGTCCTGCGCCAGGATCCCGATGTGATCGTCGTCGGCGAGATGCGCGACCTGGAAACCATCTCCACCACCCTCACCGCGGCCGAGACCGGCCACCTGGTGCTCGCCACGCTGCACACTCCGGATGCAGCGCAAACGATCACGCGCATCATCGATGTCTTCCCTTCCAGCCAACAGCAGCAGATCGCCCTGCAACTGGCCGATTGCCTCCGCGGCGTCATTTCGCAGCTATTGCTGCCCCACGCATCCGGCTTTGGACGCATACTGGCTACCGAAGTGCTCGTGGGCACCGCCGGCATTCGCAACCTCATCCGCGAAAAAGAGATCGAACAAATTCCCTCGCTCATCCAGACCGGCAACAAGCACGGCATGCGCATGATGGATAAGTCGTTGGAAGAGCTCTATCTGCTCGGCTTGATCTCCATGGAAACCCTGATTAGTAAAGCCAAAGAAGTTGACTCGCTGAAACGCAGCGTGAAAGATGCGGAATCCCATGCGGAATCACGCTCGTCGCTCCGCTAAAGCGCGGGGGGGGGGCTCACACGCATTAGATTCGCATGACCACATCGGCGTGACAATCCATCGGGCTTGTAGTAAGGCACGCAGGACACGCGGAGTGCCGTCGCGCCCAGGGTATCGAGTTCCAGGTAGAGCGTGGCCTGGTCGGACC
>JAGUZN010000355.1 GCA_020060775.1 Armatimonadota bacterium
AGGCAGGCGCCGAAGAGCGCGAGCATGGCGCGCAGGCGTCGTGAGGCGACGCGCATGCGGTGAATGCACTCGATATCCTCGGCAGCGCGCACGCCGGGTATTTCGCGCGCGAGAGCCTGCACTTGTTCGAGCAGCGCTTCGGCGCCAAAGAGGCGGTAGCCAGTGTCAGTGAGTTGATCGATCATACACGACAATCTTTGCCCACTCCCTGTTGCGGTTACTCCCAGAAGCCGCGGTGTTCGAGCATCCAGAGTTGCGAGTTGAGTACCGGTTCATCCTCCAGGGGATGCTGTCGTTCGTAGCGACCATCCGGGAGCAGACGTCGCGCCTGGCTGTTATCTTTGAGATGCACCACCAGGATATGCTGAATGAGGGTGCGGCGCAAGGCCGTATCCGTCACGGGGAACAGGATCTCCACCCGACGATCCAGGTTGCGCGGCATGAGGTCGGCGCTGCCCAAGAATACGTCTTCGTCGCCGCCATTGCGGAAGTAGAAGATGCGCGCGTGCTCCAGGAAGCGCCCGACGATGGAGGTGACAGTGATGCGCTCGCTGACCCCGGGGATGCCGGGGCGGAGGCAGCAGATGCCGCGCACCTGCAGATCAATCCGCACGCCGGCCTGGGAGGCGCGGTAGAGCGCGCGGATGAGGGTTTGATCGACGAGCGCATTCAGTTTGAAGGCCAGGTAGCCGTCGCCATGTTCCGCCTGCCGCTGGATCTCACGGTCGATGCGGGCGAGCAGTTCATCGCGCATGGCCCCGGGCGCCACCAGCAGCTTGCGATAACTCTTCTTATTCGCATAGCCGGTGAGCGCATTGAACAGGTCGGAGATATCGGCGCCGATATCCGGATCGCAGGTGAAGTAGCCGAGGTCGGTGTAGATTTTACTGGTCGTCGGGTTGTAGTTGCCCGTGCTCATATGCACGTAGCGGACGATGCCCTCTGGCTCACGGCGCACGACCAGGCAGATTTTCGCATGCGTTTTCAACCCGAGCAACCCGTAGGCGACATGCACGCCCGACTGTTCGAGTGCACGCGCCCAGGCGATATTGTTCTCTTCATCGAAGCGCGCTTTTAACTCGACCAGCACCGCCACCTGCTTGCCCTGTTCGCGCGCCTCCATGAGGGCATCGACGACGGGCGAATTCGCGCCGACACGGTAGAGGGTCTGTTTGATGGCCAGTACTTGCGGGTCGCGCGCGGCCTCACGGATGAAATCGACCACCGGGTTGAAGCTGGAGTAGGGGTGGTAGAGGAGCATATCCTGCTGCCGGATGACGGAAAAGATGTTATCGCCCAGGGTGAGTGCGGGTGGCACCGCCGGCACAAAGGGCGGATATTTCAAGTCCGGCCGGTCGACCTGGATGAGCGCCATCAGCCCGGCCATGCCGAGCGGCGAAGGCGCGGTGTATACCAGATAGGGCGCGATGTTCAAATTATTCACGAGGAGATCGCGGATATGATTGGGCATGGCAGCATCGACTTCCAGGCGCACCTCGGAGCCGAAGTCGCGCATTTCCACGCTCTCTTCTATCGTGAGTAACAGGTCATCCGCCTCATCTTCCTCGATGGCCAGGTCGGCGTCGCGGGTGATGCGGAAGGGATAGGAGGCTTTGATCGCCACGCCTGGGAAGAGCAGATCGAGGTTCGCGGCGACGACCTCTTCGAGCCAGACAACGCGCAGCGTGTTGGGCGTCACCAGCTCGGCGCAGGCCTCGTCATCGTCGTCATCCTCCTCGGGTAGCGCCAGCAAGCGCGGGAAGGAATCCGGCACTTTCACGCGGGCAAAGCGTTCTCCCTGGCGTGGGTCGTCGACCACTACAGCCAGGTTCAGGCTGAGATTGGAGATATGCGGGAACGGATGCGCCGGATCAAAGGCCAGCGGTGTGAGCACCGGGAAGACTTCACGCTCGAAGTAGTCGCGCAGCCACGCACGCTGGCGGTCGTCCAACTGCACATAATTCAGGATATGCATGCCGGCATCGGTCAACTTTGGCGCAAGATCCTGCTGCCAGCACTGTGCCTGTTGGTCAAGCTGGTGCAACAGTTCGCGACGGATGGCGGCGAGTTGTTCGGCGGGAGTCAGGCCATCCGGGGGCAGCTCTGTGCGGCAGGCCGCCAGTTGCCGACGCAAGCCGGAGACGCGGATCATGAAAAACTCATCCAGGTTGCTGGCGAAGATGGCGAGGAACTTGACGCGTTCGAGCAGCGGGTTCCGGTCATCGAGCGCCTCTTCCAGCACACGCCAGTTGAAGGCCAACCAGCTAAGTTCGCGATTGATAAAGTATTGAGCATCGGTAGCATCGACGGATTGCCGCGATGTCTGAGCGATACGATGCGTGGCCATACGTTCTCCATGCAGTGACGACAGCGGGAGTCGTTAAGAAAGGGTTCGGAAGTGCTCGCCGCCGCCTCGTCGGTCTGGACCGCGCCTGGCGTTGTTGGATTTCCTGGCATGGATGTCTCTATCCACTCTCGGAAATCCGCCTAGCCCGCCACGATCCATCCTCGCCGATACAACGACGATCTCTTCTGAAACAGTCTCTAAGAATACGGGTCAACATGACCGCCATTGTATTGATCTTCTCACATTGCCAGTTAAATCCTGTCGAAAATACCCGGCAGAATATTAAGAAACCGGCCATATCTCATCTCTACGCCGGGATACTGGCGCCATGTGCCGTGAAGGTTCACGCTTTCGCGGGTTTACACAGGTGGTCGTCTTTATGACTTTTCCGCCCGCACTTCTCGCAGCGAAAGTACTGTTTACCCTCGGCTTTACGCTCGGCGGCCTTTTCAGCATCGTGCGCAACTTTGCGTTTTGCAGCTTTACAGAGACGCGACATCGATCATCCTCCTGGGAGATCGCCACCGATCGAATGGCCGTACATGCCCACGGTGACGATGCGTTTGCCGTTTACGCCGGCTGCTCGATTGTTGTTGCACAACGTTACCAATCACCGTACGGGATCTGCCGCGTTTGCGCTAAGAAGCTGTACGCAAAGTCTCTGTCCGGTCTCGCTTCATCTTGTTACCCCAGGGCGTGCCCGGTCTCCTCACCCTATCGATCCTGGAATAGTGCCTCGGCGTCCCGGCACGCCCTGGCGCAACAATCTACGGCGCGATCCGCGAACAGCCCCTTTCCGTACAGCTTCTCGGGCCCGACCATCACCGGGCAGACACCCATACCAGCCAGCGCAATATACCTATCAGTATTCCCCATTCCGCCACCAGTTCATCATGGGAATTGGGTGTTGCCAAGCAGAGGAGCAAACATTTATTGAGGAGAGCTTAGTCTACCGTTTCACCATTGAGACGTTCCGCGAGCGGTAGTCATCGATAGCGAAACGCTCTATAATAGACCGATCCGTACTTATCACTGCCCAATCATCATGGCGACCTTGCCCTGATTGCCGGATAATCAAGCTCCGGTCATGGGGACGCACCGGATGTTAACAAGTTAATGTGCATGCGTAGTCTGCACATCAGGCCGTCGTAACTCTAACGCCGGTGTTTCCATGCCTGTGTTGGGTTATCCCGGGTTTACCCACGGTGTACGCAGGCATCCGCCTTCGAGGGGCATCGCCTGGCCGCAGCCCGGCGTATCACGGGTGTCGGTCCGCTTTTGAGGCATAGAGTTGGTCATTTCATCATTCTGTGTTAAGCTTTGGGGGTAATTGCCCCCAGGCCTCGGGTGGCTCTACAGAAGCATCGTATGTACCGAGGCAATCATCATAACGCCAGGAGGCGCGGAGCGCATTCATGGAGCTTGGGGTCCTGATGTTGGTGGTGGTGTTGCAGGTCGCGCTGATCACGGTGATCACCGTGGTCCTGTTTCGTCTCAACCGCCGTCCGCAACATCCACAACATGCCGCCGGTTCCCCGGCCGAGGTTGAGGCGCACACTGGCGAGGAATTATTCGCCCTGGATGCTCCGTTATGGGAGATCGGGGATGGTCAGGAGGCGCCCGGTCCGGTGTTGGCCCGCCTGGCCGAGCTCGGGGTCGGATATCGTCAAGCCACCGAGGATATCCGGCGCTACAGCAATCAGCGCGAAGTGCAGATTCAGCATTGGCAGCGGTTGTGCCTCGACGTTGTTCGTCGCGTGCTCCCGGTGCTGGAGAATCTGAAGCCGTATTTAGCGGATGAGGACGAGCGCGTGGCAGAGGTCGCCGCTATCGCCTACAACCGGCTGATGACCGAGTTAGCTACGGTAGGCGTACGTCCGGTGGCACCGCAGCCGGGTGAGGTCTTTGACTGGAAATACCACCAGCTCGACGAAAAGTCCAGCGGATCGCCGCCGTACACCATTGTCGAGGTCGTGACGCCGGGCTACATTTTTGCCCCGCCCATCTCCGGCGCAGCCGAGATGGTCTTGAGCCCCGCGGAGGTGATCGCTCGCGGGGTCGAGGAGCCGGCAGCCACTTTGGCGGATCCCGCGGAGGAATCCGCTGGGGCCGCCGCAGCACTCGACGATGAGGATGGCGCCGAACTCGCATCGATCACACCACGGCACGTTCAGGCCGGCACGGATGATGGCGACGACGCCGGTTATGTGCTGGACGAGGAAGACGATGAGGGCGGACGTGTCGCACGTTTCATTCTCGATGGGGATGCAGAACTGCCAGAGGAGATTCGCTCCTTCATGCAACGCGCCTCAGTGGAGGACTCCCCCAATGGCCAGGATGCGTCACCGAGCGACGGGGGAGTCTTTCTCGCACGCCATGTCGAGGAACTGGCATCCGATATGCCGCCTTCACGTGACCGATGAGTCAGGCAGCCGTGTAAATAATCAGCAATATTAGCCGTAATTCCGTCAATTATCAGGTGTGGTTGGCAGGAGAAACGGGAAAGATTGCGTAAGCTATTCATTACGCGCATCACTCGTCTTCGGCCTGAGTACTGCCGGCGATTACTGAAGTGAGCTGGCGTACATTCCGGCCTGACGTTTATCTTGGTTGTTTTTCATTATATCGTTCACAGGCGAGGTTCGCCTGCATGCGGTGAAGCGCGGCACCTTGTATCCGCGCCACGATTGCCGTTCGCCACGGATGTGCGGGCGAGCATACGCATTTATCGGGTAGCTCAATGGCCATCATTGGAATAGACCTGGGAACCTCAAACTCTGCCGCCGCCATTTCCCTGGGGGGCGAAGTTCGCATGATCGAGCCCGCAGAGGGGTCGACCGACGAAGGTATGGTATTTCCCTCCTACATCGCCTTCGACGCCATGGGCAAGTATTCATGCGCCGGTATCGCCGCCAAGCGCCAGTTCCACAGTGCTGCCGATCTGGTGGTGCGCCATGCCAAACGGTTGATTGGCCGCTCCTTCGACTATCTCAGCCGTGAGGTGGAAGCGGCGGAGTCCCGTGGCCGCGGCAGCCGTTTCCTTGACGAGTTTAAGGATCGTATTGAGCGCGGCCAGACCGGCGAAGTCCTCATCAAAGTGGGCAAAACCGCGCAGGAGCGCTACACGCCGCAGGAGATTGCCCGCATCATTCTCGAAAAAGTTCGCCAGGATGCCGAACCTCAGGTCCGCCAGTTACTCGGATCCAATATTGACGGGGCAGTGATCACCGTTCCTGCCGGCTTTGACGATGCCTCCTTGCGTGCTACACTCTGGGCTGGTGAGCAAGTTTTCGGCTCGGGCCGCGTCCAGTTAATTGCCGAGCCGCTCGCCGCGGCGATTGCCAGTGGCGTACAGAAGAGCCAGGAAACGATCATGGTGGTGGACATGGGCGCGGGCACCACGGACATCGTGGTGGGCAATGTCATCCGCACCGCCGGCAGTTTCCAATGGGTGCCTGTTACCCAGTCGTGTGACGATGAACTTGGTGGCTGGGACATGGACTGCTCCATTCTGGAGTACCTGTTGCACACCGACCAGCGCGAACCGTACCTCCGCGACGTGTACCCGCTGCTGGACCTGCGTGCTCAGGGCCGACTGATGGAGGCGATCGAACGGGCAAAGATTGCCGTGTCCACATCAGACAACGGGCACGTGAGCCTGGTGCTGGAAGCGCAGGATGCCGATGGCCGGGCGATTCGCAAGCCGGTGATGTTCTCGCTGGACAGCAAAGTGATCAAGTCGATCGTGGCGTACAAGGCCAAGCGGTCGGTGGATGATAAAGGCTCGGTGGTCGAACGCTGTCGCAAGCTGGTCGAGCACACCCTGCTGGAACTGGCCGGCAACAACCTGGAGCGCGTTGCTGAGGTCAAGCGCAGCATGGACCGCGTCATCCTGGTAGGCGGCCCCATGCGTATGCGGGTGTTGTACGACATGATGGTCGAGACCTTCTCCGAGTGTCCTGAGGTGCTGGAGGCCTTTGATCCGCTGAATCCGTTCCCGATGGAATGTGTGGCGCGAGGCGCCGCCCTCTACCAGGGCGGGAAGATCCTGTTGCAGGTGCCGCACACGCTGAGCATTTTCGACTGGGGTAAAGGCGGATATCAGACGCTGCTGGCGCGCGGTACGCCGTACGAGGGTGAGGCCGTCGCCTCGGCCAAGTTGCAGGTAGAAGAGGGCGCCACCTGGATTGACATCATCACCGAGAAGGAAAACGTCTCGCTGCCGAACTTCCCGGTGCGCGAGCATATCGTCCGCATCCCGATGCCAGGCGAGTTGGAGATTACCCTACGCTGGGACATGTCGGGGTGCCGGGTGGTGTTGAGCGGTGCGGGCATCTCGCAGACGGAGATCCCCTCCATCAGCGACCAGACCACGCTGGGCGAGGACTTCAAGCGGCAGTTCCGCAGTTTTCTGCAGAGTGCTCGTAACCTGCGTTCGCTGCTGGCCGACCCATACTTCCGCGATCAGGTGCGCGGCAGGCTCATCGATAATGTGAAGCAGCATGCGCCTCCCGACCTGCAGATGCTGTTCACCCTTGATCCGGAGGCCGCGCTGGAAGCCTGGAAGACCGGCGGCAAGACGTTACGCCAGGTCATTGACCAGGAAGTCGTCCGGCTACTGAACGTGCCGGAAGAAGAGTTAAACAAATGTGACGCCCTCGACCCTGAAGCGCTGTCGGAGATGCAGGAAGACGAAATTCGCCTGGTGCTGGATCGGGGATATGCGGAGGGCGCCAAAGACCGCGCTCGTGCCCGCGGGATTTCCGAGCGCGTGTACGAGGCTGTGCGTCTGGTGCGCGATGTTTTGCGCGATCGCGTTTCGGTCAACGAACTGCTGAATATGACGCGGTCGTTACTCACGTCAGCCGAGGGCGCCAGTGTCACATCATCGTTGATTAAAGATCTCACCAATCTGTCCGATGAGTTACAACGGAGTCCGAGCAACCGCATTGTCATCGCCAATGTCTCGGTGCGCATGGCGGCGCTGGCCGACGTGTTGCACGACCAGGGGTTGATTCCACGCGAGACCTTACGCCGGGCGAAATGGGTCGCCGCGCAGGCTGAGTTATAACTGCTTCGCTGACGGCGACGTTATGGAGAGAACGGAGGTGGCTTCGGCGCCTTGCGTTCTCTTTTCATTGTGTCAGCGTCACGCAACCTCGACAGGATATTGCGGTGCGCGACGCGAATAGTAGATTTTGTTGCCGGGCTCGGGTGAGCCCCGATCTCTCACGGAAGGTAGCGCAGTTACGGTGAGCCTGCTGTCGAACCCATACGTTCCTGTTGCCATGGAGAACAGTCGTTCCTTCATCCGGCGCATTTTACCCTATGTGGTGTCATGTGCCGGCGTGGTTGTCGCCGCCAGTTCGCTCATCTATTTCGTCTATCCATCCGAGTTACTCATGAAGATTACCGGCGTGGGTTTTCTGGTGTTGGCGCTCCTCTTGCTCTGGCTCGGCCCGACCCTGCTGGAGAACGACCCCCGGTATTGGACGATCTATTATGGGGTTGGCGTCGTCTGCTTAGCCGCGTTGTCCGTCAATGCCGTGTTGCTGGCCATACCTGATACGATCCAATGGCTGGCCAGCAGCGGTCACGTCGGCGTACAGTACGTGCCGGTCTGGGTGGTGATTGCGCTGTTGTTGAGTATATGGACCATATTGCTGGTCCTGCACAATCGTACAGCGCGCTCCTTGTGGAAGGGCGGCAGTTTTATATTGTGCGGCATGGCCATCTGGTGGTGGGCGCGATTGCTGGCGCGCGCCCTGGATGACGGCCAGACGCTGGCATTCCTGCTGTCGTTATTTACCATTGTCCCGGCAGGCATTTTGGTGATTGCCCTCATGAAGCGGCACCAAGTCACCGTGGCTGACCGGGCGTTGACCGCCGCATACGAGGAATACTCAGCCCCGCAGTTTTTCGCCACCCCTTATCACGAGTGGTGGGCGAAAGGCCGCTTCTGCGAGATGTTTGATCTCGGGTGCGATCACGAGCAGTGCCCGCTGCCGATGCGCGTGGCAGAGAAGTATCAGCAATTGCGACTCATCCACTATCGCTCGCCGGAGATTCTGGATATCCTCGAAAAGGCATATGGCACGCTGGTCATCCCTCGCCAACGCCAGTTGTGCGCGGTGGCGCATGATATCATCAAGGCCAAAGCGAAAGAGCTTGGGCCGGAACGTTTTGCCCGCGCGGAGGCGCGGCTGTGGACCAAGCTCTGGAATCGCCTGCAAGATAATGAATTCCGCGGCGACCCGCAGAAAGCCCGCGACGGCCGCTTCCGCCTCACAAAAGAACTGTAGATACAGTCTTTTATGCTGTACGCAAAGTCTCTGTCCGGGCCCGCTTGCTCTTGACGCGGCGGTCCGCGAACAGCCCCTTTGCGTACAGCTTCTTACCCATCACCCCCCGGTTGAACATATAAGGGTGTGCGGGACTGCGGCTTTTGGGGACGACAGGCCATCATCGCGCTATCGATTCGACCGTTTCTCTCCTCCACGTCCGCTTCTCGACCAAGTATTGCCGGCAGATGGATCGGATAGCTTTTTCATACCTTGCTTTGGATATCTCACAACTGGCGACATCTTATGGAATAACTCAGTACCTTAACAGAACCCTGGAGACCGGAACGCGCGGTTCCGGGATCCCCCAAAAGTCAGACCCTGGGAGGGAACATTACGTCACGGAGTTGTTGTCGCAGCAGTTTCGCTGTCGACCCTGGAGGAGAGGGGATCCTAGCGGATTCACGGGCACCACGCTAATTGTCACAGCGCACCTCCCGGTCGGGGGGCGGCGCGCATCGCCAATACCCCCATGCGGGTGGCCGACTATGGCCGGCGAGCAGCGTCCGCCCCCATTTCTGTTGGTTGGTCGTTGGGCAGTACCATTTCTACCGTTGTGCCGTGTCCTTCTTCGCTGGAGATGTGCAACGTGCCGCCGTGTGCTTCCACCAGGCCCCGCGCTATCCGCAGGCCCAATCCGCTGTGTCCATCCCCCGGCGTCCGTGCGGTGTCAGCGCGATAAAACGCGTCGAAGAGGTGTGGCATGTGTTCCGGCGCAATCCCGCGTCCGGTATCGATGACCCGCAATCTCACCGTTTCACCGATCTGCTCCACTTCCATCCAGATTTGCGCCCCTTCCCCCGCGTAGCTGATGGCATTATCCAGCACGTTATCGATCACCTGTGCCAGACGGTGGGCATCGACCCGTGCAGTGCGCGATGGTGCTAGCGCCAGTGGGTGCAGTATGATGCCCGCCGCATGCGCGCGTTCACTCTGCGCGAGGACACATGAGGATGCCAGCGCGCGCACATCGGTCGGCACAGGCGTGAGCGGCAACTCGTGCATGTCGATTTTGGCGAGATCCAACACATCGTTGACGAGGCGTTGCAGGCGTTCGGCACTCTCTACCATGGCCTGCAGGGCGCATGCGCGACGGGCGGGCTCGTCGGCGACTCCATCGCGCAACGCACCAGTCATGGCCTGCAAGGAGGCGACGGGACTGCGCAACTCGTGCGCAATATCCGCGAGCAGTTGCCGGCGACGGGCGGCATCGTTTTCTAATTCGGCGATCTGCGCTGCCACGCGAGCAGCCAGATTGTTCATGGTGGCGGCCACCCGGGCAAATTCATCATCGCCGGTGACCGGGATGCGATGCGACCATTCCCCGGCTTGCAGCGCCTGTGCCCCGTGCTCGAGTACGGCGAACGACCGGGTGATACGCCGGCTCAGCCAGGCTCCAGCGGCGAGGGCCAAGGCCAGCGCCAGCAGCAGGCGCACGACGAAGGCCCCTTTGCCGAGCGGCACCGGCAAGAGCAGGACCTCCGACGTGCCAATGCGCGTAATCTGCCAGAGCCCCGAGGTGATGGGGGTGTCGCGCACCAGACGCACCAGCCCCGGCGGCATGCTCTCGCGATGTTGCATCACCTCCCGGCGCAAGTTGTTCGCCTCCTGGCGCGCGAAGTAGACCAGCGACCCCATGCCCAACAGCCAGCTCAACAGGATGACGACCAGGATGGTGATGGTGATGCGCACGCGCATGCTATTGATCCGGACGGAAGGCATAGCCGACTCCTCGCAGGGTGGCGATGGGACAGGGGTGCACTCCGGCCTCCGCCAGTTTTTCGCGGAGATGATGGATGTGGGTATCCACCAGACGTTCATCACCCGAAAAGGCCTCGCCCCACACGAGATCCGCCAGTTGTACACGGGTGAGCACGACGCGGGGGCGGCGCATGAGCGTTGACAGCAGATCAAACTCCAGCGCCGTCAGCGCGAGCGGTTGGCCATGCACCTGTGCCAGGCGCTGCGTGGGGATCACTTCAAGGGCTCCAGCACGCAGGCGGTCAGGCTCGCGCCGTGTCGAGCGGCGGAGGAGCGCTTTGATGCGCGCGACGAGTTCCATGGCGCTGAACGGTTTGACGACGTAATCATCGGCGCCCAGATTCAGGGCACGCACTTTATCGGCTTCGCCGTCGCGGGCGGACAGCATGAGGATGGGTATATCGGATTCTCGGCGCACGGCCTGGCAGAGTTGGAAGCCATCGAGGCCGGGCATCATGATATCGATAATGAGGGCATCGGGATGTCCGGAGTGAAAGGTCTGGAGCGCCACATCGCCAGTGGCGGCGCAAGAAACGGCATAACCTTCCGCTTCCAGATACCAGGACACCGCGTCGGCGAGCGCGCGGTCGTCATCGGCGATGAGGATATGTGTGGCCATCGAAGCTTCCCCTGCCCTGTTCCTCGTATACGGTCAGCATAAACCACCAGGCAACTTGTGGTCAACTTGCCGCACACACGGCGCGGGCCGACGCGCCCTCCATGGCACGCCGGCCCGCTCCGGGTCACTCGGCTTGCGTGGTGGAGAAGAAGTCCACCAGGCGGTCGAAGGCCGGGGCCAGTGGCCCCCGTCGCGCGGGGTTG
>JAGUZN010000379.1 GCA_020060775.1 Armatimonadota bacterium
CGCCCCGCTGGACGTGCAGGTCGAGCTGCCGCCGCTGCCCGTGCCCCGCGTGAGGGTGAACGGCACGCCGCTGCCCATCGCCACCTTCGAGTCCGGGCACGATGGTTGGAAAGAACGCGTGGGCATCGTGGGACGCTGCGTGCGTGAGCGCATCACCGATGCCGGCGGACAGCAGAATACCATCTTGAAAGTGGTCAATATGTATCCCGCGGGCGATCTGTCCGTCACCGCGCTGAGTGCCCCCCTCACGCTCGATGCCATCCCCAATCTGCACTTCGACTACTGCTTCGACCCCGGCGTGAAGATCAATATGTACGTGCGGCACGAGGAGACCTGGTACGAATTCCTGCTCACCGGCGAGGAAGCGCAGGAGCCCGATGTCTTCACCGCCAGTCGTCTCTCCGCCGTCGCCGATGGTCGCTGGCACCACTTTGCCGTCGACCTGCTCGGCATGCTGGATGATGCCATTCGCAAAAAGACTGGTCACCCCTCTCCACACTTCACCGTCAAGGAAATCGTCTTTGCCGATTGGAGCACTCGGGCCGATCTTCGCGCCTATGGGTTCGGCCGTAATCCCGGTGGGCTCGCTATCCGCTTCGACAATGTCGCCTTCACCCCCGTCTGTAGTGGGCCGATCACCGTGAGCTGGTCGGTGCCCAACACGCCGCTGGTCTCCTGGCGTACGGCGCTCGACCGCCAGCCTGCCGCCCTGCCGCGCGAAGAGACGACCTCGCCCGAGCTCTCCGTCACCCCCGATGGCGGCCTGAGCTTTTTCCACCTGCAAGGGTATGCGCAAGACGGCAAACCCGGCGGCATCGTACACATCCCCCTCAATGTGCCATAGTCAGCGGTGAATCGGCAGGAGCACCGATCGCGCTGGGCGAATTAGCATCCATCGCCATGATGGAAAGGCATGGCGGTCGATGCAACCATGTTCCAAGAAGCGCTCGTACCCCTGGCTCTCACACTGCTCGCAGGCCTCTCCACCGGCATCGGCAGCGCCATCGCCCTGCTGGTGAAGCGCGTCCATCCCGGCTTCCTGCGCCTCATGCTCGGCTTCTCGGCGGGCGTGATGCTCTACGTTTCCTTCACCGAGCTGCTCGGCGCCGGCATCGAGGAACTCGGCTTCATCGGCGGCAATATCGCCTTCTTCCTCGGCATCGCTTTCATCGCCGGCATCGACTTCTTCGTGCCCCATGAATTTCTCGCAGAGCGCCTGCCAAAGCCGAAAGGCGGCGGGCACTCCCGCGTGTTGCGCGCCGGACTGCTCACTGCCTTCGGCATGATGATCCACAACTTCCCCGAAGGGATGGCCGTCTTCGCCTCCGCCCTGCAGGACCCCCAGTTAGGCCTCTCGCTCGCGGTGGCCATCGGCATTCACAATATCCCGGAAGGTATCGCCGTCTCCATGCCCATCTACTCCGCCACCGGCAATCGGTGGTATGCCTTCCGCGTCTCCTTCCTATCCGGCCTCGCCGAGCCGCTTGGCGCCATCATCGCCGGCCTCTGGCTGCTCCCCTTCCTCACCCCGCAGGTGATGGGCGGCCTGCTCGCCGCCGTCGGCGGGCTCATGACCTTCATCAGCTTCGACGAGATCCTCCCCATCAGCTACCACCGCGAAGAGAGCAACGGCGCCCTCACCCTCGCTCATGAAGCCATCATCGGCATCATCGCCGGCATGTTCGTCATGGCCATCAGCCTCGCCCTGTTCTGACCGGTACCATCGTCTGCCAATCACATTGCTTCCTCGGGGAGGCGGCGACTCGTCATTTTCCCGATAAACCACACTACCGCTAGCCCCGTTTGTGCGCAGAACTCTACATCTAGGTGCTCGTTGGGTTGACGCGGGCTGGGTGAACGTGGTACACTCCCTCCGGTTTGGCATGCGAAGGCATCCTGCCCAGGCCTGACTGGCCTGGTAAGATGAGGCCACGGCAATCCGAGAGAGAGCATATTCGCAGTCCCTTCGTGTCGCTCTCTCCCTGAAAGCAGCAGGCATATCGTGCCTGCGACAACGTGGAGGAATTGACTATTGAAGAGCCTGCGAACCGGAAATTGGCGCACACTCCTCGGAGTGGTCGCCATCGTCGTGTTGCTCGCACCCGCTATCGCGCAAGTCACGTATATCGCCAAATCGGGCGATACATTCACCACCCTCGCTGAACAGTTCAATGTCCCGGCTGAAAAGATCGCCGCCGCCAATGACCTGAAGGTCGATGCGAAACTCAGCGCCGGTCAGAAACTCACCATCCCCGACGCCGAGGAAGCTCAGGCGGAGGAAACGCCCAAGCCGGACGATAGCGCGGAGGCGAAACGCCCGCTCACCGGACGAGAACTGTATGAGGAGCGCGCCCGCCTGCTCGAGCAGCAGCGCAAGCAGCAGGGCCAGTCCATCGTCACCGCCGCGACTAAGTTCCGCGGCACCCCGTACCGTTACGGCGGACTGTCCTCGCGCGGCATTGACTGTTCCGGACTGGTCGTGCGCGCCATGATGCTCAACGGCAAGAAAGTCCCGCACAGCTCAGCGGCGCTCGCGCGCATGGGCACGAAAGTGACCTACAAAGAGCTGCAGCCCGGCGATCTCGTCTTCTTCAAAACCGGACGGCGCGGAGGCGGCATCTCGCATGTCGGCATCTGGGTGGGCAACAACCAGTTCATCCATGCCTCCAGCGGGCGCGGCGTCATCACCAGCACGCTCGATGGCTATTACGCGAAACGGTTGGTCTGCGCCCGTCGGCTGCATTGAGCCGTATTCCAACGTAAGAAACACATCACCCGGGGTCGCACATGGCCCCGGGTGATGTTCGTGATAAGCCTTACTCCGGTTACTGCAGGCGCAGGCGATAGATGGCGTCCAGGCTGGTGAAGTACAGAAATCCGTCAGGCCCCATGGCCACGTCGAGCTTCGCACGATTGCCCGCTACCTCCACCACCGAGACGGCGGTCATGCGTCCCTCGTTGTCAAAGTTTGCCCGGCGCAGCTTCCCGTCGTTGTAGGCCGCAAAGAAGAGGTCGCCACGATACGCCGGGATCTCATCCCCACTGTAAAAGGCCAGACCGGTCGGCGCCACTGCCGTGTTCCCCGAGGACCAGATCGGATCATGGTAGTGCGGATCGTCCGCGCGCCCCATCACCTGCGGCCACCCGTAGTTATCGCTGGCGATCACCCGGTTCAGCTCATCCGCGCGGTCCGGCCCGTTATCCGTCACATACATCTCTCCGCTCAACGGGCTGAACGTCAGGCCGAAAGGGTTGCGAAAGCCGATGGCGTACACCGGCGTTTTGCTCCCGCTCGTCTGCATCGGGCGATCCCCCTCCGTCCCCGCCCAGGATGTACGCTGCTGTTCGTTGGGATTGTCGCTCGGAATGCTGCCATCGCTGTTGTAGCGCAATATTTTTCCCGGCAACGCATCGAATTCCTGCGCAAGTTCCGGTCGCTGGGTGTCGCCCAATGTCACGTACAGCTTGCCGTCCGGGCCAAAGGCAATACGCCCGCCGTTATGACAACAGTTGGCGCCCGCCGGCAAATTCCCGACGATCGTCTGCGGGTTCACTCCCCGCCCGTTCTGCACGGTAAAGCGCACAATCCGCTGCCCCGCCGGACGGTTATTCGCCCCGGCGACGGTGTGGAAGGCATAGACGTATGGCGGATTCGGATATGCGGGGTGCACCGCAAGTCCCAGCAGGCCATACTCGTGATAGCCGGAGGGATTCGGCACGGCCACCGTGGCGAACGGTTGACGGCGCAGCGTGTCGTCCTCGATCCAGCGAATGCGGCCTGACCGGCGCTCGGCCACCAGCCACTGCGTCGGCGACAGGAAGACCAGCGCCACCGGCTCCTGCAAATTACCCGCCACCCGCTCGGCGATCAGCGAGGCTTCGGGGTTCTCCGCTGCGCTGGCCGGGCGTTCGCGGGCATCGCATCCGATGAGGAAAGGAAGCGTCCATACCACGAAGATGCCGACTAACCAGCGCAACGTGTCCATAGCACTCTGGCTATACCCGCGACAGACGCAGCAACATGTGTGGCGGCATCACAGATGCGCAACGCCCCCGCCGAATGGCGAGGGCGCGGTGAAAGAATCCGTACAATGGGATGGGGGCTACAGCGTGCGCAGGTCGTCATTGGACAGCAGGCGCACGCCCTGCACGGCCAGCGCCTCTTCGGCGCGCTCACGCTGGTCAACGCCAAACGCGATCAGGGAATTCGCCGTCGCGTAGGTGTACTCCACGTTCAGCTTCAGCGCGGACAGCGCCTCCAGCACCGCCGCAAAGCCCCCGGGCTGATCCGGCACCGCCGCCAGGATCACCTGGCTCTCATGCACGGTGAAACCATTGCTGCGCAACGCTTCCCGCGCCGTCTCCTCCTGATCCACCAGCAGGCGCAAAATCCCGTAATCCGCGGTATCGGCAATGCTGTACCCGCGAATGTTCACCCCGGCATCCCCCAGAATGCGGGTGACGGCAGCCAGGCGTCCGGGTTCATTGGCAATAAAGACCGACAGTTGCGTGACGCTCATAGATGTGCCCTCTCGCAGAAATCCACGACCCGCGCACCGGCGGTCGCGCTGCTCTAGTGTTAGTCATTCCGGCCCTTGGTGTCAAGGGGGAGCCGAGCGGTACGCCCGCCGTACCCGCATACAACGCAGTTGAGGTGGCGCTAAGGCCACCTCAATCAGCAGAACAGCGGATATCTCCATACACAACCGCACACGGGCAACAGCTTCCGGGAATGCACGGGAATGACCAGATCGTACTGCCGTGCCGATCACGCATCATCCCGATTCCCGAAACCCGCCATTAGTCCGGCTTGGTATGATGGCGCTTCACCGATTTACATGACGGGCTGCTCTTGCGCTTGGCTTCCTTTTTGGGATTCATCACGGCGATGAAATCTTTCACATCACCGGTGAGCAGTTGTTTCTTCTCGGCCATGGGGCCCTCCAGGAAAACGTGTATTGCCGTCCGTCCCTCCCGGAAAAGACTATTTACACAGCTTTTACAAGAGGGACCAGGTCCAAGGCGCTATTATACCGGAATTGCCGGAAAAGACCAACTCGCGCCATGTGCCGGTCTGTATCCTGCACGTGCGGTATTCGTACGTCCCGCCAAGCCGAAATGCGCGTACACTGCAATAGCACTGCCCCGAGGTCATGGCGGAATGGATGAGGCTGAACAGTTCGACCATACAACGCAGCGACTTGCGCAACTCGAAGCGGAGAGTCAACACCTGCGCCTGAAGGCGAGTCTCTTCGATAAATTCATCAAGCGCACTCCGGCGGCGGTGGCCATGTTTGATACGCAGATGCGCTACCTCATCTACAGCGATCGCTGGTTAACCGATTATCACCTCGGAAAGCAGGACCTTACCGGTCGCTCGCACTACGAAGTCTTCCCGGAAATCCCGGAGCGCTGGAGGGCAATCCATCAACGTGTACTCTCGGGTGAGTCGATGAGTATGAAGGAGGATCCGTTTCCTCGCGCCGACGGGACGACTGATTGGGTCAGTTGGGAATGCGTGCCCTGGTACAGGATGGAGAACAGCATCGGCGGGATCATCATGTTCACCGAAGTGGTCACCGAGCAAGTGCTGGCACGTGAAGCCCTCCGGCGCGATGAAGAACGCTTCCACCGCCTGTACGACAGCATGATGGATGCCTTCGTGCGTGTGAACATGCAGGGGTACGTCGTTGAATCGAACCAAACCTTCCAGCAGCTGCTCGGCTATACCCCCACGGAACTCGCCCACCGCACCTATCGAGATTTAACGCCGCCGCAATGGCGTTCCAAGGATAAGCGCATCATCGACGAGCAAGTGATGCGGCGCGGATTTTCCGAGGTATATGAAAAGGAATATATCCGCAAAGACGGCACGATCATCCCGGTCGAACTGCGTGTCTTCCTGTTGCGCCAAGACTCCGGCGAACCGGAAGGCATGTGGGCAATCGTGCGCGATATCACCGAGCGCAAACAGGCGGAACGCGCGCTGGAAGAGGAACGGGCTTTACTCTATACCGGCATCGAGATTCTGCCGTTTCCGATTATCTTTGCCTCGCCGGATGGGGACATCCTTCGTGCCAACCGTGAGGCCACCGCGTTGCGCATGACGCTGGCCGTCCCACGTAAGGTGCAGTTGCTGGAGCCGGATACGCGGCGCGAGGTGCCCGAAGAGCAGTGGCCCGAACAGCGCGCGTTCCGCGGCGAAGTGATCGCCAATGCCGAGTACCTGGTGCGCTCGCCGGAAGGGCATGAGATTCCCATCCTCCTGCAAGCGGCGCCGATTTATATCAAGGATGAACTGATCGGCATTGTCATGGCGACGCAGAATATCAGCAGGCTCAAAGAGGCTGATCGGGCAAAAGATCAATTTCTCATGGTCCTCTCGCACGAGTTGAAAACGCCGGTCACCAGCATCCTCGGTTGGGCGCGCACGGCGTTGAAAATACCTGAAGAATCGGCAAAAGCTCTCGACGTCATCATGCGCAACGCCCAGGAGCAGGCACGCATCCTCGATGACCTGCTCGATGTGTCGCGCATCGTCACCGGGCGTCTGCTGCTGCAACCGACGCCGCACGATCTGTGGAACCTTGTACGGCTGTGCGTCGAGAACGTGCGGCCGTCAGTCCTTGCCCACAACCTCACGCTACACACGGAGGCGCCGGAGGAACCCCTGCCCGTGCTCGTCGATGCCGATCGTCTGCAGCAAGCCATCAATAATCTGCTCACCAATGCCATCAAATACACCGAGCCCGGCGGCGAGGTCCGGTTGCGCGCCTATCGCCGAGACGATCAGGCCGTGCTCGAAGTGCGGGATACCGGACGGGGCATCGCGCCGGATGAACTCCCCAGACTCTTCCGCCCCTTTCTCCAGCTGCATCGCGAAGAGCAGAAAGGCGGACTTGGCCTCGGCCTCTCCCTTGTCAAGGGCATCGTCGAACTGCACGGCGGGCTGGTTACCGCCGCCAGCCCCGGCCTCGGCCAGGGCAGCACCTTCAGCATCATCCTCCCCCTCCATGTACGGGGGTGAGGCGTGAGATCATGACCCGGCGATGGCGACATAACAGCTGCCATACAGGAGAACGCCCGTGAAGACAGCCATGCCCAGCAGCCACGCGATGCCGTAGGGGCGGAGTGCGATCAGGCCATCGTCCATGACGCGGATGCATTTATTGGGCAATACCTCTTCGACTGTCATGAATTGTTCAGGGTGATTGGGTGAATACAGGACGGGGATCTTAATATCCCGCATGAAGGATACGGGTTGCGATTTCTGCCGGGTCACATACCCTGTTTCCCCGGTTGCACTGTGCAAGAGAAAGGTCAATGCAGCGCCACGCCAGGGCTTGGCGGGATCTTTCCAGGCGACATCAGTCACGGTCACCCACCCGAAGGCACGGTTACGCATAGCATCGTGGTACCGTATCCCATAGTATATTCCCCCGAGAGTACCTGCCAGAAATAATAAACCTGCAACAGCGAAAAAGGATGATATCCCCCAGACCTCTCCGCGAGAAAACGGCCTGCGTGAGGCAGGGATCTCACGGACGCGAGCACTCTCCGGCACCTGGTGCAGGTATTCCACCGTGACCTTCGACTCCGGGGGGAACTGCGCAGCTGTCTCCCTGTCAACGTGGATACGCTGTTCGTATCGCCCATCGAAACGATACCGCAGTTTTGGTCCACCACAACGGGTGCAGGGCTCCTCGCCAACAATGTTGCCGCTGACAACACGAAGCGGAATGACATGGGATGCTGCACTCCTGAGTGCGCGGGGTGACATGATACTCATGCAAAACACCCATACAAAGAGTGTTATCGCTGTACCGCCCCACACACCTCCCTGCAATGAGAGAACGAAGAGGCGCGCGGAGCGGGTCAGACAGCGGGGCGGGGGTGGCAACTTCAATGCCGAAGGCTCGATGGGCAGCACCGCCGCCAGGGTGCCATCCTGGAAACGCAGCACCTCGACACGGGAGATGGTAGGATCGGCATAGCGGGTGGCAGCCAGCTGGGCTTCCCGATAATCCCGCGTACGGTAATGTGCAAATGCCTGCACCACGCGCGGCGGTCCGCCGTCTGCATCATTATCGTTTTCCGGGCACAACGTGAAGTGTAGCCGCGGACTCTGCTTCGTCGAGTTGGTGAACCACCAGGCATGTGCCGTCACGGCGTCAGCCGGCGCAGAGCGCAGCACCGCCGTCGCCTCGCGCAACTGCTGAAATCGTATGCGCTCTTCCCGGCGACCGTACAACACGGCAAAGGCGAAAAAGCCAAGCACCACAGATAGGGGGATGATCGGCCCCCACCCGAACTTTGGCATGACCTGCGGAAGATAGGGGAGAATTTCCGGCATAAGAATCAGCGGAAGAGCCGGCATCGCGATAGCTAAAACAAGCAGAAAGTACCCGGCGGCCCATGCGACCCTTTCCTCTTTCTTCTTACGGAGAAATCCTTCATCAATATCCATATCCCGCATGATGGCATTATACATCAACAGCCCTTCCCCGGTAAGTGACAAGAAGAGGGGCCGTGTGAACGGCCCCTTGAACGTGTCGAGATCGGTCTGTGCGTTACAGCAGTGCGCCGACCGGTTCGGGTTCGCGCTGGGCGAGCAGGTCGCGCAGGAACTGTCCGGTGTAGCTGCCTGGGGTATTGGCCACCGCTTCCGGGGTGCCGACGGCGATGATTTGCCCGCCGCATTCGCCGCCCTCGGGACCGAGGTCGATGATGTGGTCGGTCTGCTTGATGACATCGAGATTGTGCTCGATGACGATCACCGTGTTGCCGGCATCCACCAGCCGCTGCAGCACGCCGAGCAGTCTCTCGATGTCGGCAAAATGCAGGCCGGTGGTCGGCTCGTCGAGCAGGTAGAGCGTGCGCCCGGTGTCGCGCCGCGCCAGCTCGGTGGCCAGCTTCACGCGCTGCGCCTCGCCACCGGAGAGGGTGGTGGCCGGCTGCCCCAGGCGAATGTAGTCGAGCCCCACATCGGCCAGCGTCTGCAGCTTGCGCCGGATCTGCGGGATGTTCTGGAAGAGCTCCAGCGCCTCCGCTACCGTCATCTGCAGCACATCGGAGATCGTCTTCCCTTTGTAGCGCACCTGCAGCGTTTCCCGGTTGTAGCGCGCCCCTTTGCACACCTCGCAGGGCACGTACACGTCGGGCAGGAAGTGCATCTCGATCTTGATGATGCCGTCGCCCTTGCAGGCTTCACAGCGCCCGCCCTTTACATTGAAAGAAAAACGTCCGGGCTTGTAGCCGCGCACGCGCGCCTCCGGCGTCTGCGCGAAAAGCGCGCGGATGGGGTCGAACAGCCCGGTGTAGGTGGCCGGGTTGGAGCGCGGCGTGCGCCCGATGGGCGACTGGTCGATGTCGATCACCTTATCCAGGTGGTCGAGCCCTTCGATCGCCTCATGCTTGCCCCACAGCGTGCGCGCGCCGTGCAGCCGGTGCACCAGCCGCTTGTAGAGAATATCCTCCATCAGCGTCGATTTGCCGCTGCCGGAGACGCCGGTAATGGCCACGAACAGCCCCAACGGGATCTTCACCGTCAGGTGTTTCAGGTTGTGCTCGCATGCCCCGCGGATGACGATGTGCTTGCCGCTCGGCTTGCGCCGTCGCGCGGGCACGGCAACGCGCCGCGCGCCGCTGAGGAACTGCCCGGTGATCGATTGCGGGGCGGCCATGATGTCATCCGGCGTGCCGGTGGCCACGATGTGCCCGCCGTGCTCCCCGGCTCCCGGACCGATGTCCACAATATAATCCGCTGCGCGCATCGTATGCTCGTCGTGTTCGACGACAATAATGGTATTGCCCAGATCGCGCAGGCGCATGAGCGTGGCGATCAGGCGGTCGTTGTCGCGCTGGTGCAATCCGATGGAGGGTTCATCCAGGATATAGAGCACCCCCATCAACCCGGAGCCGATCTGCGTGGCCAGACGAATGCGCTGCGCCTCGCCGCCCGAGAGCGTGTTCGCCGTGCGGTCCAGCGTGAGATAACTCAACCCGACATTGACCAGAAAGCCCAGGCGCGTGCGAATTTCCTTGATCACCTGATGCACAATTAATTCATCACGCTGACTCAACTGCAGGCGGTCGAACCACACCGCCGCATCACCCAGCGACAGGGCGGCGACGTCGGCGATATTCTGCTCCCCCAGGCGCACCGCCAGCACCTCCGGCTTCAGGCGTCGACCATGGCAGGCGGGGCACGGTTTTACGCGCATGTACTTCTGTAAATCGTCGCGGTAGTCTTCCTTCTCCGTTTCGCGGAAATCGCGCTCGAGCAGGTAGACAATGCCGGGCCAGCGCGCATCGTACACCTGCAGCCGCCCTACCGTGTTGCGGTGCTTCACGCGGTACTTGCGGTCATCGCGCGTGCCGTGCAGCAGCAGGTCGAGTACCTCGGGCCCGAGTTCCTGCACCGGCTTGCCCATATCGATGCCCTGCCCCGCGCACATGGCGGAGAGCAGCGACATGTACCAGCCGCGTCCCCCGCCGCGCCAGGGAAGGATGGCGCCGTCATTCAGCGACAGCGTGAGGTCAGGAATGATCAGGTCCTCGTCCAACTCATTCTTTGTGCCCAGACCCATGCACTCGGGACAGGCGCCGTACGGGCTGTTGAAGGAGAAATCGCGCGGGGCGAGCTCGGTGAAGCTGATGCCGCACTCGGTGCACGCCGCGTGCTCGCTGAAAGTGATCTCCTCGCCGTCCATCACCTGCACCGAGGCCATGCCCTGGCCGATCTTCAACGCGGTTTCCATTGAATCGGCGAGGCGCGAGCGCACGCCCTCCTTCACCACCACGCGGTCCACCACCACCTCGATGGTATGCTGCTTGTAGCGGTCGAGTTCAATGGGCTCCGACTCCTCGGCCAACTCGTGCAGCACGCCATCCACGCGCACGCGCACAAACCCCTGTCGGCGCACATCGTCGAAAATACTGCGGTACTCGCCCTTGCGCCCGCGCACCACCGGCCCGAGGATGAGCAGGCGCGTGCCTTCCGGCATCACGGCCACCTGGTCGACAATCTGCTCCAGCGTCTGCGCGGCAATGGGCCGGCCGCACTGGTGGCAGTGCTGCTTGCCCACGCGCGCAAACAGCAGGCGCAGGTGGTCGTAAATCTCCGTCACCGTGCCCACGGTCGAGCGCGGGTTGCGCGTCGTGGACTTCTGGTCGATGGAGACGGCGGGCGACAACCCCTCGATCGTATCGACGTCCGGCTTGTCCATGCGCCCGAGGAACTGGCGCGCATACGCGGAGAGCGATTCCACGTAACGGCGCTGCCCCTCGGCGTAAATCGTGTCGAACGCCAGCGACGACTTCCCCGACCCGGAGAGCCCGGTGATGACCACCAGGCGGTCGCGCGGAAGATCAATATCAATATTTTTCAGATTGTTTTCGCGTGCGCCGCGGATGCGCAAGTGATCGTGTGCCATGTGCATACCTTCGTGTGGATCGAAACCGAGATATTATAGCACATGCGTGTGCGTCATGTCGCCGTGCCTGCAAAACTGTGCATAAAGAAACGGTATGGAGTTTCGCCGGAGTGCGGTCATCGATATCGTTAGGCAATGCAGGACTTACCCCGACCTCGGGAGAAATGTTAGATATCTCGGTCCGGAAGGAGGGCATGCTCATGCCGACAATACTCTCCCCGGTGCAGGTGCCGACACTGGCGACCTCGATGATGGCCAGCCTGTACGGCGCAGCGCGCACCTGGGATGACCCGATCACCCTCACGGATTTATATGGCTGCTCCGGCCACGCCTTCATCCTCAACATCGAACGCACCCTCTGCCCCAGCGGCCCTACCGCGTGGGATTGGGGGGCGATTTTTTTTCCGCTGCGACAACTATTCTCGCTGCGCCGCGTGTGTGCGCGCTGCGACATGCGCGATATTGCCGAGGCGCGTGAACTGATCTGGCAGCGCACGGTGGAAAGCATTGATGCCGGGCGTCCGGCCATCCTCTGGGATGCGCTGTTGCCCGAATTCTATCTGGTGTACGGTTATGACGCAGAGCGGGGCGAGTACCTGTTGGATGGCCCGCAGGCGCAACAGGCCGAGCATCGTGTCTCCTGGTCGAGCGTTGGCGGGCATACCGGGCAGGTATGGGCGCTGTTCCCGTCGCCGCATGAGTCGCCCGGCCTCGCCGGTGCGCGCGACCTCGCCTTGCGCGGCGCGGTGAACTGGCACCGCTGGACGAATGAGCGCGACGCGCAATGGGTGTTTGGCGGGGATGCCTGGAATGTCTGGATTGCCGCCATCACCGACGAAGATATCGTACACGCCTCGCATGCGGTGTCGTACAATCACTTTGTGTACGCCGAATGTCGCCGGTACGCCGCAGACTTCCTGGCCGCCCAGGGCGCGGAGTACGCCGAGGCCGCCCAGGCCTTTGCCACCGTCGCCGCCGAGCTGGCTTTGCTGTGCGAAGCCTGGCCGTCCAACGCGCCCACCCCGCCGGCATCAACTCGCCTTGAGCTGGCCAATCATCTGGCGCAGGCGCGCGATGCCGAGCATACGGGTATCCGCGCGCTGGAGGCGGTGCTCGCGACCGGCAAGCTGGCAGCGCGCCGATAACTGAACGACGGTCGGCAACGCCGCGTGCAGCCTGTTCGACACACTTCAGGCACCGCGGCGTTGTCATTCGACGCCGTGTGCGTTATGCTGAGCACATGGCACGGGAGATGCCCGGCGGTGCGGGCGGTGTTGGCTTTGCATCGGGCGGACATTTCCTATATGCTAATTGCAGGCAACCATGCAAACCGTCTTTTATGTTCTGGCCGGAATAGCCGCGGTCACCATCATCATTGCCGTGCCGGTGTTGACCATCCGGGCACTGCTGTTGATGGCCCGCCTGGAAGATACGCGGAAAGACCTGGCGCAACTCGTGGCCGAAGGTCGACTGTCGCTGCAGCACGCCAATCGGGTGTTGGCGCACACGCAGGAAAGTATGGATCGCGTGCGACATATGACGGAACGCGTTGAACGCGTCTTTGCGCTGATGCAGCCGGCGGCTGCCGTGGGCAGCGTTCTGGCCGGCGCCAAACGCGTCTTTGAACGCCGGGGCTCCGCCGATACGCCGGAGACCGGCACAACAGAAGGAGAAGTGCGATGACCGATTCCCCCAATCGCTCGACATCGGCGGGCGGCGTGCTCGCCGGGTTTCTCGTGGGCGCCGCCATCGGCGCGGTCGCCTCGTTGTTGTACGCCCCGCGCTCCGGCGCGGAAACGCGCGAGGATCTGAATGAGCGCCTGGATGCGCTGAAGGC
>JAGUZN010000327.1 GCA_020060775.1 Armatimonadota bacterium
CACGCCGCCTGCACACGACCACGCCCTGGCGTCCAGCGCAGCCCCGGGGTTTTTCAGCGCGGCGGATAAAGCGAAGCTGGATGCGCTCCCGATCGCCGACGCCTTCGTGGGCATGATCGTGCCGTTCGGCTCCTCGGAACCCCATGCCGGGTGGTTGAAATGCAACGGGCAGGCCGTGAGCCGCACCACCTACCCCGTGTTGTACATGCGCATCGGCACGCGCTTTGGGGCCGGGGACGGCGCCACGACCTTCAACCTGCCCGACCTGCGCGGCGAGTTCATCCGCGGCTTTGATGATGGCCGGAATGTCGACCCGGGCCATCATCTCGGGATGCCGCAAGCCGCGGCGGTACAGGAGCACACGCACAACATCCCGGATGTGAATGTCGCCGGGGAGACGACGGGGAAGTTCGTCTACGGCGATGAGGGGGCGGATGTGGCGCCGGAATCCGTCAACATCACCGGCGGCGTCACCACGGGCAGCGCCCCGGAAACGCGCCCGCGCAACATCGCCCTGAATTTCTATATCAAGTACTGACCGCCGTACACAGTAGTCTCACCCCTCCCGGCCTTCTCCGGTCCACCGGTCGGGGCCGTTTGTTCTTGCAATCTTCCGCCCTCGCGCCCCCAGGCCTTGACAGCCAGGCGCTTTCCAAGCGTTCATTGGGGCGAACACATGAGTGGTGTGCGCGCCACGCGGAGAGGAGCCAACTACATGGTCACGCTGGAGCAGCTGACGTATGGCGTGGAGATTGAGGTGGGGGGCCAGACCCGGGAGACGGTGGCCCACGCGGTGCAGTCGGTGGTGGGCGGCACAGTCCGGTATATCGGCGGCGCGCCGTATGACGCCTGGGGCGTCACCGCACCGGACGGGCGGGAGTGGCGCGTGGTGGCGGACAGCTCGCTGTCGGCCTACCCGCCCGAGAAGCGCGCGGAGGTGGTAACTCCGATTCTGACGTGGACAGACCTGGGCACCGTGCAGGAAATCGTCCGCGCACTGCGCCGCGCCAAGTGCTCAGTGAACGGTCAGGCCGGGTTACACGTGCACGTGGGGAGCGAGAGGTTCACCGGCAAAACGCTGGCGATCCTCGCCAAGCAAGTCTATGCCAACGAGGAACTGATCTTTCACGCCTTCGCGGTGAGCGAGGAGCGCAAAGCCCGCTACACGAAGCCGCTGGCCCCCACCTTCATCCAGCGACTGCAGCGCCGCAAGCCGGTCACACGGGAGGCCTTCTTCCAGTGCTGGTATAACGCCAGACAGTACCAGCCCACCCGGTACCACCAGTCGAGATACTCCTTAATAAACTTCAATAGTACCGCGCTGAGAGACACTATCGAATTTCGATCGTACACCCCGGAAGGGCTCCACGCGGGCAAAATTAAGGCGGCCATCGTGTTCAGCCTGGCGCTCTGTGCCCGCGCCTTGAACAGCCGTGCCGCATCGGCGAAAAAGAAAGTCTACGATCCCGCCAGTGCCAAATATGATTTTCGCGTCGCGCTCATTCTCTCGCTGAAATTATCGGGACCAGATCATAAACAGACTCGCCGCCACCTACTCGCTCGCATGCCGGGCGACTCGGCGTTCAAGTACGGTGCGAGCCAACGACCGAAGAAACGATCTGCCCTCAAAACTGAAGCGACCACCGGGGCTGGAGCCGACGCGCTGCAGCCCGCGTGCTGAGCGGGGAGGGACGACGATGCGCATTTGCTATACCCCCGCCACCCTCTATGACGCGCTGTACCTTGCACAGGCCGGCCTCTACACCGGCGCCCCGCTGGAGATCGTGCGGGCGATGCAGCGCACAACGCTCTTCCGGGCGGATGCATCGCTGGAGCCGTACCTGGCATTCCATCGCGTCCGGCTCATCCGCCTGTACGGGCACCCGGTGGTGGCCGACGGGCTCACGCTGGAGGCCCGCGCCGCCGCCCTGCTGGAGGCTCTGATCACGCTCGGGGTCGTGGCACGCTGGCGAGACGAGACCCCGCAAGGAGACATTGACCATGAGTAACAAGGTACGCATTCCCGCCGCCGTGTGGGAGGGATTGGACGCGGTGCGCCAATCAGGTCTGACCAACATGCTGGATCGCCCCCGCGTGATCGAAATCGCGGAACTCTGGGGGTACGACGAGACCGCCGAGTGGCTGCGTGCGAACAGCAAGGCTTACAGTGAGGGTATATTCGCCGGATTCGCTCCGGTTGAGGAAGGCGGTGAGCAGTGTGTGGACTGACTGGTGCGATTATCGGCACCCACGCTAAGCGCCGCCTGAACGATATCGAGGCGCTGGCCGATGTCTTCACAAAGCTCCTACTGCTGTCGGAACACCGCGGCCCGCACGCCACCGGCGTCGCCTGGGTGAAACGGGATGGCACGATGCAGGTCGCCAAAGCCCCGTTGCCGGCGCGTCAGTTCATGCAGTCCGGCGCGTATATAAACTGGTTGCTGGGGGTGGACCGAGAGATCACCTACCTCATGGGGCATACGCGCTGGCCGTCGCATGGCAGCGTGCGGAACCCGGCCAACAACCATCCGCTGTGCCTCCCAGTGGGCGAGGACGATGGAGCCCTGTTGACCTGCCATAATGGCACATTGGTCGGCATCCAGCGCCACTTCGAGCGACTGGAATTACCCCGCACCGCGCAGGTCGATAGTGAACTACTCGCCCGCATCGCCCAGCGTCACGCTGGTTCCAGTGGGATCGATCTTGAAGCCGTCCTGGATGACTATACGCAGTTGGACGGCCGCATGAGCCTCGCGCTGGTGGCCACCACTCGTCCGGAGGAGATCATCCTCCTCAAGGGCAACATGCCGCTGGAGGTGCGCATCCAGCCACGACGCCGCCTGCTGGTGTATGCCTCTGAAGCCCGCATCCTCGACCGCGCCCTCGCCGGCGACGCGGGATGGGAGACGGTGCCACTAGCGCATGGGGAAGGGCTGGTCGTCAATACCCACACGTGGACTCTCCAACGCGTGCCGTTCACCTTCCAGGGGCTGGACACGATGGCCGGCACCTCCTATACCGGCGCACACACGCGAAAGGAACGATGACCATGACACGTCAGAACTTCGAAGCCTGGGCCACCGCCCATGGCTGGACGAAAGATCAATGGGGGCATTACCACAAGGGCGACCGGCGGTTCAAGCTATCGAAAGTCGCCGTGCGCCTGGAAGCGAAAGCCGGCAGTGCCGGCTGGGTGCGCTTGCGCAGCGGGTATTATTTCAAGCTACATGTGACGGGAGACGGCAAGCTGGCAGGACTCCGGTATTGAGCGCTCATGGCTTTCACCTCATCGGGTATTCCCATGCGGTCACTCTCGCATGGCCGTCCTCAGCGGTCAATCTAGTCGTCCCGAGAAACGTCTTGTCAGCGTATTGAGATAGGCAGCCCACTGCCGGTAGCGCATCCGACGGTCAGTCGTTTGCCTGGTTTCCTCCCGGTGCTGCGGGGGGAGATCACCAGCATCCACATCAATCACAGTGATGCCCACATACCGTAATCGCCACTCGAGATAGCCGACTTCATGCAGGTCCATACTCCGTCCCAACCGCGTCATGTCGGTGATGAGGAGCACGGATGGCGGGGTCGGCATGGTCGTCAGGGCCGCAAACAACGTCCCGAACGCCGGACGACTGAGCGTCGGTCCCGCCGATTTGGCTTCGCTGATCACCTCCAGCACCTGGAGATGATGGCGCGCGGCATAGGCCTCGCAGCGTTGGATTTGCTGCTGGCGCCCGCCCCTGTCGGGGGTGTCCTCGCCATACGCGTAGATGATGGCGGTGTGTCTGTGGTGCATGGGATTCATCCTTTCTCTGCTCGGTTATCTTGGTATTGCGAATCCGGTGTCAAGGGGAATTGTGAGCCAGTCACACAGGTCCTGCAGTTCCTGCTGGGCCCGCGCGGTGATCTGCGCCCACACCACGTCCGGGATCAGGATCACGTGCGGGCGAATCTCCCCAGAGGCCAGATCATCCAGTAACGCCTGCCACCCGTGCTGATTGGCATAGGCATCGAGTCCGGACAGCTCCGCATACGCCCGTCGCAACGTCACCCCCTGCGCGGTGGCCTGGTGCGCACACGTGGCGCGCTGGGCAGCCACGTCGCACCATTGCGGTGTCTGCGCGCCGCGGAGATAACAGACGGCGTGCCGACCCGCTGGCGGCCACGCGGCGGCATCCTGTAACCGCACGGCCACTCCTGCGACATCATGCGCCTGGAAGATCGGCACGCCGCGGATGCCGATCCGTGTGAGGGTGTCATCGAGCAGGACCTGCCTCACGCGTGCGGCCGTCCAGCACCGCGCGGAATCCGTCGTGGCGGCGTTGAGGCGCTGGGCGATCTCGTTGGCGCCTAATCGCTCGCCCCAGACCGCGCGCCCCATCGCCTGAATCGTGATGATCTCCTCCGGCACCGGCATCAGCACGGCCTGCCCGAGCGGCGTGTCCTGGGGCGCCCGTCCCCGACAATACCCCTCGGCGTCCACCAATGCGCGCTGGTAGCCAAACTGTTCCACCCCATCGACCGCCTGATATGACGCCGGCGCAGCGCCTTCCCACCAGCGTGTATACTGGTACAGACGCTGCGCCCCCGATACGTCGTCGCGCCAGCACCGCTGACGCCGGATGTCGCGCTGGCGACGGCACCAGCGCGCCTCGAGCAACTTGGCACTCATCGCCGGATGCCGATAGCCGCCGGGGCAGTGCACATAATACACATCCCGTTCCTGCATCCAGGCCGTCACCGCCATGCGGCCGTCGTCCCACACCTCGGGGGCAAACACGATCACGGCGCGCGCCTCCCCCTCCCC
>JAGUZN010000119.1 GCA_020060775.1 Armatimonadota bacterium
CTGCGGCTGTCGGTGGAGGATTCGCCCAATTCGGCCGGCGTGGCCATCGATGCGATCCGCTGCGTCAAGCTGGCCCTGGACCGCGGTGTCGGCGGGATTTTGGAAGGACCTCCGGCCTATTTTTGCAAGCACCCCCTGCGCCAGTTCACCGACGAGGAAGCCTATCGGCTCACCGAATCAGGCGCCGAGCCGACCATCCCAACGCCCGAGGCCGGTGCACCGACCATCGCGGTGATTGGTCATCCCTATATTATCTACGAGGTGGTCAGCCAGGGGATGATCGAACGCCTGCGCAGTGATGGTCGTGTGATCACCGCCGAAATGGTGGACCCCGCGCTCTGTGCGGCCGCGATGCAGACAGTTGAGGAAGGCGAGCGCATGTGGCCGTTCGAAGCCATGTTGCTGGGTGCCGCCCTGCATCTGTTGCGTGCACGCACAGTCGATAAAATGATTCTGGTTGGTTCATTCGAATGCGGGCCCGAGTCGATCATTGAGTCCTACATCGAAGAGGAGGCGCACCGCCAGGGTATTCCGCTTATGCTGCTGGCGCTCGATGAGCATAGCGGCGAAGCCGGACTTGCCACGCGAATAGAAGCATTTATGGATACTGAACGCCTCCCCGGACACCATTCACCCGCCGAAGAGGCTACTCCGCCGGTCTATGCACACCAAGAAATGGTGATGGGGTTCCCCTCGATGGGCAACCTGGATATCGCCGTGCGCACGCTGATGGAATCCTTCGGCGTACGCGTGCTGCCCACGCCGTCGACCACGCGCACCTGCATCGAGTTGGGCCGCGAAGTGGCGCCCGAGTTCGCCTGTTTCCCCTTCACCGCCACTCTCGGCCAGATGCGTTACCTGCTGGAGCAGGGGGCCAACACGCTGATGATGGTTGGCGGCAAGCAGTATTGCCGGCTTGGCTGGTACGCGCAAGTGCAGGAAAAGCTACTGCGGCGGCTGGGATACGACTTCCAGCTCTTCGTGGTCGATTCGCCCTTCCCGCTCGGTGAAAAATGGACGAGGTTTTGCGCGTTAGTCAAGACGCTCTCCAACCACGCTCCCTGGCCGCGCATCCTGTCGTCCATGCAATTCGCGCTGCATCAGCTCACCGTGCTCGATGACTTGGACATGATGACGCACCGCCTGCGCGCCTTAGCACGCGACGCGGGCACTGCTGACCGATTGCATACGCGCTATCACCACCAGCTTACACGCGTGTCCGACATGAAGACGCTGCGCCGGCTGGAACGCGAATTGCACGAGGAATGCAACGCGGTGGAACTGGAAGAAACGAACCCGTTGCACGTGCGCATCGCGGGCGAGATCTGGGTGGTGCTCGAACAATCGGCGACCAATGATGTCGAGCAGTGGCTGAGCAGCCGGCCGAGCCAGCGCGTGTGGGTGCACCGCGAGCACTCCGCCAGCCGCTGGTTCCGCGGCCACGTGCTGAAAAACAAGTCGGTACTCCGCCGCGAGCAGCAGATCATTGCCGCTGCACAGCCCTGGCTTTCACACAAAGTGGGCGGGCATGGACAGCATACCGTCGGGCAAGTGGCGTTGGCCCGCGCGGAAGGCATGGATGGCGTGCTGCATATCTTTCCGTTCACCTGCATGCCGGAGATCATCGCCCAGAATATCATCGTGCGTATGGCAGAAGAACTTGATATCCCGGTCCTCACCTACATCGTCTCTGAGCAGACCGGCGAAACGGGCATGGAAACGCGCCTCGAATCATTCCTGGATCTGCTGGAAGAACGCCGCCTGGCAGCAACAAGCGCATCGCACATCTACCGGAGCCGCCCTTTGGTTCCACAGCCGGAAACCGTCTGAACACGCAGGAGGATAGCCGTGTCCTGTTACTTGGGCATTGATGTCGGATCAGTCACCACGAAATTGGTCGCCATTGACCAGGATCAGCAACCCATCTTCACCTTATATGAACGCACCAATGGGCGACCGGTCGCCGCCATTCAACACGCTTTTGCGGCCATCGCGAAAGCACTCGGCGCGGACCTTGCCGTGCATGGCGTGGGCGCGACCGGATCGGGACGACACCTCGCCGGACTGATGATCGGCGCCGATGAAGTCCGCACCGAAATCACCGCACATGCCACTGCCGCTAAACTGGTCTCCCCGGATGTCCGCACGGTCATCGACATTGGCGGACAGGACTCGAAAGTGATCTTCATTCGCGACGGGGTGTCGGTGGGCTTTAACATGAATACCGTCTGTGCGGCGGGCACCGGATCGTTCCTGGATCACCAGGCAGGTCGTCTCGGCATCCCGATCGAAAAGTTCGGCGAGTATGCGCTGCGCTCACGCACGCCCATTAAAATCGCCGGACGCTGCGGGGTCTTCGCCGAATCCGACCTCATTCACAAACAGCAACTCGGCTACCCGCCTGAAGATCTCATTGCCGGCTTGTGCATCAGCCTGGCGCGCAACTTTCTGCAGAATGTCGCGCGCGATCCGCGCGGGCGGAAAATTCATCCGGTCGTCCTGTTCCAGGGCGGCGTGGCGGCCAATGTCGGCATGAAAGCCGCCTTCGAGCACCTGCTCGGCCAACCGCTCATCGTGCCTGAACACTTCAAAGTGATGGGCGCCTGGGGCGCGGCCGTGCTGGCGCAACGCCGGCTGGAGCGCACGGAAGCCGCCACCCGTTTCCGCGGCGTGCAGCGTATTGCCACCTTCGCCTGTCAGCCGCGATCCTTCACCTGCATGGATTGCTCGAATACCTGTGAGATTTCCGAACTGTACATCGACGATGAGTTGGCCAGCCGCTGGGGAAGTCGGTGCAGCAAATGGGATAACTTGACGCTGGCCTCTGATGACCGGCACGAGGAAACCGAAACACCGCTGATGGCCATGCGCGTGTAAACGTGCGGCAGGTCGCTGCATCAATCGTTGTTCGGCACCAAATGTGATGGCGAGGGGGACGGGAGCATTAACTTGAAGGTCGTCCCCTTCCCCACTTCGCTGCAGACGGTGATCGTGCCGCCGAAATGATCGCTGACAATATCGCGCACAATGGCCAGCCCCATGCCCGAGCCGTCGGCAGACGATCTGGTGGTGAACAGGTAGTCAAAGATATGTGGGAGATGCTCTGCCGGTATGCCGCAGCCCTCGTCGGCCACCGCGATCATCACCGCCTCCCCTTCATCTTCCACCGCAACGCGAATCGTACGCTCCCTGGCCGGTGGGGCATCCCGGTAGGAGGCAATGGCGTTGTTGATCAAGTTCGTCAACACCTGGGCCAGCTTCCCCGATTCACCCTGCAGTTGCAGGTCGCTGCGACTCAGCGCAACCTGGATCTGACACCCCTGACGCTCGCATGTTGATCGGAGCAGCGCTGTCAGGTCATGCACACAGGCATGCACGGAGAACAAATCCGTCCTGACTGGCGTGCTTGGCACATTCTCGGCGCGGAGCAACTGCACAAACTCCGTTGACTGCCGCATCGCCTGCCGCGCTAACTGCACCCAACGACGCACGCCGTGCAACGTGGCCGTGGCGTCCGCGGTTCCTCCCCGCGCCGCCTCGAGTTGTGCATGCATGATTTCTAACGCATTGTGCAAGGCACTCAAGCCGTTGTTCAATTCGTGGAGCAGGCTGCGTCGCCAGAGCGAGTGCTGTTGCGCCTGAGTCGGGTGTACCTGCGGCGCAGGGACTGCTGTCGCGGATCTGACCATGCACGCTGAAGCGTCCAACATGTTGGTGTAGGCGGCAATCAGCGCACTGAAAAAGGGGAATCCCACCAGGTTGATAAGGAAAAACTGCCAGGCCTGCAGGCGAAGATGCTCACCGTGTTCGCCCAAGACCGCGGCACTCATCAGCGATAGGCCGAAGGTGCCCAGCAGATTCGCGATTAGCATGCAGATGGTAAAGCCCACCAGCACCGCGAAAGATCGTGAGGCCAGCAAGCAAGCTGCCACGGTCAGCATGATGTAGAAATTCGTGTTGCCCAACACCGGAGACTGCAGGGTTAAATAGAGGACGGTCAGCAGAGCCGCATAGAGCATACCGTCAATGCGTGTGAACTGGTCGCGCCCCACCGCTGATACCATATGCAGGCACAGGCATCCCAGCAGGATCACACTGGCAATGGCATCGTGTACGCGAGGATGCGCGAGCGTGGCTTCCGCCGGAATGGCGATCGCAATCGCCACGGTGGCCAGCACCAGATACAGCAGCGTGAAGATCTGGCATAATCGCATCAAACCGTAGCGTGACGTAAGCAGCGAGGTGAACGGCACGCCGCTTGATGCCATCTCGGCGAGTCGATCTGCCGCCGGAGGTGCTATAGCATCTTGCGCAGGTGCGGGTGGGCACTTCATGCCCGTTTGTTCCACATTTTGACAAGCCTTTACGAACAGAGAGCAGCGCTCGCCGTGCATACCCGGACGAGCGCTGCTCGATATGACTGACCTGAGCATCCTTATTCCGTAACGCGGGTGGCCTGCTGTTTAATGTAATTCAGCAGACCGCCGGCGAGGATGATCTCGACCTGTCGCGGGGTGAAGTTATGTTCAACCGTGATCGAAATATGCTCCTCGGGCACGAGGATCTCGATCGGTTCTCCGGCACGCAAGCGCCGCCCGACCTCAGGGATGCACAGCGACATGCCCTGCACCAGATGCTCATAATCTTCCTCGTGGACAAAGGTGAGCGGCAGGATGCCGAAATTGACGAGATTCGCCCGGTGGATGCGTGCGAACGCCTTGGCGATCACCGCCTTCACCCCCAGGTACATCGGTGCCAGTGCGGCATGCTCACGTGAGGAGCCCTGGCCATAATTCATGCCGCCAACCACGAAGCCGCCGCCGACGGATTGTGCGCGCACGGAGAAAGTGGGGTCGATTCCCTCAAAGACGTAGGCGCTGATCGCCGGGATGTTGGAGCGCAACGGCAGCACTTTCGCCCCCGCGGGCATGATGTGGTCGGTGGTGATGTTGTCGCCAACCTTCAGCAACAGTTCGCCCTCCAGGGTATCGGGCACGCCCGGATGGATGGGCAGCGGGCGGATATTCGGACCGCGGATAATGTCCACAGCCTCGGGATCAACCGCGGGCGGGATGATCGCATTGTCCGCCAGGTTGGGCTGTCCGGTGAACGCGCGTATCTCCGGCAGCGGCCCAAGGGTGCGCGGGTCGGTCAACTCGCCGGTGAGTGCGGCGGCCGCGGCTACCTCCGGGCTCGCCAGGTACACGCCGGC
>JAGUZN010000237.1 GCA_020060775.1 Armatimonadota bacterium
ACCAGCACCAGGCGCTCGAGCCCGGCCAACCCGTGCGGCGCGGTCACGGTGATCCGGCGGTAGTTGCGCCGCGTGTTGATGACGCCGAGATGCATCCAGCGGATATCGTCCGGCGCGCCCGGCACCTCGACGACCGTGCCGTCCAGCGCGAACGCCACGCCCTCCACATCGACGGCCGTCACGACTGCCTCATCACCCACACGCACACGCGCATAGAGATGATAATCGATCGCCCCGCCTGGACCGCCGAAATTGGCGAGCACGGTGTAGCGGTCCTCACCGACATGGGCGAGGTGGCGGGTGGTGTAACATTCCACCCAGTCTTCACATTCGGTCCAGCGGCGCATGCCGCGCGCAGCAACTGTTACTTCCATGAGTACCCCTTAACTGATATGCTTTGCCCATTGTGCAGGCAATCGCCGGCTTCGTCAAGTGCAGCCGCGCTTAATACTCATACGAACAGCGTATCGATGTCACGGTTGACTCCCCCTGCTGTGCGATCTTCTGTGCAGGAGGGAGAAATACTTACATGTTTAAGATGCAATATACTTGACAATAAATGACTCAAGTAATATTATGTATTCGAAATAAAGCCGTCACCTATGCAGGCGGCAAATTGTGGAGGTAACACGGTATGGCAAAGGTCATCGGGATAGACTTGGGCACGACCAACTCCGTGGTGGCCGTGATGGAAGGCGGGGAGCCGACTGTCATCACCAATGCGGAGGGAAGCCGCCTGACGCCGTCAGTGGTGGCATTCACCAAGAACGGCGAGCGGCTGGTCGGGCAACCGGCAAAACGTCAGGCTACCATTAACTCGGAAAACACCGTCTTTTCGATTAAACGTTTCGTTGGCCGCCGCTATGACGAGGTGACGAGCGAGCGCGGCATGGTGCCGTATAAGGTCGTTGCCAGCGGAAGCGGCCTGGCTGCGGCGGAGATCCAGGGCAAGCAGTACACCCCGGAAGAGATCTCCGCGATGATCCTACAGAAGTTGAAGGCCGACGCCGAGACGTATCTCGGCGAAAAAGTCGACTCGGCGGTCATCACCGTGCCCGCGTACTTTAACGATGCCCAGCGCAATGCGACGAAAACGGCGGGCGAGATTGCCGGCCTGAAAGTACTGCGCATCATCAACGAGCCCACGGCGGCATCGCTGGCGTACGGGTTGGACAAGAAAAAGGATGAGACCATCCTGGTGTGGGACCTGGGCGGCGGCACCTTCGACGTCTCCGTGCTGGAAGTCGGCGACGGTGTCTTCGAAGTGAAGTCCACCAACGGCGACACCCACCTCGGCGGCGACGACTGGGACGAGCGCATCGTCAACTGGCTAGCCGATGAATTCAAGAAGGAACAGGGCATCGACCTGCGCCAGGACCGCCAGGCGTTGCAGCGCCTGCGCGAGGCCGCGGAGAAGGCGAAGATCGAGCTGTCCAGCATGGTGCAGACTACCATCAATCTGCCGTTCATCACTGCCGATCAGAACGGACCCAAGCACCTGGACATGACGCTCACCCGGGCCAAGTTCGAAGACCTCACGCACGATCTCGTGCAGCGCATGGTTGGGCCGTTCGAGAGCGCCCTCAAGGATGCCGGCATGAAGGCCTCCGACCTCGATGAGGTCATCCTCGTCGGCGGTTCCACCCGCATGCCGATGGTCGTCGAGCTGGTGCGCAAACTAGCGGGCAAAGAACCGCATCGCGGCGTGAACCCCGATGAAGTGGTAGCGGTGGGCGCGGCCATTCAGGCCTCCGTGCTCTCCGGCGAGCGCTCAGACATCGTGCTGTTGGATGTCACACCGCTGTCGCTGGGCATCGAGACGGCGGGCGGCATCTTCACCCGCATGATCGATCGCAACACCACCATCCCGACGCGGAAAACCGAGACATTCACCACGTACTCGGACTTCCAGCCGGCGGTGACGATTATGGTCTACCAGGGTGAACGCGAAATGGCGCGCGAGAACCGGCTGCTCGGACAGTTCGACCTCACGGGCATCCCGCCCGCGCCGCGCGGCGTGCCGAAGATCGAAGTGACCTTCGACATCGACGCCAACGGCATCGTGCATGTGAGCGCGAAGGATCAGGGCACCGGGCGCGAGCAGAGCATCACCATCACCGGCTCCAGCACGCTAGATCGCGGCGAAGTGGACCGCATGGTAAGCGATGCGCAGGCCCACGCCGAGGAAGACCGCAAGAAGCGCGAACTGGCGGAGACGCGCAACACCGCCGACTCGCTGGCCTATCAGGTGGAGAAGCAGATCACCGAGCTGGGCGAGAAGCTCACCGAGGCCGACAAGTCCACCCTGGAGGCCGGCGTGAAAGAAGTGCGGGACGCCCTGGAGGGCGAGGATGTGACGCGCATCCGCACCGCCATGCAGAACCTGCAGAACAGCATGGGTCAGGTCTCCCAGCGCATCTACGAGGCCGCCGGCCCGCAGCCCGGCGCGGAGGCCGGCCCCGATGGCGGCACGGAGCAGCAGCCCGGCGGCGAAGACGTGATCGACGCCGAATTCAAGGAGACGAAGTAAGGCTCATGGCAGGGGGCGAGTCACTCGCCCCCTGCCATGAGGATATTCGATATTCGATATTGGATGTTCGATGGTGTAGCGGGGACGGTTACGGATGACAGCACAGCGCGACAATACGGATGGCTATGCAGGCTATCGCAGCATGGAAGTCTATCGGCTTGCGCATGCCTTGAGTATCGAAGTGCACCGATTCTCACTTAGCCTGCCAAAGTATGAGTTATACGAGCAGGGAAGCCAACTGCGCAGGGCGGCGCAATCTGTTGCCGCCAACATTGTTGAGGGCTATGGTCGGAGACGGTATAAAGCGGAGTTCATTCGGTACCTGGTATTCGCCATGGCATCCTGTCTCGAAACCATAGAGTGGTTGGAGTTGTTGCACGAGTGCCATCCCGGTCTTCGACAGGATATCGGGAGTTATCTTGAGCGCTTTGATGAACTCGGTCGAAAGATGAACCGGTTCATCCAGGCTGTCGAATCCCGCCATCAAACCGGGATATAGTAACCAGCGCTCACGAATAGTACCAAATATCCAATATCAAATATCGAATATCGAATATCGAACGCTGGAGCGTTCTATGGCAGCGAAAGATTATTACAACCTGCTGGGCGTGAACCGGAATGCGTCGGAGAAGGAGATCAAGTCCGCGTATCGCAAATTGGCGCGGAAGTATCACCCCGACGTGAATCCCGGCGACACTGCGGCGGAGGAGCGGTTCAAAGAGATCTCCGAAGCCTACGAGGTGTTGTCCGACCCGGAGAAGCGCAAGAAATATGACCAGTTCGGCCACCTGGGCGACCAGTGGAAACATGCGGCCGAGGGCGGGTTTGGCGGTGCCGGTCGGCCGGGCGGCGGTTGGCAGAACGTCAACATCAATCCGGAAGATCTCCATGTCGGCGGCGGCAGCTTCGCCGACATCCTGGAGGGGCTGTTCGGCGGCGCCGGCGGCATGCGCGGCGGATTCCGCCAGCCCTCCCCGCGTCCCACCAAAGGCGAGGACGTGCAGTATGAAGTGGAGATGACGCTCGACGAAGCGTATCACGGCGCCTCGCGCACCCTGACGCTCACCGTGCATGATGCCTGCCCGGCCTGCAATGGCGCGGGATCGGTGAACAACCGCGTCTGCACCACCTGCGGCGGCGCGGGCGTGGTCAACCGGCCGAAAACGCTGTCGGTGAAAATCCCCGCCGGCGTGCATGACGGTGCACGCGTGCGCCTGGCGGGCCAGGGGGGACCGGGATTACACGGCGGTCCGGCGGGCGACCTGTACCTGATTCCGCGCATCGCGCCGCACCCGCGCTTCGAGCGGCGGGGCGATGACCTGTACACCGAAGTGCCGGTGACCTTCCCGGAAGCGGCGTTGGGCGCGGAGATCGAGGTGCCCACCATGAACGGCCTGGTGACCGCCACTGTGCCCGCAGGTATGTCGTCCGGCCAGTCACTGCGCCTGCGCGGCAAGGGCATGCCCCGGCTGCGCGACGGCGGGCACGGCGATCTGTATGTGAAAGTGCGCGTGATGGTGCCCAAGCAATTATCGGATCGCGAACGAGAACTCATTCATGAATTGCAGGCGCTGCGGCAGGACAATCCGCGCGCTGCCGGGTAAGCCACCCGGCGCAGTATTGCGAAGGAAGTCAGTCGTCTGGCTGACGTGGGGGTGAGGTAGTAATGCACAACGACATGCCAACCAGCCACGAGCCGCTCTACGTGATCAGCATCGTGGCGAAGAAGGTGGAAGTCCACCCGCAGACGCTGCGTACGTACGAGCGCCTGGGACTTATCCACCCCAAACGACGCGGCCATATCCGCCTCTTTTCCGATGCGGATATCCAGCGGCTCCTGCAGATCAAACGCTTAAAGGACGATCTGGGCGTCAATCTGGCGGGCATCGAAGTCATCTTGAATCTGCTCGACCGCATCGACGAACTGCAGCAGGAGGTTGACCGCGTGCGCGCCCAGGCGAAACGCCGCCTGAAACGGATCAGCCAGGAGTGGTGACGACGCAAGCGTCGTCCCTCGCCTGACAGAGAGATACGGCGCAGGAGGCGCCGGGAAAGAGGAACGACCATGCCGATGGATTTTAATAAATTTACCGAGAAAGCCCAGGAAGTGCTGCTGATCGCGCAAGGCATCATCCAGCGCTATCAACATAGTCAATTGGATACCGATCACCTGTTGCTGGCGATGCTCGAGCAGCCCGACGGCACTGTGCCTAAACTCCTGCAGGAGATGCAGGTGGACGGCATCGGACTGGCGGCGGCGGTGAAAGACTCGCTGGACCGCATGCCCAAGGTCACCGGCGGCAGCGCACGGCAGGCGCAGATTTACCCCACGCCCGCGGCCCAGCGCGTGCTGGGCGAGTTGTGCTGGCAGATTGCCGAGCGCATGAAGGATGAGTACGTCGCCACCGAGCACCTGCTGCTCGCCATTCTGGAAGAGGGCACCTCCCCGGCGGCGCGCATCCTGCAGCAATTCGGCATCACTCGCGAGGCGGTCGAGCAGGGGCTGGTCGCCGTGCGCGGCGCGCACCGCGTCACCGACCCGCAGTCCGAGGGCCAGTACCAGGCGCTCGCCAAGTACAGCCGCGACCTCACGCAGTTAGCGCGCGAGGGCAAACTCGACCCGGTGATCGGGCGCGACGAGGAGATTCGCCGCGTCATCGAGATCCTCTCCCGTCGCACGAAAAACAACCCGGCGCTCATCGGCGAACCCGGCGTGGGCAAGACCGCTATTGTCGACGGCCTGGCGCAGGCCATCGTGCAGAACCAGGTGCCGCAAACGCTGAAGAACAAACGCGTCATCGCCCTCGACCTCTCGAGCATGGTGGCGGGCTCGAAGTTCCGCGGCGAATTCGAGGAACGCATGCAGGCGGTGATGACGGAAATCCGCAAAGCGCAGGGCGAGATCGTGCTCTTCATCGACGAGCTGCACACCGTGGTCGGCGCCGGCGCGGCGGAAGGGGCCATCGATGCCTCCAATATGCTCAAGCCCGCACTGGCGCGCGGCGAACTGCAGTGCGTGGGCGCCACCACGCTTGACGAGTATCGCAAACACATCGAGAAAGACCCGGCGCTGGAGCGGCGCTTCCAGCCGGTCTTCGTCGATGAGCCGAGCGTGGAGGCCACCATCGAGATCCTGCAGGGGTTGAAGCCGCGCTACGAGGAGCATCACCAGATCAGCTACACCGATGCAGCGCTGGAGGCGGCGGCGAAGCTCTCCGCGCGCTACATCACCGACCGCTTCCTGCCCGACAAGGCGATCGACCTCATCGATGAGGCCGGCGCGCGCAAGCACATCCAGGTGATCTTCATTCCCAGCGACGTGCGCGAATTGGAGAACCGCATCCTCGAACTGGAAAACCAGCGCGACGAAGCGGCTATCAAGCAGGATTACCAGGAGGCCGCGCGCATCCAGCAGGAGATCGCGCGCCTGCGCGTGGAGGTCGATGAGAAAGAGCGGGCGAATGACGAAGCGCAGCCCGAGGTAGAACCGGTGGTCGATACGGAAGAGATCGCCGAGCTGATCGCACGCGCCACCGGCATCCCGGTGGCACGGATGCTCGAAGAGGAGACGCAACGACTGCTGCAGATGGAAGACGAACTGCATAAGCGCCTCATCGACCAGTCCCATGCCGTGCAGGTCATCTCCGAGGCGATTCGCCGCGCGCGCGCCGGGTTGAAAGATCCCAAGCGTCCCATCGGCTCCTTCATCTTCATGGGCCCCACCGGCGTGGGCAAGACCGAACTCGCCCGCGCGCTGGCCGCCTACCTCTTCGAGGATGAAGATGCGCTGGTGCGCCTGGACATGTCAGAGTATATGGAGAAGCACGCGGTGTCCCGCCTCATCGGCGCACCTCCGGGGTACGTCGGGTTTGAGGAGGGTGGACAGCTCACTGAAGCGGTACGCCGTCGCCCCTATCGCGTCATCCTCTTCGATGAGATCGAGAAGGCGCACCCGGATGTCTTCAACATCCTGCTGCAGTTGCTGGAAGATGGGCGGCTCACCGACAACACCGGCCGCACCGCCGACTTCCGCAACACGGTCATCATCATGACCAGCAACGTGGGCAGCCAGCATGCGCTGGCCGGCGCTGCGCCCATCGGCTTCGCGGTCGACGATGAAGAGATCAGCGACCGCAGCTATGAGGAACTGCAGAAAGAGGCGCTGGAAGATCTGAAACGCCTCTTCCGGCCCGAGTTGCTCAACCGCATCGACGAGGTGGTGGTGTTCCTGCCGCTACAGATGGAGCACATCAAGCAGATCGTCGATCTGATGATCGGCAAGGTCTGCTCCTACCTCGCCGAGCGCAACATGACCGTGCAGCTCACCGAGGCCGCGCGCGAAAAACTGGCGAAGGAGGGATACGATCCCGCCTATGGCGCGCGCCCGCTGCGGCGCGTCATCCAGCGCCAGGTGGAGAATCAGATCTCCCGCGGCATCCTGCAGGGGGCGTACCGCGATGGCGATACCATTATCGTCGACGTGGAAGATGATACACTCGTCACCCACCTGCACGTGCCCGGCAGCCAGGCGGAAGAAGCCGCATAACGCCCGGGTATGTCATCACCACCAATCCGGCGCGGGGATCTCATCTCCCTGCGCCGGTCCACTTCCGGATCCTCGTAATTGCAGGGCATGAAATTCTGTCGCAGCCTCCTTGACAGCTCTTCTCAGGACTTCTATACTCACCGTGTAACTACACGGTGTGCAAAGGAGGCTGTCAAATGGCATCCCATCATCCGTTCAATGGTCCCTACCAGGGCGAGCATTTATCACGCGTGGCCTTCCCGCTGGGGGGCATCGGCGCGGGCATGATCTGCGTGGAAGGCTCCGGGGCATTCTCGCATGTCTCCCTGCGGCATCGCCCAGAAATCTACAACGAGCCCATGCTCTTCTCCGCGCTCGCCATTCGGGGAGAACACCCCGATGCGCGCATCTTGGAAGGGCCGGTACCCACCTGGAAGATTTTCGGCCCCACAGGCACTGGCGGTGGGGCGTGGGGGAAAACCTATGGCCTGCCGCGCTTTGCCGAGGCCACGTTCACCGCGCGTTTCCCCTTTGCCACCGTGGCGCTGTCGGATGAGCGGTTGCCGGTGCAGGCCGAGTTGACCGCCTGGAGCCCCTTCACCCCGGGCGATGCCGATCACTCCAGCCTGCCGGTAGCCATGCTCGAATACCGCTTTACGAATCGCAGTGAACAACCGCAAGAGCTGGTCTACAGTTTCCACGCCGCCAACTTCATGAAGAAAGGCGAGGCTGCGCATGGCGTGCGCGGGGTGGATAATGGCTTTGTGCTCTGGCAACAGGGCACGGAGGCCGCGCCGTGGGATGCGGGAACGTTTCGTGCGGAAATTGTCGGCAAAGCCAAGGTGGATTCCCGTTGGTTCCGCGGCAGTTGGTTCGACAGTTTGACCATGGTCTGGAACGCCATTGCCGAAGGCGCCACCCCCGAGCATCCGGCGGTCGATGATGGTGAACTCCCGAGCCCGGGTGGCAGCCTGTACGTGCCCTTCCGCCTGGCCCCCGGCGAAGCGCGGACGATTCGCGTGCGACTCTGCTGGCATGTGCCGGTCTCCAATGTACAGCATGACAGCGGGGTGGAAGTCGTCGCCGCCGATGAGTGCGAATGCAATACTTCCTGTAAGACCGAACTCTCCACCTACCGCGCTTGGTACGTAGGGCAGTTTGCCGGCATCGACGACGTCGCGGCCTACTGGGCAACCAATGCCGATGCGTTGCGCGAGCGCTCCGCTCTGTTCACCGATACCTTCTACAACAGCACATTGCCGTCGGAAGTGCTGGAGGCGATAGCGGCCAACCTGACTATCCTGAAATCGCCCACTGTGCTACGGCAGGAGGATGGTCGGTTATGGTGCTTCGAGGGGTGCTGTGATAGCGATGGCTGCTGCCACGGCTCCTGCACGCACGTCTGGAATTACGCGCAGGCCATCCCGCACCTTTTCCCCGATCTCGAACGTAGCCTGCGCTGGACCGAGTTCCACGAGTGCCAGGACGAGCGCGGGCACCAGAATTTCCGGGCTGACTTGCCGATCCGACCGTCGAACAAACATACTTTCCACGCCGCCGCTGACGGACAACTGGGCGGCATCATGAAGGTGTACCGCGAGTGGCGCATCAGTGGAGACACCGACTGGCTGCGCTCGTTCTGGCCACAGGTGCGGCAGAGTTTGCTCTACTGCATCAACACCTGGGATCCTGACCACGAAGGCTGGGTGATTGAACCGCACCATAACACCTACGACATCGAGTTCTGGGGGCCGGACGGCATGTGCACCAGTTTTTATCTCGGTGCACTGATGGCAGGGACGCGCATGGCCGAAGCGCTGGGTGACAACCCGGAGCCCTTTGCGACGCTGGCCGCGCGCTGCCGCGACCGGCTGGAGCAGGACCTGTACAACGGCGAGTACTTCATCCAGCAGATCCGCTGGACGGGGCTGCACACTCCAGACCCCTTGGAAGAGGCGCGTCATCGATCGCCATATACGCCGGACCAGCAGGAACTACTGCTGAAGGAGGGCCCGCGCTATCAGTACGGAAATGGCTGCCTCTCCGACGGCGTGCTCGGTTCCTGGCTGGCCTTAATGTGCGGGTTAGGGCAGATTGCGGATGGGGAGAAAATCACCTCCCATCTGCGCGCTGTCCATCGCTACAACCTGCGCCACGACCTGTCGCTGCATGCCAACCCCCAGCGACCGGGCTATGCGCTGGGGCGTGAGGGCGGCTTGCTGCTTTGCACCTGGCCACACGGCGATGCGCTATCACTCCCCTTCGTCTACAGCAACGAGGTCTGGACCGGCTTTGAATATCAAGTCGCCGCCCACCTTATCCAGATGGGGTGCGTGAATGAGGGATTGGAGATTGTGCGCATTGCGCGGTCACGCTATGATGGGCGTGTGCGCAACCCCTTCAATGAATATGAATGCGGGCACTGGTATGGCCGGGCGCTCTCGTCCTACGGCATGCTCGCCGCGTTGAGCGGGGCGCGCTACGATGCGCTGGAGCGCACACTGTACCTGCAGCCACGCGTGAGCGGCGATTTCCAGGCCTTCATCAGCACGGCCACCGGCTTCGGCCTGGTGGGCGTGCGCGACGGGCAACCGTTCCTGGATGTTCGGGCTGGCGTGATTCCCGTCGATCGCATCGAGTACCATCCATGATCTCTTCACTGGAACTGGCCCGGCTCTGCGGCGTCTCCCAGGGCACCGTGGACCGGGCGCTGCATAATCGAG
>JAGUZN010000352.1 GCA_020060775.1 Armatimonadota bacterium
CGATCACCAAGGTCATCACCGGCACGCACTGGAATGGCCCGAAATTCTTCGGCCTGCGGGTGCCGAAAGATGGGGAGGACGTATGAGCCGCCGCAGTACGACCACGACCGCCGCGCCGACGATTCGCTGTGCGATCTACGTGCGCAAATCGACGGATGAAAATCTTGATACGGACTTCAACAGTTTGGATGCCCAACGCGCGGCAGCAGAAGCCTATATCGCCAGTCAGCAGGGCGAAGGGTGGGTGGCGCTGCCGGAGCGCTATGACGATGCCGCCTATTCGGGTGGCACATTGGAACGCCCGGCTTTACAACGCCTGCTCGCGGACATCGAGGCGGGGAAGATCGATTGCGTCGTGACGTATAAGGTCGACCGCCTGTCCCGCTCCCTGCTGGACTTCACCAAGCTGGTGGAGGTGTTTGATCGGCATGGCGTGACCTTCATCTCCGTGACGCAATCGTTTTGTACCACGACGTCGATGGGCCGGCTCACGCTCAACATGCTGTTATCGTTTGCGCAGTTCGAGCGCGAGGTGATCGGCGAGCGCATCCGCGACAAGGTCGCCGCCAGCAAGCAGCGTGGCATGTATATGGGCGGTACGCCGCCACTGGGCTATGACGTGGTCAATAAGAAGTTGATCGTGAATCCTGCCGAAGCGGATCTGGTGCGGGAGATCTTCCGGCGCTTTGTCACCGAGGGTTCAACGACGCGATTAGCGCAGGCGCTCAATGCCGAGGGGAAGACCACGAAAGCCTGGACGACGAAAGATGGCAAAGTGCGCGCCGGCACGCCGTGGCACAAGGGGCACATTTATCAGCTGCTCAACAATCGGCTCTATCTGGGCCAGGTCGAGCATAAGGGCAACGTCTACCCCGGTGAGCACCAGGCGATTGTCAGCCAGGAGGAATGGGACCAGGTCCACGATATCTTGAGTGAGAACTACCGCGTGCGCGCCAATCGCCAGCGGGCGAAAGTGCCGGGCTTGCTGAAAGGGGTGATCCGCTGTGGCCACTGTAAAAGGGCCATGGGCATCACCTACACGAAAAAGAAAGGGTCCACCACCCACTATCGCTACTACCTCTGCACCCATGCCGCCAAGGCAGGGCATGAGGCCTGCCCGGTGCGGACGGTGCCTGCCGGCGAGATCGAAGCCTCGGTGGTCGCACTGCTGCGGCGCAGCTTGATGACTCCGGAAGTCGCCGCGCGCACGTATCGCGAGGCACGCGGATTGGTGCCAGATGCGGCGGACGAACAGGATATCATTCTTCACCTGCGGCAGTTCAACGACCTCTGGGATGAGCTCTTCCCGGCGGAACAGGCACGGATCGTCAAGTTGCTCATCGACCAGGTGACGGTCTATAGCGACCAGGTGGATATCGCCCTGCGGGCTGATGGTTTATATGCCTTGCTGGATGAATGGCGCGGGGCGAAATTGGAGATGACAAGTGACACTGCATGTTGACCAGATGAGTATCACCCGCGAGGACGGGCAAATCATCGTACATATCCCGATGACACTGAAGGTGCGCGGCGGGCGGAAGGAGATTATCCTGCCGGATGGACTGGCGCCGGACGATTCGCCGGCGAGGAAGCCGGCCACGCAGGAGTCGCTGGTGATTGCGCTGGCGCGTGCCCACCGGTGGAAGGCACTCCTGGAGAGCGGCCGTTTCCCGTCACTTGAGGAGTTGGCACGGGCCGTAAAGATGGATCGTTCATATGTCGGACGCATTTTACGCCTGACACTGCTCGCACCGGATATCATCATGGCGATTCTCGATGGGCGTGAACCGTCGGGGCTTTCACTCGGGAAGCTCACTAAGACGTTGCCGCTTGATTGGGTCGAACAACGGAAAATACTCGGATTTCCTGCGGTACAACCATAAAGATCATTTGATGTCAGTTCGCGTTGCCGGACAGGCGACACGTTCGGAACGGCACAAACATCAATACATCCGAAGGATGAATGTCGATGTGCGTGATGAACGATAACATCTACGCGTCAAATGCTGGAATGACGGCATGCAAACCGAATTCCCGCAACTTCCCCATGACGATGCCCACGCGCGATTACATCTCCTGCTGCACTTCACGCAGATATACATCGTATCGTAGCTTGATGCGGGTGAAGCATGCGATGAAGCTCGCAGCGTCCGATTCGGCAAAGTATTGGGGAGCCTCGAATCGAAACTCGCGTTTGAATGACGCAAAGCCGATCTCCCCCGCGCAGGTCACTTGCGTACCGTCGGTCTTGATCACCTGGAGACAATCGTCATGATACGTGATCTCCGTGATCGCTTCCAGCGGAATTATTTCCAGCGTGTCGCCGGAAAAGTGGCTAAACTTATTCGCCATGTCGACGATGCCACTGATAATCTTCCCCCCGAGTGAGAACCATCCGCTCTTCGCTTTCGTCTTTTCGGCTTCGCACGCGGCGTCAAATTCTTGCCGTATTATTGCGGACAGTCGGATCTCAATGGTCGCCGGGCATACGGCCAATTCGAGCGTGCCATCCTGAGACTGAATAGAGTAGAGTGTCGTGGTCATGGCATGCCTCCGTCTGTTCAGGTTACCCCTTGAGTATACCAGATGTTAATTGCTTCCGGCACCAGTATCGCCCCAGTATGCCACTCGAATATTCCGACCGCTCGATATGAAATCCGGCGCGTTCCAGTAATCCCTCCATGATCCAGTCGTTGGTGCTGAATTCCTCTCGAAAAGCCATTGCCGCTTCTTCTCCGAAGGCTGTACCGGCCTGATGCGTGAACCAGGCGACGGTCTCCGTCATTACCCGCGCATAGTCCTGGGGTGGAAACGAATAGACGGTATCCATCAAGTAGAACAGACCGCCATCGCGCAACATGCCGGCGAGGCGTTGCAGTCCGACACTCTTCCAGAAATCTGGCAAGTGGTGCAACGCCGCGACACTGACGATGACATCGGCGGGGGCGCCTTGATGGAGATAGGTCAGAAATCCCCCCTGGCAGAAGGTCACGACAGTAACATCAGCAGCGTCCGCTTTCCGTTGTGCGACCGCCAGCATCGCGGGTGAGACATCAACCGCATATATCGTCATGCCGCGACGAGCGGCCTGGATGGCGAGACTGCCGGAACCGCAGCCCAGATCAAGGAGTGTTTGTGAAGGTTGCACCGCAAGTTCATCCAGCAATCGGTCGGCTTCCGCGCCCAGATCGCCGCGAAAGCGTTAGTGCTGGGCGTCGTAGTCCTCGGCCACCTGCGGATCAGCATAGTCAACGCCAATGTGCCGGAATTCGTCATAGTGCCAGGTCGGGAGTGGTGGCATGTGATCCTCCTCAATAACGACGTACCTTGCCGGCACTCAGATGAGGTAGCAAACACTATGCTGATTTGCCGGTACTCGTATTATACCACTGAGACGACTCGATATCAGAGACCGTTTGCCGGGCATGATGAGACTTTGAAGGCTATGCTGAGAACAGCTGTCTGAGAGGGCAAATACACCCATTTTTTCGACGCTAGCGCGGAGTAGGGGAAATGGGGGTTTCCCGTCGTGCAGGTCGATCCAAGGTCATTTTACGCTCAATATTCAATATCACGCCACGAATAGCTTGACCAGCGCAAACTATCTCAGTAGGTCGGGACGAGAACCTGGGGACGTGATTGAGCGAGTCCCCAGCTTTCAGAGAATCAGAGAGAGAATAGGGCGATTTGGGGCGTTTTTAGGGTAGCACGGGTACAAGCGCGTCCCGAGGTTTTGGGCAAAATTAGCCGATTCGTGCGCGTAAATCGTGGAATCGAGGCCTGCCATCCGGCATGGTGAGACGCCTCCCGGAGAGGGAGCTGGTGGAGCAAGGATACCCCGGATCGAAAGGCCGGGAGAGAGGAATTCTTCCTTATCCGGAGGGGAGTCGAACTAAAATGGGCTGATTGTGAATCATCACGCAAATGGCGTGTGCAGTAGCAAACGAGCGTCCTAAAACCAATCTCCCCGTCCGAAGATTTTCGACTGACGCCGGCCTGATTCTTCTCCGCAATACTCAAATAGAGCTGAGTTCGATGCCAGGTAGCCACAGATGACACCATCGCCTACCTATCAGGGGTGATGTTGATATCGGCGCGATTTATTGAAGTTGGCAGGGCCACAGGAGGCGCGCTTTATTAAGTTCGGTGTGGAGTAGAGTTTCTTCACGGAACTCCGGTCGGGCAAACAGCCTTCATTCATACGGTGAAAGAGCAGGGAGGCGGCAGTTTGGCCGATTTCAACAAAATTAAGATCGAATGTCGTCAGCGGAGGAGAGAAGAACTGGGGCATCTCGCAACTCGTACACCCGATGACGCTGACATCCTGCGGAATCCGTATGCCAAGCTGGCGTGCGGTATGCAATACCAAAGCGGCGGTGTAATCGGTCGTGGTGATGAATGCCGTTGGGCGGTGTGGGTGCGTGAGCATAGCAATCAAATCATCGTGGTAATTTTTCTGATCTGCATTCAGAGTTGCCTGCAATGGGATTCTACGTTGCTGTAATGCCCGCTTGATCGCCAGCGGACGCCCGGAAAATCCCCCATCTCCCAGATGTGCGATCAACGCGATATGACGGTGCCCCAGTTCTAGTAAATAGTCCACGGCCGTTTCAGCCAACGCCGTTTCATCCAAGCTCACATGATCAACAGGAATGGCGGTAGGTGTGACATCAATTGCAATCAAGACGATGTTCTGGCTATGTAACTCTAGCAACGCATCGCGTGGAATCGGCTCGAAATGCCCGCTATGCACGATAATGCCGCGCACTCCAAACTCTGCCAGGACCTGTAAGGCTTTCAAGGTATGCTGCAAATGCCCATGTGTTTCCAATATCAGGAGATGGTGTGCGTCAGCAAACGCCCTGGCGGAGATCGATTCCAGGTAGAAAGAATCGGGCGTACCGATGATGGATGACATAACGCAGCCGATTAAGTAGGGGTGCTCACGTTCGGTTGTGGGCACTGGGGCGGAAGATCGGTACTGATACAGGTCGGCTAATTCGAGGATCCGTTGTCGGGTTGTTGGATGAATCCGTCCGGTATTATGCAGCGCCCGAATGACTGTAACATGCGAGACACCGGCGAGACGCGCTAGTTGACGGATGGTTACCATCGCCGTCTCCTTGTGCGTACCAAGGTACGCTTATAATATCAGTGGCCTGGTATTGGCGTCAAGGGGGCAACGTTCTAAAATTAGGTGGGATCTTAGGTTGGCGGCCACTGGTATTATATTAAGTAATTGCGAGTAGTTCACCAATCTGATTATGCGGTGGCCAGTGTGGGATACATGCGTTGAAGCTTCTTGCGGGCTTCCGCGGTCGTAAACTTCCACTCGACCGTCCGGTGTTCAGCAGTGCGCTTCTGCGCCCATAACGTCTCCATCACGCAACCTCGAGGAGACCGATACCGACCTGCATCGGGCTGCCGGGGATCCCCGGCAGCCCGTGTAGAGATACACAAAAAGGAGAACACCATGAACGGAGTACTGTGCGTGAGGCACCCCATGTCCCGCTCGCGAGGGTTTACCCTCATTGAGCTCCTCGTCGTCATCGCGATAATAGCCATCCTCGCGGCGATTCTCTTCCCCGTGTTTGCCAAAGCGCGGGAGAAGGCGCGACAGACGAGTTGTCTAAACAACCAGCGGCAGATCGCCGTGAGCATCCTGATGTACGCCCAGGACCACGACGAGACCCTGCCCGATGCCTCGAACGTCTGGGTCGAACTCAATGTCGACCGCAACATCCTCATGTGCCCCACCAAAGGCAAAAAGGTCACCAATGCCTATGTGTACATGGCCGACCTGTCCGGCATGGCGCTGGGGGACATTACCGATCCCCCTGGGGAGATGATGACCGCCGATGGCCAGCATGCCGCCACATCGGCTGCACCAGCCACCTATGACAACTGCGCCTACACCATCGACGACCTCGATGCCCGCCACAGCAATAAGTACCTGGCATCATTCGCAGATGGCCACGTGCAGATTGTGGACCCCGACAAGTTCTCGATGTTGCCGAACAAAGGGCGCGTGGTGGGCTGGTACAAGGCCGATGCCGTCACCAGCGTCGCCGACGGTTCCCCCATTGCCAGTTGGCCGGATTCAGGTCCCAATGGCAATAACTTCGGCCCCCCTGAATTACACCCGACCGACAGTAACTATTGGCCAACGTTCCGTGCCAACCGTGTCAATGGTTATCCGGCCATCCGCTTTGGACAAGCGGCCGGTACCCGCGGGCGTACGCTCTATTGCAAGACCTTCAAGCCTAACACCGCACTGGGCGATAGCGTCAGCTACGCGCTGGTGATATCCGGCGTCGCCGGGGCGAACAACGGCTATAATGGCTCTGGTGCAGTCTATACAACCAATTTTGCGCCTGAGAACGGCTATAATAAAGATATCGGTATCGGGTTCTGGTTCGATGAGGGTAATGACAACAGTATTTATTATAGCTATTTCAATTCGCCTAACGGTGGATGCCATCCGGCCACAATGATATCTCCTGTGCTTCCCGCAGGCACTTTCGGTGTATTCTCCTTCACATCCAACTCCCCCTTAGGCCAAAACACCATGACTCAGAACGGCACACTCGCGAGCAGCGCCATCACGAATGTTACCGCGCCCAAGCCGATCATGCTGTCGCAGGCGTTATTGGGCAGTAACCATCATGATTGGGAGCTCTACTATCCCAATTGCGAAATCGCCGAATTCCTAATCTTCTCCCCCTCGCTGTCCCAGTTGAAAATGTCGCAAGTGGAGAAATACCTCGAACTGAAATATAACCTGTAGCCGCGTTACCTCGCTCGAAAAGGGAGAAAAGCATCTGAGTCCTGATCGATAACCATGACCTTGGCGTTTCCTCCTCTCCAGGGTCATGCGGTATCTCACAAACCGTTACGATACTACTGGTTTGGACAAAAACAATTTATACATTCCAGCCACTGTGGGCATATCGTCGGTATGCATACCGCAACGAAGTATACCAATTGGCATGAGGCACGCCGGATGCGTGCCTATGCACTGGCCCAAGCCGGCTGGAGTCAGACGGCCATCGCCGAAGCGTTGGGGGTCACGCAATCTGCTGTCAGTAAATGGCTCAAAGCCGCCGCCGCCGGTCCCGAGGCCTTGCGGGCACGCAAGAGTCCTGGCCGCCCGGTGAAGCTCACGGCCGTGCAACGCGAGAAGTTAGTCACGCTGCTCACCCAGGGGGCGGAGGCCCACGGGTTCGACGGCGATGTCTGGACCAGCGCCCGCGTGGCCACGCTCATTACGCGGCAGTTCGGCGTGACCCTCTGCGACCGGCAAGTCCGCTGCCTGCTGCACCAACTGGACTGGAGTCGACAAACGCCGATCCGGCGGGCGGACCAACGGGATGGGGAGGCCATCCAGCGCTGGGCGCGGGAACGCCGACTCGCGTTAAGAAATAGCCAAACGCGCCCAACGCGCGATCCTGTTCGTGGATGAATCCGGTGTCTATCTCTTGCCCAGCGTGGTGAAGACTCGGGCCCCGCGGGTTGACACTCCGATCTTGCACCACCATCTCACGAACGATCACGTGTCGGCGATTAGCGCGGTGTCTCCTGATGGGGATTTCTATTTTCAGGTGCAACAGCGTGCGTATGAGAGTACGGCGGTCCTCCGGTTTCTCGATGCCCTGCATCGCGCCGTGCCCGGCAAGCTACTCATCATCTGGGATGGCGCTCCCATCCATCGGAGTGCGCTGGTGCAGACGTATCTGGCCGACCACCAGGACTGGCTGCGCATCGAACCGTTGCCGGGGTATGCCCCGGGCTTGAATCCCGATGAGGGATTTGGCGTTACCTGAAATACGTCGAATTGAAAAATCATGCGTTTGCCACACTCGGCAAGCTGGAAGTCGCCGTCAATGATGCGTTAGGGCACATTCGGCAACTGCCTGAGATCGTGAAAGCCACGTTCCGCGAAGCGGGATTAGCAATATAAACAGGCCTTTCTCTCTGAAAGTGGCGACAAGTACCCTGACCCGGTTTCGCCGACATTTTTTGTCAAACCGTTCCTTGACAACCGAATATGCTCATTTTCTCACAGCAAGTTGCCGTCGTGAATTCTCTCTACCGCCTCGCCGTATAGCTACACCTGGAACCGAGAGGATCATGCGGATTATCACAGGTCGGGAGGCATGATCGAGTACGGGGTGTCATCAGGCATATGCGTTTTCTCTGGCAGCCCTCATCCCCCATTTTGGCGCAGGGGGCTGTGAAAATGCAGCTTGCCGAAGGTGCGACCATTAGCGTGGGGGTGGCCCGCATGAGGCCCGTTTGATCAAGGTGGGCTGGACGTTGCTCTGCTGAATGGTCTGCCGGTCAGGCGGGTGTCCCTCGGCCAAGCGCTGAAACAGCAGAGCGGCCGCCCGCTGCCCGATGTCCGTATAGTTGATCGTGAGGGTGGTGAGCGGCGGCATCAGGAAGGCGGCGTACTCCTCGCCATTCCCACACCCGATGATGCTGATGTCGCGGGGAATGTGCAGGCCGAGCCCGCGCGTGACCTGCATGACGAAGGCGGCCATGTTATCTCCGGTCACGATCAGCGCGGTCGGGCGCTGGGGCTGCGTGAGCAGCGCGGTCAAGGACTCGCCGAATGCCTCCGCGTCCCAATTCAGGTACTGGGCCAGCGGGATTTTGTGCCGCTGCAGTGCCTGTTTGATGGCCAGGGGGCGGCCGGCCACGGTGCCGTGCCCCAAATGCGCAATGAGGGCGATATGGCGATGGCCCAGGTCCATGAGATACCTCACGACCATCTCGCCCAGCGCGGTTTCATCGAGTCCCACGTGATCCACCGGGATGGCAGTGGGTGTGACATCGGTGGCGACCAACACAATCCCCTGGCTCTGTAATCCCAGCAGGGCTTCCGGCGGAATCGGGTCAAAATGGCCGCTGTGGATGACGATCCCTTTCACCCCGATATCGGCCAGTACCTGGATGGCTTTCAGCGTATGCGTGAGTTGTCCGAGCGTCTCCAGGATGGCGAGATGGTGCGCTTGGGCAAACGCCGCTGCCGAGATCGCCGCCAGGTAGAAGGAATCTGGGGAACCCTGGATGGAGGTCATCACACAGCCGATCAAGTTGGTATGTGTACGCACCGCGGTGGACGACGGTGAGGGAGGCTGGTAATGATAGAGAGCGGCTAACTCGAGGATACGTTGCCGGGTTTCCGGGCGCATCCGTCCAGTATTACGCAACGCATGTATGACTGTTGTTGTAGAGACCCCGGCAAAGCGGGCGAGTTGACGTACAGTGCTCATATATCGGACTCTGAGGTTATCATGATAACCTCAGAGTACTCATCATCGGATATTGCTGTCAACACATAACGGATTATAATTCAAGTAGTCGAACCACCCGACCCTGAGATATTCGGACGCCTATGCCTAGCTTCGCATATGAAGCGAAGCTAGCCCCGAGGTGCAGGGCCATCAGGAAACTATGGCAGAACAGCACTACGTTTTCCACCGAATAGCCACTCCTCTGGGTCTCCGAGCATCCGGCCACGGGGCTCTGGCCGGAACGATTATTACACTATACCGGATAGTTGAAGGCGTATATTGCTGCCCTTAACAGCTATAAGTCGCACAATCAGAGATGGAGGTGATGCACATGGGTTCTATAGAATACACTACAAATGGCTGGCAGTTGACCGGCGGTGGACTGGTGCTCGATATCGATGGTCGCACAGGTAATCTGGCCGGCTTGCTGATCACCCGCGAGCAGGATTTCCTCTGGACCGACCATCCAGGGGATGTCGCGGTGCGCGATGATTTATTGCGCAAAACGTTCGACCATCATGACTTGAAGCTCGTTACCGCTGATCTGGTCGGCGGGTGTCTCACCATCCGCAAAGTCTTTAAGGGCGCACCCTGGATGTTGGTGGAAACCTATCAACTGCAAGAGGATGCCATCCAGTGGAAGGCGCAAGTGATACTGGACGATGGTGCATATCGCTCTTGTGCGATCAGTTACCATCTCCCGTGGCCGCAGCCGCTGTACCCGATCGATTTCTGGGTGGCGAAAGAACACATGCCGTCGTCGCCCCACCGGTATTCCGGGTTAACCCTGGAATACGGTGAGGTCACTAGCGGCATCCTGATCCCGGCGCTCGCGGCCTATCACAAAAATAAGGATGCGGGACTGCTGATCACCATGCCGTTCGACTTTCGCACGCCACGGCTCCGCTACAAGTTCGGATATCGCGATCCGGATCTGGAGGCGGAGTTCGATTGGCTGGCGCTCTCCCCCGGCAAGCCGGCGCAGACCAGTTTGTTATTCTGCGGCACCAGGGGCAACTGGCGTCCGGCGTTGGGATGGCTGTATCAGCGCTTCAACGAATACTTCGAGCCGCGCTCGTCGTTGATCCACCGGTTATGGGGCGGGCACATCTCCGGGCGCTTTAACGTGTCCCCAAAAGACGCGCGGGTGATGTCCGATCTTGGCATGAAATGGCACGAAATCCATGCGCATTTTCCCGCGTATGGTAACTACCATCCCGAGGGCATTGACGAGTGGGTCAACGGGCATTACATGATGGAAGACGATGCGACCGTCACCGTGGAGATGATGCATCGCACGATGGACAATCTGCATGCCGCCGGCATCGCCTCCTTCCCCTATATGCAACTCTCCGGCGATGCGGATGGCAAGTTGCTCTATACGAATTTCCCCAGTTCGCAGGTGCACGATTATTACGGTAACGAAATTCGCTGGGAGGATTTCGGTGGGGGACAACTCAACTCCGACCTTTCCTTGCCGTTTGGTCAGGACATCGTCCGACAGATTGACGGCATTGCCGCCCGCTACCCGGAGATGGATGGCATCTTTGTGGATCAGGCGTGCTACAACTGGCTGGATACCGCGCATGACGACGGTATCACGGCGGTCAATAATCGTCCCTGTTATATGACGTCGTTCAACTACTACCCTCATTTGGAGCACTTGGCCTCGGTGCTGCATCCGGAGAACCAATGCATCATCGGCAACGGGGCCCATTGTATTGGCCTGATGAAATACCTGGACGGCTTCATGGCTGAAGGCACCAGTTGGCTGTGTGATCACTTCCAATGGTATGGATTAGCCAAGCCGATGTTCTTTCTGCTCTATGAGGTCGACGACCGGAACATCGAGCGCATGTTCCAGCGCTGTTTGATGTATGCCGCCGGCTTTACCAGTTATCCGCAAGCGTTGGCCTCCAAGGATCTGTATGATCGCTATCTGCCGTTGCTGACGCGCCTGTTCCGCCGTAAGTGGGTCTTCGATCCCGATCCGCTGAAGTTACCGATCGGGTATCAAGGCAACATCTATCGTGGTGAACGGGGCACGTTGCTCGCCAGTATCGTCAATGAAGAATTCCGCATACCGGGGCGCCAACTGGTGAAGGATTCCATCTATATCTGCACGGCGGATAGCGGACAGGTACGCAAGGTCACTCTGCAACATGTCGGCGGAGTGATCGAAGAGATTCCGTTCTATAGCGAAAACGGCACCGTGCAGTTCGACATCCCGGGGAATACCCTCGCCGCGGTGGCGGAACTGCATACGGACACGGCCGACGCTTGAGGTATCGGGTATCTTCCTGGCCAATCTGACATGGCTTGCACAACAGGTGAAGCCGCAAATACTCAATGGAGAGATGAGCATGAATACGATCACACGATGCTATTGGTTATTCGCTGTCTTGTGCCTTGCATCGTTCGCTCTCGCGGCGGACGACCTGCAATCAGCGCGTCTGCTCTATGTGCCGTTTGTCGGTAATAACAGCGGGGCTGGGCAGGTGCGCACGCAGTTCTTCCGCATCATCGGCCCCAAGGGGCTGGATACGGGCAAGGGTATGCCGCTTTCCGAGACAGCCATGGAGTTGCTCGATTGGCCGCTCTACAAATCCCAGCGGCATAATGACCGCCTGTTCCCTACCGGGGCTGAAGGCGAAGCTGTGGCTTTTCCCGCCGAGGGCAATATTACATCGACCCAGGGTACCATCAATCTGTGGGTGAAAGGCCAGAACTGGGATATTGCCTCCCTGCTGGCAGAGGAACTCGTCACGCTGGAGAGTCCGGACGGCAATGTCGTGTTCGGCAAGCTCGCTCCCCAGGCGCTGGTGCTGAAGGGCCCCAATCAACAAAGCGTACGCGTACCGATCAACTTCACACTTGATCGTTTCCACCTCCTTTCCGTGACGTATAACGGCGCTGTGGCGCAGATATATATTGATGGACAGCCGCAACTGAAAACGCCTGCCGCCTTTCGCCTGCCGGCAAAGATCACCCGCATCGTGCTCGGTCAGCTCACGCCGGGCGGCAAGACGAACAAGGTCATCGACAATTTTTCTATCTACAATCGTCCGCTGCAGATGTCGGAGATTAACCGGTTAATCATCGATGAACTACAGGTGATCGGGCGCAAACGGATTGCGGTAACCAAAGCCCGCAGCCCGATCACTATCGACGGCATCATCAACCCGCAAGAGTGGTCACAGGCCGCACAATTTACAGGGTTGCTGCATGTCAAAGGTTATGCAGGATTGTACGAGTTCGCCGGGCCGGCCGATGTCGCTGCGGATCAAAGCACCTTCTGGGTCACGTATGACGACAAGTACATCTACATTGCGCACCACAGCCCGCCACCGGTGAAGATCAAGGGGCAACTGCAACTGATCGTCGCCATGCTGCAGAACAGCATCACCAAGCATGACGACAGCGTGGACAAAGATGACAACCTGCGTATCTCCTTCATCGCGCCTTTCCCGAATGGGGATGAGTACAAAATATACGTCAATCATCTCGGCACCACTTACGACTTCTATCACGGTGGCCAGGCTTCGGGATCGAAGTTGGAAGGCATTGCGCTCGGATGGGAATCGCAGATTGAACGCCGTAGCGTGATGACCCCGGAGGGCTGGAAACTGGAAATGGCGGTGCCCTGGGCTGCGTTTTACTTCGGGAAACCGCAGCCCGGCAATGTGCTGCATATGAACTTCGTCCGCTCATGGCGACGCGTCATGGAAGAGGATCATGCTTGGTGCTACGGCCGTCGCACCTACGACGATGACACGCCGTTAGTATTGCCGGCGGGCGAGGTATTGTTCCAAGGCGACGAGGGTATCGTTGTCCGGTTGATTGATGTAGGCCAGATTCGCCAGGGCGCCGTCGACCTCAAGGCGCAGTTACTCAACAATTCGAACGCTGCGCGAACGGTCACGGTCACGGTAGGCACGAACTCCGGAGAGATCAATATCAATAAGCAGATTACACTGAAACCGGGAGAGAACTGCCCGTTCCGTTACACGGGACGCATTGGGGATTTCCGCACGCACGAGCTCTCTTTCAGCGTCATGAACACCGAGGACGGCACAGTGTATCATGTTACTACGCTCCCCGTGCTGCGCAAGGATAAGCCGGAAATTCGCGTGCGTAAGTATCGCACGCGAGAGGAAATCAAACTGCAGACGAATATGGAGTTCCTCGGCCAGTATCCGCTAAGTAACATTGCCATCAACCTGGTCGTGAATGGGCCGAGCGGCAAGCCGTGCTTTACGAAAACCTACACCGGATTCACCACCCTTACACCGGAGTTCACGATGTCCACCAAGGGGTGGCCGACCGGCAAATACACGGCGAAGTTGACCTTCAATGCGCCGGGCATGCCGCCTTATCAGACGAGCGTGGTGTACGATCGCGTGCCCTTGCCGGTGTGGTGGAACAACACGATCGGCAAAGAGTTAGGCGTGCCCTACCCATGGACAGCATTAAAGGTTACAGACCAGACCTTAACATGCTGGGGACGCGATTACCAGTGGGGCAACAAGCTGCTGCCCGAGCAGGTGCGTACGCAGAATCGCCCGATTCTCCGAGCGCCGATGCGCCTGGTATTGAAGGACAGCGCCGGGCAGGTGGTCGATACGGCGATGGCCACCGCACAGGGGAAATGGACGAAGACCACCGACATACGCGTGGAGGGGGAACGGGTGCTTGACACCCCCGGCTATACCTTGCGCAATCAACTCTGGTCGGAATACGATGGACTGGTCTGGTGCCGCATCACCCTGCAGCCGAAGCAGAAGCTCACGCTCAATACGATGGAGTTGGAGATACCAATCACCAAGGAATTCACCGATGTTGCCAACTCGTACGACTATTCCCTGCAACGCACCGGAAAGCTGAAGCCGGAAGGCTTCACCGGGGCACTGGCGCCGACCTGGCTAGGTAATGGCGATGGCGGTATTCAGTGGTTCTGTGAAACGGATGGCTGGTTTTTCCTCAAGGACAATACGAAACTCGTCCGCGTGGAGATGATGCCGCAGGGCGCCAGCCTGCATGTTAACATGATCGACATCCCAACCGATTTCGTGAAGCCGCACGTGATCGAGTTCGGCTTCATCGCCACGCCTGTTCGTCCGAAAACCTATCGCACCTTCGAGGACCCGCGCCAATGGGGCTTCCGTGGTGGCCCAGGACCCTGGTACCCAGCTGGACAGGAATACCTGCCGGCTCCCGACTATTACGGCGGTGCAAAATCCGGCTGGGCAGAGTTCTCGAAGAATGTCGTGGGCGGGCAAACGCTGGCGATGCGGAATATCTACGTCACCACCGGCGGCATTAACACGAAGACGGAAGACTTCGCCAATTTCGGCGACGAGTGGCTGGCCAACGATAAGACGCAACCCGCGGATTTTGTCATGACGACACATGCTTCCAAAAGCTACCGTGACTGGTTCGTCTGGCGGCACTGGAAATCGTTTCAGGACAACCCGCACCAGAGCCTATACTACGACGGTGCCGCCGAAGCGGTCTCAAATAATCTCTACGCTGGCGCTGGCTATGTGCGGCGCGACGGCACAGTGGCCGTGACCTTCCCCATCCTGGGCGCACGGGATATTGCCAAGCGCATGTACAACATGCTCATCGATAAATACCCCTTCGCCTGGATCGGCATGCACCAATCGGGCATGGTGAACATGGCCTATATGGGCTTCAGCAACCATAACTGGGATGGCGAGAACCTGAACGGGGTCATTAACGAAACACAGAACAGCTATCTTGGCGTGCTCGATCCGGGCCGCTTCCGCGCGGAGTACATGGGCCATAACTTCGGCTATTCGGTGATGTTCCTGGGTCAGGGACGCATTCGTTCGGAATGGGCCGAGAAGAACGGCATCGAGAACACCATCGATCTGGTGCACGGCCTCTGCCTGCTGCACGATGCCGAAGCGACCGGCTGGCAGTTTCACGGGGAACATGAGCGCGTATGCGAACGCACCTTCCGCGCCATCGAGCGCCATCGGCTCTATCATCCGGCCTATCAATTCGTGCCCTATTGGCATCAGAGCTTCGTGCAATTGCCCGAATCCGAACAGTACGCTTCCTTCTACGTTCTACAGCCGTGGAAGATGGACAAGACGCGCGACTGGTCGTTCTACACGCCGCAGGGCGAGGGCAATATCCCGAAGAAGGTGGTGATGATCGTCTACAACAACAGTGCCTGGGAAGGTCAGATGCGCCTGAAACCGGATTGGATGAAGCTCGGCTTCGATACGCTGGACGGTCTGATCGTGGAGAATGCCGTGCACAGCACAGGCTTTCGCGTCGATACAGTGAAGAACGAGAAAGGTGGGGATGTGGAAACAGGCGTCTTCTTCCCACGTCCGGAGGAATATGCCCGCATCGAGAACGGCGAGTTAGTTTTCCCGATGACCAAGTTCAACTATCGTATGATCGCCATTACCCAACCTCAATAACGAGCTCATGAGGCGTACAATAGGAAGGGACCGCCTTTGTTAAGGGCGGTCCCTTCGCTACGTCCAATGTGTATACGCTACCTCCAGGTGATGTGAAGTTCATCCACGGTCTCCAGATCGAGCGCGCACGCATAGGTTTCGCCTTCACGATCCGGGTCACACGTCTGATGCTGGAGGGCTATGGCGGCACCGTCCGCCTCCACTAACGGCGTGCCAGGGTAGGCGGGCACGCGCAGGGTGTTGACCTGCAAGTTGTGCTCGAAGCGCTTTAGGATGTGCAGGCGCATCTGCTGGTGCCCATCATCAACCTCTAACCAGGCCCAGAAGCCGGGCAAAAAGATGGGGCCGCCGAACGGCAGCAGGTTCTTCGGCAGATGGGGCATCAGCCCAAGAATTCCCTTGGGTTGATCCCAGAAATAGCCGACTAGCGCCTGATAGGCATACCAGGTGGCGGGCGCAGTCATGTAAAAACGTCCCCAGTGCTCGCGGCCGGTGTCCGGTTCATAGAAAAGGCGTGAGTCCCAGCGATTTTCGTTGTTCAGTTCGCCCGGCACGCGATCCAGCCGCTCCAGTACGTTGAGACCCTGTTCCGCCATGCCGAAGAGGATGGGGGTGCCGGCCAGATAGACACGGGCATGCGGCAGCCAGCCCCACATGGTGCGGACCGGCATATTGCCCTCCGGCGTGGCTTCATTGGTGGGGAAGACCAGATCCTGATGGTAATTCAACCGCAGCATGTTGAGCAGCGCCTTGCGGACGTAGTGATCGCCATAGAGTGGCCCCAGGTTGCACAATCGTGCGAAGAACTCACCGGCAACCTGCGAGAAATGGCAGTTCGGGCTGGCTATACCCGTGGTGGAATCATAGTAGTTGGCGAAGTAGCACCCGTTCCAAAGTTGTTTGATCGCGTTGTCGCGCGCTTTGCTGAATATTTCGCGACAGCGGATCGCAGTAGCATCGTCTCCACGGCGCTCGGCCAGATCTTCCAGCGCTTTCAGCGCGGCCAACCACACGGTGGCGATGTACGAACTGGTGCCCTCGAATCTTTCCGCATCAAACGTATTGCCGACGCCGCTGATATTGGCGATACCGTCGCCGTCGGTATCCATGCCCAGTTGATAGTCGAACAAGCCGCGGATCAGCGTGGGATACACTTCATCGATGTAAGTCTGATCGCCGGTCAATTGGTAATGCTTGAGCGACAGGATGGTGATGGAGGAGGTCAGGTCCGGCCAGCCGGTCTCTTTTCCTTGCTGTTCCAAGTGGCCATAGCCCAGGTCGTGCTGCATGCCACCTCGTGGACCGGCGGTGCGGGCGAAGCCGAGCAGCTCGGTACGGTCTAATTCGGGATAGAAGAGGCTGTAATAGTGACTGCCGTACAGTTTTTGATCCAGCGTGCCCATACAGCCAAACATGTGCGTGGGCCCTTCATTCACCGCGAAACGGCCGTCTTTGGTGAACCAGGTGACGGTGGAAAAGGTATAGGCATCGTTCGCCAGGGTGCGGGCGAGCCAGGCGGGCAAGGTGGAATCGGCCAGCAGGGCGGGCACCTCGGAGGCGCCGGCCACTAGGCGGTGAAAGTGTTGCAGCCCATACTGCGCGACTTCTGCCGCGGACGAGAAGTCGCGGGTATAGTAGTGCCCGTAATCCGGCCCGGGGGCCTGCCAGAAATGGGGCACATACCAGGCAAAGACGAAACGGATCTCGCGCGATTCGCCGGGCTGCAGATCGACCTGCACCGCAACAGCGCCAGCCGTCTGTTCGCCGGATGAGGCGCCACCGAGTGATCCTGGCAAAACCCCGGCGTTGATGAATTGTCGCCAGACGCCATCATCCTGTGCGCACCGCCAGCCAGTCAACCGCGAAGACACTGGGCTGTCGGTTGCCAGTATGTACTGACCGTTAGAACGGATCTCCTCTTTATTTCCACCTTCAAAACAGATGCCGGCGGCACCGGGCTGTTCCCAGGCTGACTCGTGGTTGCCGGCGCGTTCCTCCCAGCATTCATAGTACCCTTCATCGAAGACATGGCGTTCGGTGAGACTCGGGGCCAAGCTACCACCACACCCGAGAAAATTTTCTGTACAGATGGCAAGGGTTGCATTCGCGGCATGTCCAGAATCAGCGGTTATACGGACAGTGAACAAGGCTAACGGCAACGCGGAATCCTTGATATTGCGTGGGATGATTGATGCAGCGGCCCTCACCTCCACGGAGAGGGGAAAATCATCGTCAGTGGCGTGCAGAGTAGCCAGCGGATAGCACCCATCATAGTCCAATCGCTGCATGGGCGATAATCCATGCAGTGGTTCAGAGGCGATGATGCGCCCTGACGCTCTGCCATTCGATTCAGCACGCACAGCGAAGAAGGTGTCTTCAGATCGCCAAATAGGTGTGTCTATATTCCCGTTGATCGTGATATTGCGAAAAATACCGTCCCGGCAGAACTCGAGTTTCCCGGCGCCCACTCCGCCTAGCGGCACGCCGCTCACTGGCTCTGCGCCAGACCGCTCATGGGCAATACGCCGCTCTATTTCACCGGAGCTCAAACGTTGCATCACCTGAAGCGTGACCAGACGGTCCAATCCATTCAGACCGCGCGGGGCAGTGATGGTGATCTGGCGATAGCTGCGGCTCGTTTCAATTGGGCCGAGGTAAACCCAGCGAAATCCCGCAGGGGTACCCGGCACATCTTGCACACGGAAGACGGGATCGAATGCCACGCCTTCGACGTCTACTCCGGTAATGAGACGTTCCATACCCTCCTGCACACGAGCATATAAATGATATGTAACGCACGCTCCAGGTCCACCGAAATTTGCCAGTACCTGGTAACGATCGTGTCCGATCGATGCTAATTGTCTTTGTGAATAGAATTCAACCCAATCCTCGCATTCATTCCAGCGAGTAATGTTGCTCATTGATCGCTCCTACCTGCTGTCGTATTTTGTTATGCATTACTCAGTTCCATCTATACAGTTGCCGATCGTCTCAGTGTTCTTCCAATAATTGCATGATCGTTGCCCGGATTGCCAATAGTGCTTCCGGGGTAGCGGTATCTGGGGTGGTGGCCAGGGTGGTGGCGCGGTCCAGGGCGGCCTGAGCTTGCTTGATCCACGCGGCATCGGTCGATTTCGCCGTGGCGTCTTTTAGGGCGAACAGCCAGGCAGCGTCCTGGAAGCCTTCGCGTAGCATCATGAGGCGCAGGGAATCGCCCCAGGGGTAGACCAGGCTGCCCATGCGGTGGGGATCTTTGACGAAGTTATTGTAGCCGCGCGGGTTGCCCGGGCCGGGCCAGATGCGCATCACCTGCCAGGTGCCCGTCCAATCGTGCACGCGCGCTACCTGCACGCCCTTCAAACCTTTGGCCCACGCCTGCCACGCCAGCAGGCGGGCACGCAACGGGGTAGTGGTCAGCGCCAGCGGACCATCCGGGGCATCGGCCACGAACAGCCAACCTTCCTGCGGCTTCAATGTATCCTCCACCACCGCCTGCACCCCCAGGGATGCCAGGGCGTTAGCGTAGCCTTGCACTGCCGCCTGATCCACCGCATCCGCCGACTTGTTTTGCTGCACGGCGGTGAAATACTTGTACGCGGCGATATTGAACCCGCCGGACAGCGCCATCGCGGGAGTCGGGCGGGGGGCGGCATGCACGCGCACGGTCAACGTGGCGTAAGCCGGATAATCCTCGGTGATCGGCCACACGCGCACACGGCCGCGATAAACGCCGCCGGGCTGGTTTGGCGGCACGGTCAGGCGCAGGCGGATGCCCCACGCGGTATCGGCGTGCAGATAGAAGACATAATTCGTCCAGCCCATGCCCTGCAGGAAATCCTGACTGGCACTAGTGAGGTAATCCGTGCGTTGCACCCCGCGCGCAAAATCCGGATCGCCGCCCATGAAGCGCTGGCTGTCAGTGGGCACTGCATCTTCAAAGAAGGCAGTCCACGCATTGGCGGGAATGGCGGCCCCGTTGCCGGCCAGCGGCTCGAAGGTCACAAACTCCATGGGCGAGGGATAGGCAGGCTTTGAGAGCCCGCGGTCGAACGAGATCAGCACCAACCGCCCGGTCACCGTTTCGCCGGGGGCGGCATTGAGATTGAGCGTGGTGGTTACCGGCACTGCAGGCACCTGGTCATCGACGATGCGCTCCAGACCCGTAGCGGCGAGCAGTCCATAGCGCGGTTCGCGCCCCGGGGTCGCTTTTACGATGCGCGTACGCAACTCCAGCATGCCCAGCCGGTGCACCGCCTCCTGGAAGCGCCAGAGCAGCGCCGCGGTATCCTCCACGGCATCGGGATGGTTCACCACCGCCTTGAGCTGCTTGTTCCAGTCCCGGCATTCCGCCGCAAGGGTGACATAGCGCTTGCTTAGCGCATGCTCCCTGGGCAATGCGCTTCCTGTTTTCACCAACTGCGCCAGCCGTGCCTCCAACCCCGCCATCTGCTCGGCAGGTGTGGCTGCCAGCACCGGAAGCGTGAACAGGAGGACCAACACTATCGCCATCAGTTTATACATAGTACGCTCCAAATGTTGAGCCGGTCGCTCATCATTTCCCCTCCCCTGTCGCAACGGAGGAGGGGAGGGTGGGGTGCTTCCCCGAGACCGGGCCGCACTGACCCCCCTCCTAACCTCCCCCCGCTTCGCAGGGGGAGGGAATATCAATCCCACGAACCTGCCAACCCGCAACCCATCTACTCAATCACCACCATCCGCCCGCCTGCTTTCCCCACGGTAAACCGCAGCTTCCCATCCACAATCTGCGCGTCCTGCCCGTCCGGGACGGTATGCACAACCTTGAGCTGGGATGGGTCATCGTATCCGAGCTTCGCCCAATCGACCGTGAGGGTCAGCGGCAATTCCTGTTCGTTATAATTCGCCAACACCAGGATGGTGCGTTTGGTTTCGGTGATGTGATAGGTTGAGACGTACACCTTCTCAGGCAGGCCGGAAATGATCTTTTGCGTCCAGTATGGATCATAGCGATCGTCCGGCAGGCGTGTGCTTAACAAACCGTATTGTTTTGCAGCTTCCGTCCAGGGCTTCACGAATTCCTGCTTGGCATACGCCGGCGCGGGCGCAGCGTCGTAGTGCAGGTAGCACAACGCCATGAAGAAATCGACCGGGTTCGTACCCCACCGCTTCCACGCCTCCTCGCTGGCGATAGCGCCTGAGCGGCCGAACTGGTCGAGGATGGCGGTGGGAATGCCGAATTGATAACCGAGCATCTGCGCGCGAAACGCATCGACCGGGTAGTAGTGGTGATAGCCGGGTTTCTCCTTGGTGAGCAGGCTGCAGAAGCATTCGCCATCGAGGTGGGCGTCATTGAAGCTGAATTGCCAGGCGCCGTACCACATGCCGGACTGGTGGAATTCGGTGGCCGTTCCTTCCGGGTTCGGTTCCGCGAAAGACAGGTACAGGCGTTTCACCAGTTCGCGCGCTTCCAGGTAATTCGCCCCGCCCCCGCGCGGATTGCAATCGGAATAGAAGCCGGCCACGCGATTCCGCTTCACCTGTTCGGCCCCGTTCCACCAGACGAAGTAATCGGTATACGCTGGGCTGACGGCGCTGGCCTCATACGTCTGCATGCCCCATGATTTATCCAGTTTGCGCGTGTTCGGATATCCCATGAAATCATCAGCCCAGTAGTCCACGTCCGGCGAATTATCGCGCAGGGCGCTGATGGTGACATAACACCCACCGTTCTGCATCGGACCGCCCGGCGTTTCGCTGTCGCGGACCAGGTTGCCGAGCGCATGCGAAGGATCGAACTCGTGGGTGGCGATGTTCGTGTAGAAGGAATAGCCGGGGGCATAGCGCTGCTCATGGCCCACCAGGCGGTTCGTCTTGATTGGCTTGGTCGGGGTGGTGATGAGGCCGAAGTGCACCTTGAACGTTTCGCCCGCATTGATCGGCTGGTTGGCGAGCATCACGCGCATCACATGGGCTTCCGGCGTTTTTTCGAGGATGAGGGCGGGGGTCTTGTCCTTCAGCCGCCGCGCCTTGCTGAAATCGGCCTTGGGCACCCAGCCGTCATCGGTGAACCACTGCGTGCCGCCCACTTCGTTGCCGATCCAGATGGGTTGCGACGCTTGCCAGAGATCTTCCAGCTTGTCTGGGAAGCGGCCGTTGATGCGCGGGTGATATTCGTAATAGTTCGCCAGCGTCGCCCACGCCGGGCGGTAGGGGAACTCGATCTTCGCCTCGCTGATCGGCTGCGCCGCCTCGATGGATAATGCGATGTTCACAAAGCCGTCGTATTCCATGAAGCAATCGGCGGTCACCTTCACCGGACCCACCTGCTGCACGGACTGCCAGACCATGCGCGTGGGCTTCGTCTCTTTCCACGTCACCTGCGCCGGGCCGTCCGCGGAGCGATACACCGTGCCATCCGCCGCAACGACTACCAGGCGAACCGGCGCCGCCAGCGTGGGACTACTCGAACCCGGCTGTTCCAGATCGGCGGCGGGCACCCAGCCTGCCGACCATTCCGGTACGTAGTTGGTGATTTGCCGCGGCAGCAGCGAGGCGCCCACGTCATAACTGCGGCGCCACACTTTCAGCAGATTCCCCTCGCGGCGCACCGGCTCAAAAGGCGGCGGCACTTCGGCTGATTTCCCCACGGTATTGCCATACCACGGGAAGGAAGCGAGGGCGCGCTTCTGGTAGGGCGCCTTGCCTTCCAGCAACACCTCCTTGCCTTTTGACACACGATATCCGGCTTCGTATTGCCCGGCGGGCAGCGTGTCCGTTTTCACCTCCACCCACTGCTCGGCATCCTTCGGCGCGGCCAGCGTGCCTGTCGCCAGCGCGGTGGATTTGCCGGGCTTGGTGACCCAGGCGTCCAGCGTGAGGGTTGGCAGATCGGCAGGCGCCACGCGGGTGATGTCCGGCTTGATGCGCAGGATGTTCAGGCTGGGATAATGCGCGATTTGCACCTGTGTCAGGCTGGCCATGAATACAGGAAATTGTCCTCGCTGGATAACGCGGCCGCTCTCTTTGGCTTCAAAGGTCAACCGCCGGGTTTCCACGTTCTTGAGTTGCGTGGTGAACGCCACCTCTTGCCGCTCGCCGGGGCCAAGGCTCACCACCTTATCCGTCTGGTACTCCCACGTGTCGCCGGGCAGAATCTTATCGCGCTCCTGCCGCACGGGGGTGGAGCCAGCGCCGATATTCATGGTGATCATGCGGGTGTCCGGACCAGGATTCTCCAGCTCAACACGCACATCCACTATCCCGCCGGATACATTGCCGACCTGGCGCAGGCGGGTGATCACGTCGCCCGTTCCGCCCAGCAGCAATCGGCCAAGCGGCGCCGCGGTAAGGCTGCCATCGGCACGGCGCGTGCCCCAAGCCCACCAGTCCGCTTGCCCCTCGCGCAGGGCGCGCCAGGTGCGCGCGAGGTTAAAACCGATTAAGCGCCCTGCCTGCGGGGTAATGCCCGTTTCCACCCACGGAATCACCACTTCCGCTTGCCAGCCGCTGTCGATGCGCGCCGAGGTCACCACCTTCACGCCGCTGGTGATCGGCTGCCCGTCGCGTTGCGCGGCCAGGAAGCGGGCGTTGTTGAAGGTGAGGGTATACAGCGGGGCGCCTTTCGCATAATCATCCGCCAGCGCGATGCGGAAAGTATCGTCGTTGCCCAACTCCTCCGGTTTCGTCGCCTTTTGGACCACATACCCGCGCATGCCCACCGTAGCCTGGATAGCTTGCAGCGCCTCCTGTGGGGTGTCGGACACGATGCCGAGGTAGAGGTAATCCTGATCGTAGAGCAGGTACGCGCGGGTGGGGGAGGGGGCGGTGAACCCGGTGGCGGCCTCCACGAGTCCGGCGATCTGCGCCGCGCCCGTCCATTTGTCCGCCGTCACCTTGCCATCCAACGCCAGCTTATTATTGCGTAACCCCACCTGCACGACCGGTTCCGCCGCGCGGGACGCCATGCTGGTATAGAGATTGAACACCTCCTGCTCATTCAGCGGATGATCGAACAGCATCACCTCATCGAGCAGGAAACGCGTCTGCGTGGAATGCTCCGTAACGCCGTTATGATCGCCGAATTCAATATGCCCCTTGGGGAGAAAGCCGCGTCCCTGCGCCATGCGCAAGCCATCGAAATAGACTGTGCACGCCTGGCTGTCCGTCGTGATGGCAATCATATCCCAGCCGCCCGTCAGCATGGGCAGCGCGAGGCTGCTGTAGGATAGGTTACCCTGCCACCAGGCTTGATTGAGCGCGCCGAACGCGCCCGCCAGCAAGTTAAACTGGTTGCCCTCCAGCTTCTTCACCCAAAAGACCAGCGTGCCCCCCTGCGGCGACACGTAATCATCCACCGGCACGGTCAGCGTGTGGTCTTTGCTATCCAGGTACAGCGCCTGCCCACGCATGCCGGGTTGATAGGTGGCTGCATAATTCACCCCCACCTGCTGGCCCGCCTCGCCATCCAGCGGCAGGTACAGCGCCGGCGCCAACCCCTGCGCTATTCCATCGATCGTGAGAACGATCATCAACAGACCGAGAGAGAAGAATTTGATCAACAACATGCGGCCTCTGATGACAGGAGTGAGTCGTATATCCATAATGGTGTGCCTCGCGTTTCAGTGTCGCTGTATCTGATCACCAGCCTTATTTGTAATGGTGAAAGAGGGTCGCTACTTCAGGGCTATTCAATAATACCAGTCCGATATTCTGAAATAAACACTCCGTGTTGTGTAACGCTTGGTTATCGCGATAACCAGAGTCTCAGGTTTATCCTAGCCCAATCGCTTGCTTGAGCGGGAGTTCCAGAGTCATGGCGGTGAGGAGATCGCGCAATATGTGACTGACTTGTTGTTTTCGCGTTTGGCGAGGAATACTGCACCTGGCGAACGCGCGCTAACCATCCGATTCTTCTCCCCGAAGTTGATCGTACGTGAATCGTGCGCACCTCCGTCCCGATAATGTGGACAAGTAGGGCAAGCATAGGAATCACCATGAAGATGCGCTGCAGCCCATGCGTCGCGGCATGGCGCAGGGCGAAGGCCAGCATTGCCAAATCTGTCTACGAAGTCGGAAACGTCTCCTTCCCCGCGCATGGGAATTTTTCGCCTGATCGGGCCTTGCTCAGGGCGGGAAATACTGAGGAAGTTTGCATAGAATGTTTCCTGCAGGAGACGACCAGTCGCGAAAAAAGCAGAGATTGTGCAAGAAGGGACAAAGTCCTGGCTCCGCCTCATGACGGCAATGTATACGTCGTCGCGCTCTTCTCGCCCTGCCGGATAAGCCGACCCTCTTCGCAGAGTCGCCGCAGGTAGATGGAGGCATTCGCCGGCGACAGCTGGCATTCCTCAGCGATGGTGCCGCGCTGGGCGCTGGTGTGCCGCTGCACGCATGCGACGATGGCCTCCAAACAGGCGGTGACGTCTGTCTGGCGCCGGCGTGAGCGCCGCTGCTCTGGCACAGGTTCTGATGGCGCCTGCTGGCCTCCGCGCAGTTGGGCGATCTGCTGGTCCAGCGCATCGACCTGTTGCAACAAGCGTTCTCGCCGCTGGGCGAGCGTGAGGATTTTCCGCTGGGCGGTCGTGCTGGAAGCTTTCAACGCTTTGCGCTTTGCACGCAGTTGCGCCAGTGCGGCGTCAATCTCGTCCAGGGTCATGGTGTTATAGCTGGGCATGGGTGGATGTCTCCGTGGCAGGTATACGTTGATGATACCTGA
>JAGUZN010000317.1 GCA_020060775.1 Armatimonadota bacterium
CCATGCCGCACGGACAGGCTCCCGCTTCATCAGATCGACAGGCGTTGCCGGCCGCCAATGGCGCAGGCCAACAACAGGCGCAACCCACCACACCCGCGACCCAGGAGACGGCGCCGGAAACGCCGGAAGGCATGCCGCGCGTCGTGCGGTCACAGCCGGATATCGTGGAAATCGGACCCAGCAACCCCAATCCGCTCGGCATTGTCATCCAGCAAGATACGCGGGCCTCCGCGCAAACGCCAGCACCTGCCGAGCAAGCCCGCCCCGCCGGGGAACAGCCCGGCGCGCCAACGGGCACGATGATCGCCCCCTTCACCCCGCCGGCTGCCACCGGCCTGACGCCGGAAGACCTCGAACGGCGCACCGCCGTGCTCAAGGCTGCGCTCGATCGCGCCGTGCGCGGAAAATCGCTCCACACTTCCATCGATGGCGTCATGCTGGAACCGCGCAACGGCTATGCCACCGTGGAGTACACCATCACCCGCATGGCCGGGCCGCTGGAGACCAAGCAATATCTGCTGTATGCGGCCTTCACGCTCATCTGGAGTGCGATGGACGAGAACGCCGCGCCCGCGCAGTTTACTGTGCGCGGATTCGCCGAGGGTGGCGGCGGTTCAGGCTCCTCGCTGGCGCTGGTCGCCGATATCACGCAAACCCAGGCCAATGCCGCCCGCTATGCCGATAATTACGCGCTGGTCGTCAATTACCTCACCAACCCCTGGTGGCGCGCCGATCTGGCGCGCGTCGAGCTGTAACCTGCGCATCTCGCCCCCCATACAGTCATCTGTGATACGTCCGCCGCACATTCACGCCATCTGCCCGCACGTGTGATTACTACCCATACCCACCGCGGGGAACAATGGAGAGAGAAGGAATCTCTTTGCACGTTCAGGCGACAGGGCGGTGAGTGATGGCGGAACAGCAGCACGACTATCAGGCGACGGTGAATTTGCCGAAGACGACGTTCCCGATGCGCGCGCAACTCCCAGAACGCGAGCCGGAAATCCTCGCGTTCTGGGAATCGATCGACCTGTACCATGCCGTGCAGGCCCGGCGCCAGGGGGGGAAGCGCTTCATCCTGCATGACGGACCGCCCTTCAGCAACGGGGATATTCACCTCGGCCATGCGCTGAATAAGCTCCTCAAAGATTTCGTGGTGAAGTTTCGCACCCTGCAGGGCTACGATGCGCCCTTTCAGCCCGGTTGGGACACGCATGGCCTGCCCACCGAGATCCTCGCCGTGCGCACCTTTCGCATCGACCGCGCCGCCATCGATCCGCTCACGCTACGCCGGCGCTGTGCCGAGATGGCGAAGAAATACATCGATCTACAGCGCAAGCAGTTCCGCGCGCTCGGCGTGCGCGGCGATTGGGCGCACCCGTACATCACCATGCAGCGGGCCTACGAGGCAGCCGTGCTGGAAGCCTTTGCCCGCATGGTGGATGCCGGGTTGATCTATCGCGGCGTGAAGCCAGTGTACTGGTGCACCACCTGCGAGACGGCATTGGCCGAGGCCGAGGTGGAATATCGCGAACACGAAGCCCCCTCGATTTACGTGGCCTTTCCGGTGGTGCGCCTTGACGCGGCGGTGTATGCGAAGGAAGATCGGGCGAAAATGTCAGCGGCCATCTGGACCACCACCCCCTGGACGTTGCCCGCCAATGTGGCCGTCGCCGTGCATCCCGACACCAGGTACGCGCTGGTCACCGACCTGCAGGATCGCGAAGGTTTCACCTATATCGTGGCCGAGGAGCTGGTGCCCTACTTCGGTCGCGCGGTGAAGATGTCCCGCCCGCACGTGTGCGACACGGTGGCCGGCCGCGAGCTGGAGGGCGCGCTGCTGCAGCACCCGTTCATGGAGCGGCAGGTGCCTGTGGTGCTGGCGGACTACGTCACCCTGGAGGCGGGCACCGGCCTGGTGCATATCGCGCCGGGGCACGGCAAGGATGACTTCCTCACTGGCCTCTCCTATGGATTGCCCACCATTCAGCCCATCGGGCCGTCGGGCATCTTCGGTCCCGAGGGCGGGCCATTTGCCGGCAAGCCGATCTACGAGGCGCAGGAGGAGATCCTGCGGCGCATGGACCGAGACGGCACCCTGCTGGCGTTCGATACCATCCTGCACCAGTACCCGCACTGCTGGCGCTGCCACGAGCCGTCGATCTTCCGCGCCACCCCGCAGTGGTTCCTCAATGTGGAGCCGCTCATCCCGGCTGCAATGGAGGCGGCAGCCACCGTGCAGTGGATTCCGGCGTGGGGGCGTGAACGCCTGGAAGGGATGCTGCGTGACCGGCCTGACTGGTGCATCTCCCGCCAGCGCGCCTGGGGCATTCCGATCCCGACCGTGTTCTGCACCAATTGCGGGTCAGCGCTGCTGAGCGCCGTCGTCGCGCGCCAGACCGCCGAGATCGTCCGCCGTGAGGGCGCGGACGCCTGGTTCCGCTACCCGGTGGAAGAATTCGTGCCCGAGGGCACGGCCTGCCCGGCATGCGGCGAGACCGGCTTCGTCAAGGAAACGGATATCTTCGATGTCTGGTTCGATTCCGGCTGCAGCCACCTGGCCGTGCTCGATGAGCAGCAGGACTGGCCTGCCGATCTCTACCTGGAGGGGCACGACCAGTTCCGCGGGTGGTTTCAGGTATCGCTGCTCACCGCACTGGCTGCCGGTAAAGCTCACCCCCCCTACCGAGCAGTGCTGGCCCATGGTTTTGTCCTCGATCAGACCGGGCAGAAACAATCGAAATCGCTGGGGAACATCATTGATCCGCAGCAGGTGATCCAGCGGCACGGTGCTGACATCCTGCGACTCTGGGTGGCGTCCACTGATTTTCGTGCGGACATCGCCATGTCGGAGGACAGCTTCACCCAGGTGATCGAGGTGTACCGCCGCATGCGCAACACCGCGCGCTTCCTGCTGGCCAACCTGTACGACTTCGCGCCTGACGAATGCATCGCCTATGTGCATCTCCAGGAGATCGACCGCTGGATGCTGCACCGGCTCGCCGTGCGCATGGGCCGCATCACGCAGGCCTACGAGCGCTATGAGTTTCACCGCGTCTATCACGATCTCAACGAGTTTCTAGCCACCGAACTCTCGGCATTCTATCTGGATGTATTGAAGGACCGGCTGTACCTGTCATTGCCTGACAGTCTCGCCCGGCGCTCAGCGCAAACAGTGCTCTACTATCTGGCCGAGACGCTGGTGCGGTGGCTGGCGCCGATCCTCAGCTTCACCGCCGAGGAAATCTGGCGGCGCCTCCCCGCCGCCGAACGTGCAGCGAGCGTGCAGTTGAGCGACTGGCCTGAGCCTGATCCGGCATGGCATGATGCGGAACTGGGCGCGCGCTGGGAGCGCGTGCTCGCCATACGGGAGGCGGTGCATGGGGCGGTGGACACCGCACGAACACGAGGAGAAATTTCCCAGCCGGCCGCCGTAAAAATCACCCTCTTTGCGGCAGGAGAAACCCGGGAGCTGCTCGAATTTCTTCTCAACACTCTGGCATCGCTGTTCAAAGTCGCCCTGGCCGAGGTGAAGCCGCTCGCTGAGGCGCCCGCCGAAGCTTTGCGCGCGCGACACCCGGATCTGGCCATTGCGGTGTCGCCCGCGCCGGGCGCCATTTGTGTGCGCTGCCGCTGGGCGCGCGAACTTGGCACGGATGGGGAATACCCTGACTTATGTCGTGCGTGCGCCGATCAGGTGCGCGATTTTACCAGTGGAGAAAGTGCCCAGGCTGCTTAACGGATGATTTTTTTCAAAGAGTGCCAGCGCATGGACCTCTTGGGCAAAAAACCTGAGGCACGGTGTTTGATCTCGTCAGCCCAACGGTACACTAAAGCCACGTAATTTCGCTTACGATAGTGGTCCGATGGCCAACCCGGAAGGTTGGCATCGACAACCCAACGAAGGACTCGCGCCCGAGATTGGGATGCAGACGAGGCTGTGATGCCAATCGCTGCAAGTTTATTTGAAAGGGGTTTGTACTATGGCCACCGCGCAAAACGCCACCACTCGACTTCGGGCTGTCAAGAAGCGCTTGCTCGCCGAACGTGAACGACTCGAGCAAGAGCTGCATGATATCATGGAGCGCACCTCGCACGCCGCGGACTTTGAGATGGCGACCGAGATATCGACGTATGACGACCACCCTGCCGATTTGGCTTCTGAAACCTTTGAGCGCGAAAAAGACCTGGCGCTGGAAGGCAATATCCAGGATCTGCTGGATAAAGTGAATACCGCGCTGGAAAAGATCGACGAAGGCACGTACGGTATTTGTGATTCCTGCAGCGTGGAGATTAACGCCAGCCGCATCGAGGCGCTGCCCTGGGCCTCGCTCTGTTTGAACTGTCAGGATCGCCTGGAAGGACGTTAGCGCTGTGAAGGTCCCCATCATAGCCATCGGCCTGGTGGCCGGGTGCAGTGCGCTGGTGGCCGGGATAGATCAACTCATTAAGCAGATGGTACGGGGACTCGCCGTCGGCGAGTCCCATGCCATTCTGCCCGGCATTCTCGACCTCACACATCGGCAGAATACCGGCACCGCCTTTGGCTTTCTCCGCCACGCCCCTCCGCCGGTCATCCTCGCCATCAATATCGCGGTACTGTTGCTCTTCGCCTGGCTCATGCGTCCCTTCCTGCGTTCGCGTCTGGGCATCGTCGCCGCGGCGCTCGTCGCCGGCGGCGCGCTCGGCAACTTGGTCGACCGCCTGCTGCGGCAGCATGTCACCGATTACCTCGATTTTCACGTCTGGCCGGTCTTCAATCTGGCCGATGCCTGCGTCGTGGTCGGCGTCGGCTGCCTGATCTGGCTCATCATACGTCACGAGTCCGGCACGTCAACCGTGGCGTCTTCTGAAAGTGAGACGACTTGAGACCCATTCTCTTGACCATACCATCGCCCACCACGCCCATAGTGCTCGCCCTGTTGCTGCTGGTCGTGGTCGGCGTCATCATCTGGCTGGCCGCTCTGCGCCGTCGCGCGCCGCTCACGGCGGACCACGTGATCACCGGCGGCACCATCGTCGGCGTCAGTGCGCTGGTGCTCTTCGGACTCTCACGCGTGTCGCAAATCCATATCAATGCGTACGGTGCCATGCTCATGCTCGGCTTCGTGGCCGGCACCCTCATCGGCATTGCGCTCGGTCGCCGACGCGGCATCACCGCCGACCGCGTGCTCGACCTCGGTCTGGTGATTCTCCTCGGCGCCATCGTCGGCGCGCGTGTCGTGTACGTCATACTCACGCCAGGCACCCCGTTGCTGCCCCCACTCGGCGATCTGCTGAATCAGGGGCTCGGCGGCCTGAGTTTTCACGGCGGCGTGCTTGGCGCCTTGCTCACCGGCGGGATCTACATCGTGCGCAATAAGCTCAGCTTCTGGCGCGTGGCCGATGCATTCGCCCCCGCCGTCGCGCTGGGCTATGCCATCACCCGCATCGGCTACTTCCTCAACGGCTGCTGCTACGGCATGGAAGCCCACGCCCTGCCATGGGCGGTCGTGTTTCCCAACCTGCATGACAGCGTCCACCGCCATCCCACCCAGTTGTATGCCGTACTCATGGGGCTCATCATGTTCGGCATCCTACTCTGGCTGTCGCGGGGTAACGGCTTGCGACGCGCCGGCCGTCTCTTCATGGCCTTCCTGATGCTCGAAGGCGTCGAACGGTACGTGATGGAGATCTTCCGTGCGCCTGACCCGAGCCTGCATCTCGCCCCCGGCCTGCAATTTTACACGCCGGCACAACTGTTCAGCATTCTGCTGGTGATCCTGGGGATCATTGGCTGGTTCCTGCTGCCGAAGAATCCCGCCGTGGTGGAATCCGGCGCCACCCCCGAACGCCGTGAACAATCAACTTCTGCTGCACGTTGAGCATGGGGGCGAGCGGTTGGATGCCTATCTGGCCGCGCGCCTGGAAGACCTGTCACGCGCCCGCGTCCAGCAACTGCTGAAGGCGGGCGAGGTGCAGGTCAACTCGCGGGTGGAGAAACCCGGCTACCGGGTGGAAGAGGGCGATCTGATCACTGTGCACCTGCCCCCGCCCGTCGAACCGGTGCACGTGCAACCTGAGAATATTCCGCTCGACATTGTCTACCAGGATGCCGACCTGCTCGTGATCAACAAGCCTGCCGGACTGGTGGTGCACCCTGCCGCGGGCAACTGGTCCGGCACGCTGGTCAATGCCCTGCTCTACCACGTTAAAGATCTCTCCGGCATCGGCGGCGAACTGCGCCCCGGCATCGTGCACCGGCTGGATAAGGAAACGTCAGGGCTGATGCTGGTCGCAAAGAACGATGTCGCCCACCGCGCACTGGCGGGGATGATCGAACAGCGCACCGTGACCCGGCAGTACATCGCCCTCGCCTGGGGCGTCCTCAGCCAGGACGCCTTCACCGTCGATGCCCCGCTCGGTCGTCATCCCGTTGAACGACAGCGCATGGCGGTCATCGCCGAGAACACGCCGCATACCCGGCGGCATGCCGTCACCCACTTCACCGTGCGCGAGCGCATGCCGCATGCCACTGCCGTCACCGCGCGCCTGGAAACCGGGCGCACCCATCAAATCCGCGTCCACCTGCACTATATCGGGCATCCCGTCGTCGGCGATCCACTGTACGGGCAGCGCACCGCCAAACGCTGGCTTGAGCTGCTCGCGCCCGCCGTCCGCGCCGCGTTGGCCGAACTGCCCGGGCAGGCGCTGCACGCCTATCACCTGGCCTTCACCCATCCGCGCACCGGCCAGCCCCTCGTCTTCGAGACCCCGCCGCCCGACTATTTCCTCCGCGCCTGGGAAGCCCTCCGCGAACGCTAATCGGCGCACAAAGCTGGCACACTCTGTACTGCGCGTCAGTAAATCGTCTGCAGCAACGATGGTGCGGTCCACAGGCCGCTGCCCCCGGCATTCGGGTCATCGCGACGTGTCGTCAAGTCAATCACCGCGGTGAAATCAACATCGCGCGCTGTAAGATCGCGTACCAGCAGACGCGGCTCAGTCACCGTATTCGCTACGTCGAAAAAGATCAAACCGGCGATAATCTCATCCGGCGGCAGTAGATAGCGTTCCTGGTACTCATTGTTGCGTAACTGCTCGGGTGTGCCCCACGCCGTCAACACCGGCCGGTATGCCGGATCGGCGCCGTCATGCCGCAGTGAACACACGTGATCACCCAGGGCCACCGCTTTGCTTCCGCGATTGCCGATGATCAGCCCCACCGCGACGAATCGACCGTGCCGGGGCAACTCGCCGCCCACGCGTTCCGGGTGTTCCGTGAACGCCACCGCCCACACCGTATTGCCCACGGCGACCGGCTCGCCCATCGCGCCGACCATGGGCAAGGATCGTGGAGCGGAGGCGCGCGTGGACGTC
>JAGUZN010000062.1 GCA_020060775.1 Armatimonadota bacterium
CCACGCTCACCCAGCGCGCCCAGTTCTACCGTCAGTTGCAGAACCTGCTCAAATCCGGCATTCCCGTCGGCTTAAGTCTCAACTACATCGCCGAGAACATCGCCTTCTATCTGCGCCCCATGGTGCGCGATATGATCGAACACGTGCAGCAGGGCGGCCGGCTCTCGGAGACCATGGTGCGTTACCCGAGCGTGTTTCCCGCCTGGGAAGTGAGCCTGGTGCGCGCATCGGAAATCGGCGGCACGCTGCCGGAGGCGATGGGCGATGTGGCCGATGCCATTGAAATGGAAATGGCACTGCGCCACGAGGTGAATGCCAAAACGTTTCACCTGAAAGCCACCGCCGTGGTCTTTGTACTGGTGATGCTGGTCGTCTCCGGTGCGCAAGCGGCGGCGGGGGCCGGCGTGTCTGCCGTATTGGCGAACCTCGGCCAGGCCCTCCTCATCTTTTCACTATTTATGGCCGGGGCAATCGCTGTATGGCAGGGGTGGAAGATGCTGGGGCGCACGCGACGCGGCGCTGAGGTGATCTTCGAGTTGATGAGCCGCCTTCCCCTCATCGGTCCGGTGCAGAACTTAATGATCCGCATTCGCTTCGCGCGCGTGCTGGGGGCGCTGTGGAATGCCGGCATCGCCCCGATGGAAGCGCTGGAAAGTGCTGCGCACGCGGCGGGCAGCGCGCATATCAAACACCGCATCGCCGATCAGCTTGCACAGGTCGGTCAGGGCGCGACATTATCCGAGGTGCTCGGCCCCACCAATATTCTCCCGCCTGAAGTGATGTACTTACTGCAAAGCGGGGAGACCAGCGGCAGTGTAGCTGAGTCGCTGCGCAGTGGGGTCGGCTACATGCAGATGGAACTGGAAGCCCAGGTAAAAACGCTTCCTGCCAAAGCGCAACTCCTCTTCTACCTGATCCTCGTTCCCCTGATCGGCTACTTCGTCATCAAATTCTGGACCGATTACGCGAGCAGCCTCATGGGCGCCATGTAGCCTCCGGGTGTTTCTTCCGGAAAAGTACACTGATGTGCCGGAATCTCACCATTAACCGATACCTTGTCTCTTGGGCTTTTCCACAGATGCACCATCGGCTTGCATAATACCTCATGGAGAGAGGCATGATGGGTACAGGAAGTACGGCATGGCTCATCTACCGACGACCCGGAAGGATGCCGGGGTTGTGGTGTACTCGGTGCAGGACGGCAGGATGCGATGATTCCACCATGGATGGAAGGGTCGCCACAGACGTGCCCGGGGCGAAACCGCCCCGGGCACCATCGTTTCCTCTTCGTGCTACGGCCAAACGGATCAGGCGCAACCTGCGTTGGCTTGCAAATTGGTGTACAGGGGAAACCGCGCGCAGAGCGCATGGACGGCTTCCTTGATCTCGCGGATGCGTGCGGCGTCGTCCGGATGTTCCAGAATATCGGCCATCCAGTTGGCGACTGTCACCATGTCCGCTTCACCCATGCCGCGCGTGGTGAGCGCCGGCGAGCCGGGGCGAATGCCCGAACCCTGGGTGGGCGGCTGCGTGTCGTACGGGATGGTATTGAAGTTAGTGACGATATCCGCCTCGCGCAGGAGATCGGCGCCGGCGCGTCCCGTGAGATTCAACTGACGCAGATCGGCAAGCATGAGATGAGTATCCGTACCGCCGGACACCAGCCGAATGCCCCGCGCCAGCAAGGTGTTGGCCATGACGGCGGCATTGGCAATTACTTTACGCCCATACTCCTGGAACGTGGGATCCATCGCCTCTTTGAACATGACCGCCTTGGCGGCGATAACGTGCATCAGCGGGCCGGCCTGCACACCGGGGAAGACAGCCTTATCGATCGCTTTCGCCAGTTCCTGGCGGCAGAGGATGAAGGCGGAGCGGGGACCGCGCAGCGTTTTATGCGTGGTGCTGGTCACCACGTCGGCGTAGGGCACCGGGTTGTCATGCACGCCGGCCGCCACCAGGCCGGAGATATGCGCCATATCTACCATCAGGTGGGCGCCCACGGCATCGGCGATGGCACGAAAACGGGCGAAGTCGAGACTTCGCGGATAGGCGCTGGCGCCGGCGACGATCATTTTCGGTCGCACAGCGAGCGCCTGCTGTTCCAATGCATCGTAATCGATCACCTCGCTCTCGCGGTCAACACCGTACGATACGAAGTTGTAGTAGCGTCCGGAAAAGTTGAAGCGATTGCCATGCGTGAGGTGCCCGCCCTGGTCAAGCGCCATGGCCATCACGGTGTCGCCGTGCTCCAGCAAGGCGTAATAAACGGCCATATTCGCCTGCGTGCCGGCAACGGGTTGCACGTTGGCGTGCTCAGCGCCGAAGAGCGTTTTGGCGCGGGCAATCGCCAGTTCTTCGACCTCATCGACAAACTCGCAGCCGTGATAATAGCGGGCGTGCGGGTAGCCTTCGGCATACTTATTCGTCATCACCGAGCCGGTGGCGGCGAGCACGGCGCGGCTGGCGTAATTCTCTGAGGGGATGAGCACCAGCGTCTGCTGCTGTCGCTCCAATTCGCGGTCGAAAATGGCGGCAACTTCGGAATCTACTTCACGTAAATGGCGTTCCATGGTGTGGTTCCTTTCAGTAGCGGCGGTATTGTACCATGCACCGCCGATACGACACAACGCCTCCGACCGCCCTGACGGCGCAGCCGGTCGGAGGCATTGGCGTGGAATGTGACTCAGGTATCAGTAGGCGAAATTCACGCCGACGAAGAAGGCGCGGCCATCGCCCAGCACATCTTCGGCATTGGGCAGCGCGCCATCCGTGTAGGCGACTTGCACCAACCCGAGGCGCGTCGTCCACATCGCACCATAATTCATGCCGCCACCCAGGTAGCTCACCCGCACGCCGAGGTTTTTCAGGATGCTGTGCTGCACGCCGGCGCGGAACTCATCGGCGACGCGGTCCAGCCCGGTGCCGGTGCATGTCAGGTGATGGAATGCGGCATAGCAAAGCGTGGAGGGGATTGGTGTGTAGGACACGCCGATCGTCGAGGCGCGTGTGATATAGTCGCCTTGCTGGGTGACGGGGACGGGCAGGCCGGTCAGCGCGGGGTCCAATAATACTGAGGTGTCATGCGTCTGATAGCTGTAATCGCCGCCAACGCGCAGATTATGCGCCACCGGGGTCACAAAGCCGAAGCGCGCCCCAAACTGTGTCTCTGACGTGCCGGAGAGCACTTCCATGCCGCCTTGCTTCAAGGCGATCGCCGCGTCGTCTTTGGGCACGATGCTGATGCCGAGACTGGTGGAGCCAACGCGCTGGGCATACGAGAGCTCAATGGCCTCGCCATCGGTCTGGGCGAGCACGCCGGGCATGCCGAGCCCGAGAATCGGCGCGGTATTGGAGTCGTAGGCATAGCGGCTGATACGTAGGGTTCCGGGACCAACCACGGCAATACCGGACTGAAAATCCGCATCGACATCAAGGGTACCGAAGGTGAACGTGCCCTGTGCCGCCTCACCGGCCATGCGATACCCGGCGTCCTGCACGCAGAGCATGGTGGGGGCGAAATTGCTCAACATGTCGAGCGTGGGGTCCGTGCCGCTCATCGACACCCACCCAAAGGCCAAGTTACTCATTTTTGGCAAGGCCGGGGGGGCGAATTGCGCAAAGAGCGCCTGCGGCATCGCTGCGAGCAGCAGCGCAATGACGAGCAACCGTAGTACATTCATGGCGATTTCCTTTACTGCAATGTTATGGTATAATGTTCTGCAATCAGAGGATTCGCATGCCGAAATGACGGTTAACTTCGGCCTGCAATCCAACGCATCGCCTGATGGTTGCCCTTCCTGGGCAATTCTGCGAAAATTGGGGTGACGGATATTCAGCTTTCCGATGAAAGCCATGAGTATCATAGCAGGGAAGCAGTCAATTGTCGAGCGGATGACAGGCATTCCCTCGATACGCGCACGTTGTCAGTATGGTTACAGCACGTTGAATCGGCATTTTCGTCGCAGCCACGATCGTACAGCAGCCGGGTGAGCCGGCAAACATCATGCAACATACCACGACAGCCGAGCAATCTGTGGCACAGCTGAGCGAAGTCTGGGCTTCGCAATGGGTCGCGCTCGTCTCTGCAGCATCACCTTTTTCACCCGATCCCACGTTCCACGCCGATCTCCATCTCCTCACGCACACGCTGCTCGACTCCTCGTGCACCGATAACGCCGAGGTGTTGCTCGATCTCGCCCAGCGCATTGAACAAACGCTGTCTTCCGCGCGGACAGGCATACCTATCGACCATACGCAACGCCTGGGCATAACGGCCTTGATCGATACGCTCACACAACAGCATCAATCGCTGGAAGAGGCTCTCGCGCATTGGCGGTCATTGCCGACCGCCTGGCTCGTGCATCCCTACTACACGGTGGCGGCATTGCATGGTTTGGCGACGATGCCGGACCAGAGCAGCGTGCTGGCGGCGTTGATTGATGAACTCCATCGCCTCCCCGATCTCACCGAGCTCCGCGTCTGGCGCTGTGTGCTTGACGAGAGCCCGATGATCGAGATTGCCGAAGGACAAGGTCGCTCCGCGACCTATGAAGACCGGCCGGATTTGGCGCGCGCAGCGCGCGAAGGGGCATACCTGAACACCGATGGCCAGTGCATCATCCCACTGATGGTCGGCGAAGCCGTGTATGCGTTTGTCGATGCCGAACTTCGAGTTGATGCCTTACCGGCAATGCTGTTACAGCTATTAATGCTCTGCCGCACCGCCGAGCATGCCTTGAGCATATTGGCCGTCACAGGGGACATGCCGAATCCGGCGACGTGGCAGCGCGTGCTGCGCAATATCGCGCAGATTCTTACCTTGAGCCACACCCCCGACACCATCCTGTCAGCGATGGCCGAGCAGTTGCGCCAGACGTTGCCGTGCGAACGCATTACCTTCTGGCAATATCAACCTGAAGATAATACCTTCAAGCTGAACGCGTTGAGCGCACGTCTAACCGCAAAGAGTGTGCCGGCCGGTGCCGAGTGCCCGGCGGAAGGAACCCCGTTACATGTCGCCTGGTACACCGGACAGCCGGTATTGCTAGGCCCTGGATGGTCTGCGCGCTTCCCCAGCTATCCGAATGCCGACGATTCGATCAACGCGCTGGCCGTCGTTCCGCTCATCTTTGAACTGCGCTGCCTGGGTGTACTGACGCTCGAGCGTTTTGAACCCAGGCCGTTCACCAAGCATGACGCAGACTGGCTGTTGCTGGTGGCCAGCATGGTGGCGGCGGCCCTGGAGAATCTGGAAATCCACGAGACACTGAAGGTCACCCAACAGCGCATGCTGGAAGACACGAAAATGCGTGCCCTGGGCGAAATGGCCGCCGGCATCGCCCATGATTTCAACAACATACTGATGAGCCTGCTCTGCCATGTCGAGATGCTGGGGTTGGCTTCGTCACTCGAGCAGATGCGCGAACGCCTGCCGAAATTCACCCAGGCCATCTCGGATGCACGCAACATCGTGCAGCGCGTGAGCCGTTTTGGCGGCAAGCAGCACGCGCATCCCTTCGTCACCATCACGCCGGCCGCGTTGCTCGACGAAGTGCATGCGCTGCTGCATCCGCAGCTCATGGCCGCCCGCATCACCGTGGAGACAGACTTAGACCCCGGCACGCGTGTGCTGGGCAATCCTTCAGAACTGCGCGAAGTGGTGACCAATCTCATCACCAATGCCATGCACGCCATGCCGGAGGGTGGAACATTGACATTGGCCTGCGGTCACCACGAGTCCACCGCCTGGTGTACGGTGACCGACACCGGCATCGGCATGCTGCCGGCCATCCTGTCGCGCGCCTGCGAACCGTTTTTTTCCACGAAGAGCACTATGGGCTCGGGGCTTGGGTTAAGCGTCTCTTACCGCATTATCCATCAGCACAACGGATTACTCACCCTGCAGAGCGTCGAGGGCGAGGGGACGACGGTGACTATCGAGCTCCCCTTGCACGCTCCGAAACCACAGCCCGCCGCCATAGAGGGAGACGGCCTTTCCGTCTTGCTGGTGGAAGACAACGAAGAGATTGCCGGCATGCTGCAGCACCTCCTTACCCAGCTCGGCTACCGGGTGACGCATGCGCCGGATCACGCTGCCGGTATGGCCTGCTGTGCCGAGGAGCATTTTGCCGTGATTATTACGGACCTGACGATGCCCGGCGGCACCGGCGACACCATTGCACAGGCCGCACGACGCTGCCAGCCTGGCGTGCCGGTCGTTCTGCTGTCCGGTTCGCTGGATCTACAGGAGACCGCAGAGGGGCTGTACGACGGCATTATGCAGAAGCCGATCGCCCTCGAAGACTTGCGCGCGATGATTACGCAAGTGCTCTCGCGCATCCCTAAGGAATCACTGACACCGGACACGCCTGAATGGATTGGATAATGGATAACTCTCGTGTCGTCATAACCGGAATAGGCGTACTCTGTTCGATGGGTCGAACGATCGATGAGTTCGGCGAGGCGCTCTTCGCTGGCAAAAGCTGCATCGGCGAACTCGAAGGGTATGAAATCGAAGACCAGCGCTTCCGCATCGGGGGACAGTTGAAGGATTTTGACATTTCCCAGGAGATGGCGGACGTGGACACCAAACGGACGCTGCGCTATTCACAGTTCTCGCTGGTGGCTGCCCAACGCGCCATCGCCGATGCCGCACTGCCGCTGGACCGCCTGAACCGCGACCGCATCGGCACCTCATTCAGTACGGCAGCCGCCGGGCTGGGAGAAACGATTCATATCGAAGCGGAACGGTTTTTCCGCCGCGGAGACCGGGGTGTCAGCCCGCTGGCCTGGGCGGAGTTCACACCGTGCGCCTGCACGACGCATGTCGCCATTCGCTTCGGCCTGCGCGGCCCGATTGCCACCCATTCCTCCGGGTGTGTAAGCGGTGTAGATGCCATTGCCTGGGGAGTGTCGCAGATTCGCGAGGGGAAAGCGGATGTCATGGTCGTCGGCGGAGCGGATGCGCCCTTCTTCAAATTCATCTGGGCGGGGCTCTACCGCAGCGGCATTTTGGCGCCCGATCCCGGGGATGGCCGTGGTATCCCCCGTCCCTTCTCGCGCGATCACAACGGCATCGTACTGGTCGAAGGCGGATCGGCGATTGTACTGGAGAGCGCGTGGCACGCCAAACTGCGCGGCGCAGGCATCTACGCCGAAGTGCAGGGCATCGCCAGCGTGGAGGAAGCGCGTCCCCTGTGGGACCTCGACCCGAACGGGCATGCCTACGCCGTCACCATCAAACGCACGCTCGAGGATGCGCGTTTACGGCCTTCGGAAATCGACTGGCTCTGTGCACACGGCACCGGATACCCGGGTGCCGATGTCGCCGAGAGCCGCGGCATTCAGGCAGCGATGGGCGATGCGGCGTTCTGTGTGCCGGTGAGTTCGGTGCGCGGCGCCATCGGCCAGTCCTTTGCCAGCGGTGGGGCGTTGCAGGCCGCCTGCGCCTATCTGGCGATCAAGCACCAGAAGATTCCTGCCACGTTGAATTTCACCGAGCCGGATGACGACTGTCGGCTGGACTTTGTGCCGAATGAGCCGCGCGTGGCGCGCGTACGCCGCGTGCTTGTCTGTACGGCCGGCGTCGGGGGTACGCACGCCGGCATGGTTATCGGCGCTTACGAGGAGTAAAACACGCATGGCCTCCACACTGTTGTGGGATTTATACGCGGCTTGTTACGATGCGCTCTGGGGTCTGATCCCCTACCAGACCCTGCAGCACTCCATTGTGGCGGATGCACGCCCTGCGCCAGGCGAACGGATGCTGATCGCCGGGTGCGGGACAGGGGTGTTGGAATGGCTGATCAGCGCGGAGCAGCCTGACGTGCGCATTGTTGCCCTTGACGCTTCCGGTAGCATGCTCAAACGTGCGCGCGCCAAATGTGCGGGGCGACCCCAAGTCACCCATCAACAGGCCGATTTGTGTGCGCCGCTCCCCTTCCCCGACGCGTCGTTCGACGTGGCGGTGATGTGCAACGTGTTATACGCACTGCCCGATGGCGAAGCGGCATTGCGCGAGATCAGTCGCGTCGTACGGCCGGGCGGGCGGTTCGTGCTCTGCGACCGGCAACCGATCTCCCACTATGGCGGCGTGGGGCGTGCCCACCGCGCTGCCATCAACGCGCTGTCGCCCGGCAAGCGCCTGGGCCCCTGGTTGCGCACCATCGCCGCCGTCCCGGCATTATGCGGGGTGGCGATAGCCAATATTTTGATCGATCGCTTGTACAATAAAGGCGAGTATCATTTTTACAGCGAAGAGGCGATCACCACGCTATTGCATCAACTGAATTTCATGCCCCAATCGTTCGCGTCGGCCTATGCGGACCAGTGCTGGTTGCTGCATGCCGTACGCCAGCCGGTTGCCCTGGAGGATGAACGGGAACCATGTCTGTTGTCCAGCCCATCCTGCTAGCTGCTGCTATCTATAACCTGATTCTGGTGGTCATTATCCTGCGCACGCGCGGAACTGACCGCACCGGGATCAGTTTCGCCTGGTATATCCTGGCCACCGTCGGCTGGACGATCTGCATCGCCCTGATGTCCCCGCGCTACGAGAGCATCACCCTCTGGCTGGTGCGCGCCACCTTCTTCTGCGGCACCCTCATCGGCATCAGTTGGGTCTGGTTTTGCGAAGGCTTTCCTCGCCCGTCATTCCGCCAGACCGCTTCATGCATTGCCACCCTCACCGGGCTGCCCTGGCTCATCATCGCCTGGACCGATTGGCTCATTCCGCAGGCGACGCTCGCGCATGGCTGGGTGAAGGCCGAGATGAACATCATCTGGGTGCTCGTGTTCTTCCTCTGGATTGCCGCCTGTACCATTGCCGGAATGGTGCTCCTGATCGTGAAAGTGAAGCAGGTGCGCGGGCTGGAACGCCTGCAGGTACGTTATATCCTGCTCGGGGCAGGCGGTCTCATGCTTGCCGGCTCCTTCATTGATCTCGTCTTGCCGGTCATGACCGGCTCCACGCGCTATTCGCTGTACGGCCCACTGGCCTCACTCTTCATTACCACCACTACGACTTACGCCATCGTGCGCTACCGCCTGATGGATATCAAGATCGTGCTGCGTGCCGGTCTGGTCTATTCCGTCACCATTGGTGTGCTGTCACTCATCTTCGCGCTGATGGTGCCGATACTGGACCGCCTGCTCTCCCTGTCGTTGCGCTTCCCGGAGGGCACCAGCACGTTCATCATGGCCTTCCTGATCGTGTTGGCGTTCCAACCCCTGCAGCGGTATGTGCAGAATGTGGTGGACCGCCGCTTCTTCAAGAGCGTATACGACTACCGCGTGACGTTGCGCGAAGCGGGAAGCGCGCTGGCCTCGGCGCGCAACCGCGAAGTCCTGGTCGAAACCCTGGTGAACGCCCTGAATCGTACACTGCGCCCGCGCGGCGTGTGCGTCTACCTGCCGGGCATCGGCGAGTTGCTGACGCAGGCAACGCCTCCCGGATCACTGCATGCCCTCCCCTTCACCATGCCGGAACCGGAGCCGGTGCTGGCGTACGCCCTGGAGACGGATGAAGTAATGCTCACGGACGAACTTACCCGCACGTCGCTCTTGCCGCAGCACACCATCGGGACGCGGCTGAAGCACTGGGGGGCGTCGGTCGCCCTGCCGCTCATTGCCGGCGACCGCTTGTGCGGGATCGTCTTCCTCGACGAGAAACTCTCGGGTGATGTGTATACCGCCGACGACATCGGACTGCTGCGTATCCTGGGCAAGCAGACGGCCATTGCGCTGGACAACGCCCGGCACTATGACGAAGTGGTGTTGCTGAATGAATATCACGAACGCCTGTTGCAAATCATGCAGGACGGGGTGATCGCCGTCGACCCCGCGCAGCACGTGATGACCTTCAACAAGGCGGCGGAAACGATTACCGGCATCCCGGTAGAACGTGCCGTAGGAAGTTCACTGATCGAACTCGGCCTGAACCAACTCCCCATCCAGGACACCGGAGGCATGGCGGTGGAAACCCGCCTGACGATACGGGATGATCAGGCGATTCCGATCCTGGTAACGGTCACGCCGTTCCTGCGGCGCTGGGATGTGGCCGAGAGCCATCTCATCGTCTTCCGCGATCTGTCCGCCCTGCGCGCGCTCGAACAGGAAAAAATGCAGGCTGAACGCTTCAGTTCCATGGGGGCGATGGCTGCGAGCCTGGCGCATGAGATAAAAAATCCTTTGGTCCCTATCCAAACATTTGCACATTTATTACCATCCAAGTATGATGATGATGAGTTCCGTCGGGAGTTCAGCCGCACGGTCGTCATGGAGGTCGAACGCATTAATCGCCTGGTGGGCCAGATGCTCGACCTGGTGCGGAAGCCATCATATGATCGCGGTGAAGTCGACCTGCGCGAAGTGCTCGGCCGCCTGTTGACAGTCATCCGCCCGGAATGCGAGCGTCACGGCATTAGGATCAACACGCACCTCGCCGAGGATCTGCCGGTCGTGGTCGGCGTGGCCGGCCAACTGTACCAGGCCATATTGAATATCCTGGTCAACGCTGTACAGGTTATGCATGACGGCGGAGAACTGACCATCCGTCTGCATAGGGTCGACGATGATATTGTCTGCTCAATCGCCGATACCGGCCCCGGAGTGCCGCCTGAGGCGCTCTCGCGTATTTTCGAACCGCTGTATACCACTAAGGCCGGCGGGCATGGCCTGGGATTGGCCTTGACGTACCAGTTTGTGCGTTCGCACGGGGGTGACGTGCATGCGGAAAGCATGCCAGGACACGGATTGACCATAACCTTCACCTTGCCGACGTGGCAGCATCGGGATGCTGAACTGCTATGCTCTTAATCTGCTATCTCGCCTATGACGAAACGCACATTGCCGCCGTGCAGCAACGCCTGGCATTCGCCCAGCCGCCCATGGCGTTAGTGACCGCGCGATCGCTGCCGGAACTTATTACGCACGTGCAAACGCTGCCGATTCGTGCCGTGCTGCTCGACCTCGCCTGGCCGCATACCATCTGGCTGCAGGTGCGCGAATCATTACAGCATGTCCGCCCGCAACTGTCGGTGGTGGGCTTGACTACCGCGCCGACGGACGAGACCTGGTGGCGTGTGGCCGATGACCTGCTCTACCTGGATGATCATCCCGAGCTGTTCCTGCATCGCCTGCGACAATCCGCCGAGCGAGTGCCGACCGCCGTGCCCCGTGCCGAGGACACGCCCTCCACCACCCTCGCGGCGATGTCGACGCCTCCCGTCACCGGGAATGCGACGCCACGCCTGCTGGAGGATGCGCAGTTCCGCCGGATCACTGAAGTCTTTTCCGACAGTGAAGAAGCCTCGCTCATCGACAGCTTCGCCGGATGGGTGCAGCAGTCGTGCCAGACGAGCCGCGTGACGATTCTGCTGCGGGATGAGGAGAGCGGCACCTATGTCTGTCGTGCGCAGCGCGGCTTGCCCTCCGGCCTGGTTCCGCACTGTTCGCTGCCGCAAACGGCCCCGCTCTGCCGCTGGCTGGCCTCAACCGGTCAACTGCTGGTGCGTGACACGACCCACGTGCCCGGCGATATCCAGGCTGGTCTCGATTTGCTGCAGGCCAATGCCGTCATCCCGATGGTGTTTGACGGCACACTGATCGGGATACTCGGCATCGGTCCGCGCCTCTTCGGGCATGCCTACAGCACGCAGGAACTCGAAGGGCTCTACGCGCTGTGCGGGCAGATCGCCGTGGCCACCCATCATTGCCGGCTGCACCGCACGGTGCGCCAGCAGACCGAGATGACCGAACACATGCTGGGGGTAATGCCGACCGGCGTGGTGGTGATCAACGAAGATCAACGCATCGCCTTCATGAATGCCGCCGCCATTGCCACCATGGGCAAGCAGCACCTCCAACTCCATGGCATGGACTTGCGTATGCTCCCCACCCCGCTCGGCGATCTGGCGTTCGAAGCGCTCACCCGCGCGTCCGATCTGCCGCGGCGCGAGTTCGAGTTGCTCTCCACCGGCCAACCGGTCGCCGTGAGCGCCTTTGCCCTGGGCACGAAGCCGCCCACCGCGATGTTGATGATCGAAGATCTCACCGAGCAACGCCGCTTGGAAACGGAACGGGCGCGGCGCGTTGACCTGGAAGTGGTCACCAATCTGGTGCACTATCTGGCGCATGAATTGCGAAACCCGCTGGTGGCCCTCTCCACCTTCGGGAATCTCGCGCCCGATCACGCCGGCGACCCGGATTTCAAGGAATTCTGCGAATCGGTGCTGCAAACGGAAATCCGCCGGGTCAACCTCATCCTTGAACAGTTGCTGGTGATGACGAATCATGTGGAATTCCAGTTCGGCACCGTCGAACTCGGCCCGTTGCTCGAACGCATCACCTCCACTGAGGAGATGCGCAGCGCGGTGATGACGTCGCTCCCGATCGACCTGCCGACCCTGTACGGCGATGGTCATCGGTTAGAGACGGCCATCACCTGCGTGTTGCGCACCCTGGTGCGCCTGTCCGACCAGCAGCGGCCGGTCACCCTGCGCGTCGAGACGCAGGAGGATGCCGTGCTGCTGCATGCCGAGGCGCCGGGCAGCGCGAAAATTTCCCCGGAATGGTTGCTCAATCCCTGGGAGCAATTATTAAGCGGAGCTAATGAAGAAGTTGATTTCGGTATAGCGACCGCTCGCTATCTTGTGGAACAACATGAAGGGACCTTGGAGCTTGCCCAAGAGAACAAGGTCCTCGCGGCAAGTTGCCGCCTCCCCTTGCGCTCGAGTAAGGAGGAGCAAGGAGAACAGGCCAATGGCGCAAAAGAAAGTACTCGTCGTCGACGATGAGCACGGAGTGCGTGAATCGATCCGCATGCTGTTGAAAAGCGCCTACGACGTAACGCTGGCGGTGAACGGCGCGGATGCGCTCGCCAAACTGTCGGAGGTCAAGCCGGATGTCGTCCTCCTCGATCTGCGCATGCCTGATATGAGCGGCATCGAGGTGTTGCAGAATATCAAAGCCAAAGATCCATTGGTGGAGGTCATCCTGGTAACAGCCTATGCCACCGTGGACACCGCGCGCAAAGCCCTGCGTCTGGGCGCATTTGATTATCTGACCAAACCGTTCAACCCGTTGGAATTGGAAGGCATCGTGCGGCGCGGCATCGAACGCCGGGTAGATGCCCTGCGTCGTTCTGCCACGTTGGAAGCGATCCAACACGATTACCAGTCATTGCGCAAAGAAGTGGAGATGGCCAAACATCAGATGGCCACCCACGTGCGCGACACCATTTACGCGCTGCTGATGAGCCTGGAATTGCGTGATGCTTACAGCGGGCAACACAGCATGGCCGTGCTCTGGCTTGTCGATTCGTTCGCACAGTTCCTCGACCTGCCGCTGGAAGAACGCACGCGCCTGAAGCGCGCAGCCCTGGTGCATGACCTGGGCAAGATCGGCATCCCGGAAGAAGTGCTCAATAAGCCGGAACCGTTGAACCCCGCTGACCAACAGGTCATCTGTCAGCATCCGATTCTCAGTGCGGAAATCATTGCCAGCGTCGAGGCGCTCTCCGACCTCGCCCCCATCGTGCGCGCGCACCACGAGCAGTGGGATGGGCTCGGGTATCCCGACCGGTTGCAGGGCGAAGAGATCCCCCGCATGGCGCAGATCCTCGCCGTCTGCGACACCGTGCATGCCATGGGCAGCGACCGCTGCTACCGCCCGCGCATGCCAGAACCATTCATCCGCAGCGAATTGCTCTCCCAGCGGGGTCGGCAGTTCAATCCAGAATATGTGGATGCCATGCTCGCCAGCAATCTGATCACTGAGATACAGCGCGCGGAGGACGCCGGCAAGATGGTGCTCACCAGCCAGCAGATCCGCCAGGTGCTCGATGCGCCGGTCTCAGTGTAGCCATCAGCCAATAGGGCAACGCCGAAAGGGGATGCGAGGCATCCCCTTTTTGTTAATGCGCCGCCGTCGACGCATCCAGCACCAG
>JAGUZN010000244.1 GCA_020060775.1 Armatimonadota bacterium
CATACCTTGCCGCCGGTGTCGGCCATGCCGAAGGTGGCCAGTTCCTCGGGTTTGGCCCCGGTGGCCCAGAACTCATCGGCGGTCATGTGCTCGCGGTCTGCGACCAATTCCAGTTGTGGGCCGTCCTGCAGCACAAGGTCGGCATCGGTAAAGGTTCCCATCCAATTCACCCAGAGCTGGTTGGGGAGGCGACAGTGCTCGCGGCTCACGCGGAAGCGCATGGGCCCGGTGGTGACCATGACGGCGTCCGCCTGTTCCTCTACCCGCACCGGGGTGGGGGGCAACGGCGCTTTGCCGCGGGGGTCGACCTCCAGCGTGTAGCGACCGGTGGCGTGGGCCGGGACGGTGGCCTGAAACTGCACCAGTGCCCAGCGGAGCGAGCCATCCGGCCAGGAGAGGCCAAGTTGGTGCGCCTGGCAGGGGATGAGTCTTCCTCCGGCATCACGTACGCGCAAGTGAGCGGGATGATACGCCGCACCTTCGGGCAGCGGGATGCCGCCGGATGCCGGTTCACTGGCCCGCGCCACGCCCTGGTCTTCCACTACCAGCAACGGCGCGGAAAACGGTGCTGCCACCCCGGGCGTCGTCATGGCAGTCAGCATCAACGCTGCGACCAACGCGCATAGTACAGGAGCATTCACGCGATACATCTTATTGCGCACTTTCCATACTATCATGTCTCGTCTCTCCTCGTTCCGCATCCATCACTGTGTCACCGCATTCCCGCGGGCCATGGCATTGTTTTCACACGTTGCATGCTGTCGGAACATGGCGCACCGCCGGGGGTGGCGCGCACGATTCGCGTTCGTAGAGTACTGGGGCAATGGCGATGGTTTCCGGCTCCGGCCGGTGGGGCAGGCCATCACCTTCGCGCAAGCGGCGCAGCAGCAACTCCACCGCTTGGCTGCCAACCTTTTCCGGGTATTGTTCAACCGCAGTAATTGCCGGCAACAGATGTGAGGAGAACCAGCTATTCAAGCATGCCAGCAGACTGATATCTTCCGGTACCCGCAGGCCGAGCCGCACGGCCTCCCGGGTGACGATCGCGCCATACCCGTCGGTCTGCGTAATGATGGCTGTCGGCCCATGCGGATCACAAAGGAGGGTGCGTGTAACCTCAACGATTTCCTCGACGGTTGACGGCATCGCGTTCATCATGTACTTGGTTGACACGCCGCGAGCTTCCAGGGCATGCTTAATTGCCCGTGGACGACCCGGCGCATTTTTTCCATTGGGCAACGGTCCAAGATAGCCGATCACCCGGTGGCCAAAATCCCAGAGGTAATCCACGGCCATCCGGGCCATGGCGTGTTCGTCGATATGCACGCGGTCGACCGACGCATCCATCGTCGTGGCGTCGAGCACGACCGGCACGATATTGCTGCTCCACAGTTCCAGCGCCGATGCGCGCGGGATCGGCTCGTAGTGGCCGCCCAGGATGACAATCCCCTGCACTCGTTGCTCCACCAGCGTCTGCAGCGCTTTGCAGGTGTGCAACACATTGAAATGCGATTCCAGCGTGATCACGTGATACGACTCGGCAAAGGCCACCTCCAGCACGCCCTGCAGCACGCGGGCGCAGTAGCTGTTGCCCACGCTGGGGATGATGCAACCGAGCGTTGGGATCGCGCTCTGGTGCGGTTGCACGGCCGACGGCATCTTGTACTCGTACAGCTTGACCAATTCCAACACGCGCTGGCGTGTTTCCGGCAACACGTGCGGATCGTTGTGCAATGCGCGAAAGACGGTGGTCGGCGATACGCCGGCAATTTGTGCGATTTTACGAATGGATGACATTGCGATCTCCCCATGGCATCAGGGGGTGTTTGTTGATAGGCACTATCTCTTCGTCTTGCGAATCGTCCAGAGGCGGATCAACCCATCAGCGCCGCCCGTGGCCACGCGTGAACCGTCCGGACTGAGGGCGATCGCATAGATGTCGGCGTCGTTGGCACGGAGTTCAGCGAGCGGGCGGCGAGGAAAGACCTGCCACACTTTGATGCTTCGCCGGGTATCCAGTGCGGCGACGCAGCGTCCATCGGCACTGATCGCCATCGCAATGGGCATCACGCCGGGGCGTATCCGCGCTGCGGTGATGACTTTCTGCGAGGGCAGGTCGAGCATTGCGACATGCTGTCCGCTGTAGCCCAGCATGATGCGCGTTAAGCCCGGCACGGCCGCGGTGGCATGGATGCTGTAGCGGTGGCCGAGGAGCGTTGGCTGCGGGTTCGCGGCGGTCCAATCCCATTGTTCAATATCGCCAAGCTGCGTGGTGGTGTACAGGTTGGCCCCGCTTTCATCAAAGACCAGGCCGTTGACACCGTATTTGGCAATCAGCGATCGGCGTAGCGCGCCGGTCTCCACATCCCACAGGGTGATCATGCCCTGGTCAGCGCTGAAGGCGACAGTGCGGCTATCCGGCGAGAAGGCGGTTGCGAGCAGTACATCCGGACCGTGCTGAAAGCGCTGTTTGAGTTCGCCGGTCTGCACATTCCACACGGTGATGTCGAAGCCTCCGCTCGTCAACAGGGTGCCATCGCGATTGAAGGCAAGGCAGCCAAGCAGGCCATGGTTACCGATTTCCGTGCGCACACAGGACAGGGCATGGACACAGTTCCCTGTGGCCGTATCCCATAGACGCACGACGGCATCGTCGCCGGAGGAGGCGAGCCGCGAGCCGTCCGGGCTGAATGCCAGCGCCTTGATCGCTCCGGTGTGGCCGAGCAGCGTCCGCTCGACGCCGCGGGCCTGCAGCAGGGTGCAGGAGCATAGCAGGGCCGTGCCCACGACCAGGAACATCCGCATCGGAAGATGAATCATCTTACGGTGAACCTCTCTCACATGGACTGCGTATGTCTGTGCCAATGCATTAATTGACCAGCGCGCCGCGCGTATTGTCTCCGGCATATGGGATCGCTTCGTCTTCATCCCAGCCGGCGGCAGACAGCCGTTCTGCATTCGGGTCAACGGCGCGGTTGGCATCGCTGACGAACTGTTGCCGGGAGCGCTGTTCGGCCAGCGCCGTGCGCAACTCTCGCACCGTAATGAGCGGAGCGGGGTCGAGCGTTGTGCCTGACAGGTAGGCTATCATCTCGTGCAGGAGAAATGCCCCTGCCGGATCCTCCGTGTCAAGGTGCATGGTGCAGGCCAGCAATCGTCCCGCCCCCACGCACACCTCGAACAGGTTGGCCTGCTTACGCACCTGTTTGAAGGAGGAGACCATCTCGATAATGGGTGCAAACGGCCATCCGAGCGCGCTGAAATCGACCGCACTTCCGCCTTCGAGCAGCGTGTAGAACTGCCAATCGCAGTACCCGGCATGCGGGAAACGGCGCATGAGCGGGTGCTGAGCGATGACGGAGGCCATGTGATACTGCGCCCGCCCGGCAGCCGCCTGCTGGTACATCGTTTCCACGGCAGGCAGTCCGCTATCCCCCAAGAGCAATACGCGTCCGCCATCGGCCAGATGATCAACCACCGCGGGCGTCAGCGCCGAGGCGATGAACACCTGCCCGGTCTCCGGCTGTGCGGTGATCTGCAGATCGGTCAGCCATGCGCCGAAGCGCTCTCCGATCATCTTATCCGCCTGCAGGGCGCTTCCGTCCACCGTGGGTATCGGCGAGAACAACCAGAAGTCCCAGGCATTTTCTACAGCATACCCATTACCGGTCACCTGCACGCGCAGGGTCGCCTGTGCCGGGGCCGACACCGGGGGCAGAGTGAAGGTAATTTCTCCGACCGTCTGCACCTGTCCCACCGGCACATCGGCCAGGGGCAGCGTCCCCCGGCAGAGCACCGTCTGGTTACGGCGGTCAGTCAGTTGCCAGTGCAGTTCACCCGCACGCACCCCTTCCGCACCCCAGAGCGACAGCATGATGGGGAAGGCATAGGACTCGCCCATGCACAGGTTGCGCCGATAGGGATGATCGAGGAGCACCACGCTTTCACCGTTGTAGCGCAGCACGTTCTCGCGCGATTCGCCCGGTTTCATCTCGTAGAACTCGTTCAGTATACCTACCGGATACCCGGTCATCAACCAGTGCTGGTCGATGGGGCCGAGCAAGTCATATCCCGCCAGCAGGCGGCACTTGCGCGCCTTTTCTACCACCGCCTTGCGCAGGCTGCTCAACCAGGCGCAGGAATTGTGGTAGTAGATGCCGGCGCGGTCGAGCAGGCCTTGTTGCTGCAGTTCGGCGCGCACCGCGGCATAGAGGCCGGCGCCGATGCGCGTCCCTGCATACCGGTGTTCCAGATCCAGGCTGAGATAGCTGCCGCGAATGCCCAGTTCATGGGTCAGGCAGGGGCGTTCATACACGGGAAGCAGTTCATCGAGTTCGCGCCAATCGCCGTAGGCCCCGCCATAACTCAACTGTCCCCAGCTATACTGACCGAAGAGATCAGCGAATTTTTTCAATCGCTCCAGCCGGCGGGGGTTATGGGGGTAGGGCTGGTGCACCACATCATCGCCGAGGTTCGAGGGGTCCCAGCCATATTCCACCCCGCGCAGCCCCTCATGCGGATTGAACAGGGCCTCGGGGGCGAGCGCCTTACAGGTCTGCGCCATCCGGCCGAAACGTTCAATATTGGCCTCGTCGAGCAGTTCTTCGTTGCCGCCGCAGTAGATGACCACCGAGGGGTGGGTGCGGCAATACCGGACAATATCCTGCCATTCACCCGGCGAGCAGCCGACCGGCGGCTCTACCTGCATGAGCATGCCCAGTTCATCCGCGGCCTGCAGGTAGGCGGTATTGGGTGTCCAGGTGTGGCAGCGAATCCAGTTAAAGCCCAGGTCTTTCAGCGTATGCACGATCCGGCGATAGGTCTCCATATCACGCGGCGGCGTGCAGGTGAGCGGGAAGTAGCAGTGATCCGTCACCCCGCGCAGGTAGATCGGACGCCCGTTCAGCCGCAGGTCCATACCCTCGGCCGCCAAGGCGCGCAGGCCGAACGGCTGCATGCGCCGGTCGTGCACCACGCCATCGCGCAGCAGGGTGACCTCCACCCGATATTGTTTGGGTTCCCAGGGCGACCAGGGACGCATCCCCAGCGTGCCGGTGGTCCAGGTGGTCTTGCCGCCATGAACTGGGAGCGCTCTGCGGCCCAGGCATTCGCCGGTATCGGGATCGGTCACCGACCAGGCCAGCGTCATGGCGTCCTGCCGGCCGTGCGTGCAGATTTCCCAGTGCAGCGCATCGCCATCGGGATAGAGGAAGCACGAGGCGATGCGCGCTTCGCCGGTCACCCGCAATGCCACTGAACCGCTCATGCCGCCGCAGCGCCCGTGATACCCGCGCAGGTCGCAACCCGAGCGGTCGGTGCGCGTGTTGGCGACGGCGATGAGCAGGTCGTTGGGCTGTCCGGGCTGCAACGCTTTAGTGCACTCCAGCGTGAACGGCGTGGAATGTCCTTCGTGATAGCCGATTACATGCCCATTCAGCCATGCCCACGCTTCGAGGCGTGCGCCCTCGCATTCCAGCGTCACCTGACAGCCCTGCCAGTTGGCGGGCACATCGATCGTGCGGCGATACCAGCCCACGCCGATCAGGTAGGGCAGCGTGGCATCCCGGGTGGGAAGCGGATGGTGCATCGGGGTGCTGACGGCATGCTGCGCGTAAAAGTACCACGGTTCGCCGGTGATCCGGTTGAGGTGGTCATCCCAGATCCCCGGCACCGGCATGGAAGTGGTGAAGGATACCGCCTCGGGAGGCGTGGGTGCGTCACGGTTCTCGAGGGTCGGGGTATAGGTGAAGGCCCATTCGCCATCCAGCTTGATCAGCATCGGCGGGGTGGGGTGTGACATCGGCGTACTCACGACGGCAATACCTCCTGCTGGGTAGCATCGCGCACATGGGGCGGCAGGTGCCGGTCGGCATGGGCAGGGATCGCCTCGGGGCCTACCGGCAGCGGCACGTCAGGGCGTTGCGTGTGCAAGGCCTCGGGGGCAGCAGCATCCAGCGCGACATCAGTGAAACGCCCTTGCACCGTGTTGCCACACCATACTACCGATTCAACCGTAGCACAGAGGGAGAGCACGGCACCGGGGCGCAGGTCATTGGCCCGCTGGAAGGTGTTGTCGAGCACGTGCACATCGCGCACGGCAGAGGCGATTTCGATTTCGGCGATGCTATCCTCGCGGCAATTATCGATAAATTGGTTTTCGGCAATCAGCGTGGCATGGCAGGCGATCACCGCATCGGTGGGGGTGAAATAGATCCCCGCCTGCGCATTATCGCGGAAGGTGCAGCGCACCAGCGCGTTATTGGTGTCGAGGCCCCCCATAAAGACGCCGTGCCCGCGGTTGCCCATCGAGGTGCACGATTCACAGCGGATGTACTGGGCGCGCAGGCAGAACTTGATGCCCGACCCCCCGTTGTGTTGAAAGGTGCAGTTGCGGATGAGGCCGCCGATGGTGCCGCTGCCCGGATGAATGCCGTGCCCGGAGCTCTCAGTGACGGCGCAGTCTTCGAAGCGCATGTTGCGGCACTGTTGGAAACTGATGCCGTCGCCGTTGAGGTTGGTCACCGTCACGCCGCGCACCGCAACGTCGCGCGCGGCCAGGAAGAAAACGCCGCCGCCCCGGCAGGGGTTGAGGGGATGGGGGTTCTGCGGCCAGTTGCCGTCCACCACCAGATCACTGATGCGCACATCGCGCACCCCGTGCCCACAGAGCAGCGGGAAGCTGGTAAAGACCTCGCTCTCCGCGGCGCGCAGGTAATCGTGATTGAGCATCTGGTCGATGCCGAACCATTCGCCATCCTGCCAGGTGAGCGTGGCGAGCGTTTCATAAAAACCACAGGAGTTGCCGTCGCGAATCGTCACGCCCATGCCCACGGCAAAGAGCTCTGGGTGTGCGATAGCCACGTCGTAGTGCCCGTAGCCCAGATCGCAGGCGATGCGGGAATAGCGCTCGGGCGCCTTGCGCAGCACGGTCGCCTTGCCTGCGCCGGCCAGGTGGACGTGGTCGCGCAGGTACACGCCGTTTTCCAGCGTGTACTGGCCGGGCTGCAGGCGAACGGTGCCGCCGCCGCGCTGCGCGAGAGTGTCGATGGCCTGCTGGATGGCCCGATGATCGCTGCCGATGATGTCGCCCGCATGGGGACCCACGACGATGACGGATGCAGACATGCGTGCCCTCGTTCTATTTGCTCCAGGCACGATACCCATGAGGAGAGCCTTCGTACAGCCATACTGACAGGCGTTACTCCCCACCGTGCCCGGTGACATTTAACCCTATCGGCGAGGGTAGCCCCTGTCAACAGATTACGCCATGTCTACCCGGCATGGAACGCGTTTCACGCCGGGGAACGCTTCCTTGGACGCGGAAGGGCGAGGGCCTGTTCAGCGTACGGTCAGATGTGCCGGCGCACATTCAAAGCGTGTTTGCGGTTCGTAGTACGGGTAGACCGCCGACGGGCGCACCGTGACGCTGGCGGGATATGCTGCGCGGAGGCGATAGGCGAAGGTTTGCTGTACGCCGCCCGGGAGTTCGCGCAAGTAGAGAATCACTTGTGATCCTGTGAGATCGTACCGCGCGATAGTGCCTTGCGCCTTCATGCGATCGAAATCATCGGTGACCACAGTAAACCCGGGAGGGATCGACAGCTCGATCATGGGCATGGTCATCGTGCGCGGAGCGTTCACGCGTGCACGGGCATTCACGATATCCCCGGGGCGCACGGTTGAATGGTCGTAATCGACGGTGATTGGTGAGCCCGTCGTTGTGCGTTCGGTTGGCCAACCGCGTGTATAGTACCGTCCGACCACCTGGTATGCGGGGGAGGCGTCCTCTTCGGCACGGAGGCTGATGGTGTTGCGCCCGTGCGCCAGAAAACGGTCGAGGGGCGCACTGATCGGCTTGCTGTTGTCAGATAGTGAGATTGGCTTGGCCTGTTGCCCATTCACGACCACATGAATGGTTCCCTTGTTGGACCCGTTGTTCACGGCAAGCGCGGCCCGCAGTGCCTGGACGGTGGCCTGTGTTCCATGCCAACCGCCACCCGGCGATTGCTTTGTCTGCAGATAATTGCATCCTTCACGAACCAGCGCATTGTGACTTCGTGCGCGCGCGAAGGCCTGAATGGCCAGGCCGGTCGTCTCCTCATCGCTCCAGCCCATCCATGCTTCACGCGACACCGGTATGCTGCCCCGTTCGTCATCATATCGTGGCCAGTACACCCCGTCAGGATGTTGTCGCTTACGCAATGCCAGTTCGTCCAACAACGCACTCTTCCTGGGGTGATCCAACTCCACTGCCGCCAGCGACAACCATGCGAGTTCATACGTGGATAGTGCTGCCGCGTATGTGCCACGTTCATCCAACCAGGCACGGGGCAGATCGACCTCCCGGGCTTTTATCAGGGGCAGGGCCGCCGACGAACGGGCAAGCGGATCAGCCAGTTTCCAGTGTGCTTTCAGCCAGGTTACCGTCCGTTCCAGCATAGCCTTGTCGACCGGCTGCACCTTTTCCATATCCGTGAAGATCATCAAGCCCAGTGCCGTGAGCCCGAACTCGGCCGGCGGCGAGCCGTACAGTGAGAATCCACCGCCTTTCACTTCGTAGCCGATCATTCGTTGATAGCCCTTAGCAACATACTTCCTGGCCTGCGCGAGGACCCTGGTATTACTGGAGTTGTTCTCACGCAAGTACCGCAGCACCATCACGTTCGGGTAGGTGATCGAAGAAGTCTGTTCGAAGCAGCCGTACGGTTGTTTTAATAAGCCATCAAGGCCGGCCAGCACCTGGCTGACCGGGTTGGGATAGAGATGCAATTTCAGGTCGCTCATCGTCAGGTTCGTGCCCGCGGGAATCTCGATGCCGATATTGGTGTGTTTGCGTAAGATGCCGCCTTCACTCAAGTCGATGCGTTTCCCCGCAGGGATAACAGGTATCTGCTTGCGAATCGCATCGTGAGCCTCTCCGCCGTCTGCGTGCAGGGTGATCTCACCGGTGCCGGCCCCCGTCGCTTTCAACGGCAGCAGCACCTGACCGACCGCCCCGGCCTCCAGCGTCACGCTGGGCGTTATCTTGCCATGCAGTGCCAGACCGCTGTGGGCTTCCGCGCTGAAGGCTATCGTCCGGCGGGCTTTGGCATGATTGTGCACAGCCACCGGTAAGAAGATTTCATCCCCCACCGTTAACTGTACGGGCGTGTCCAGATCGATATAAAAGTCCTGGAACACCGTGTAAGGGATTTCCGCCTCGCCTATTTTGCCGTCGCGGGTGTTGGCGATCAGGTTGAGCCGCCAGGTGGTGATCGTGTCTGCGGCAGGCAAGGTCACCTCCGCCTTGCCATCAGCATCGGTGACGATTTCCGGCTGCCAGAGCAGCGTTTCCGGGAAATACTCGCGCACACGCAATTGTGCGCCCGGCATCCCATCGGTAACAGACTGCTCGCTTTGCATGTGCTCGAGGGCGGTCGCGGCCTGCCGCATCCTGGACGCAAATTGCGCGGCGCGGGACTGCTCTCTCGCCCTCGAGAAGACCGGAAATAACATTGAGATGAGAATCCCCCCCAGGATAACGGAAAGCACTGTTCCGCCCAGCGCTGCACTTGTCGGACTATGGGAAATCCATCGAAGGATGAACAACCAGCTCACGGTACAGAGAACGACGATGAACGTGAACCACGGGGCATAGGAGAACAAAGTAAGGCTGGCAAAAAATGTGATAGCTAACACCAGGGTGGCTGCGTAGGCGATGAGCGCCACCAGCAGCCTCAACGCCAACGGCGGGAGCACGGTGCTGTCGGCATTGAGCTGCCAGGCGGCAAAGAGCCAAGCACAGAACAGGAGACCGAACAGTCCGATGACGACCCAAAACGTCCGGAACTGTTTTTGCGCAATTACTGATGAGCGATTGATTTCTTCATGGCGCGGTCCGTAGCGCTGCAGCTGGCGTACCGGCTGGGTATGGTATGCCGCCAGCGCCACACGGGCGGCCGTGCTATCAGCGGGAATCGATTGCTCCAGGCGGTAGGTTGCCGGCAATCCGGCCGTCTGCGCTTCGGCGGTAGGATCATCGACTCTGCGGTACAGGAGAGAAGCCATGCGCGCCATGCCGGGGTAGCGCGCCTCGAGCGCGTGGAGGGCTTCGTCCACCCCGGACATGCCCACGGCGGCGGGCACGCCGCGGCCTTCCGGCGTCGTCACGCGCAGGGTTACGCGTTGTTCCTCGCCGGGGCGTCCCGTCTCCAATCCCTCCAGCGCAATGTTCATCGCGCTGTCAGCGCGCACCAGGACTGTTCGGCTACCCTGTGCGGCATGCATGCGCATATCGTAGTAGCGCCAACGTTCTCCCTTAAGCTCGGCATCCGACGCCATGAAGTCCGGGAGGGCGTAGGCCTGGATGGAAAGCAACCCCATCATCTCGCGGGTGATCGGCACGTCTACGCCGGCCATGCCATTGCGCAACATGACAGCGGTGTAGAAGATGGGCTGAATGTCGCGCGTGATCTCCAAGAACAGGTCGGTGGAGTGCTTGGGCGCCAGGATTGTCAGGTGTGCGGTGTCCCCAACCGCATACGCCGCGCGATCACTACGGATCAGCACGCTTGGTGCGGTGTAGGCGGACTCGCCAGTATAACGATCGATGAACTCGTAGGGTGCTTCTTTGTTGATCCGCTCACCCAATGAGGACAGCGTGCGTTGCAGACGTCCGCGCTGGCCGGCGGCATCAATCGCCTGCGCTTTCACCAGCACTGTGCCCTGCTTCGGGGTGAATGCGAAGCTGCCGATGCCAGATCGATCCGTGCGCACGGTCATCGATGTTGGGGATGTGACCTTGACCGTGGCTTGCGCCGGCGAACCGTCAGGATACGAGGTGAGCACGTAAAACGCATTCTCAACCCCAACCACCGGGGCGCCCGTTTCAGGGAGGACGCTGATCAGGATCGCCTCTTGGGTCACCGGGAATAACCGCGATATTTCCTGCTGGTGCCCTCCCGCATCGGTCACGACCGCACGGAGCAATATCGCTCCGCTGCCCCCCTGCGGCAGGGCAAAGGCTTTCGGCGGCAGGGACAACCGGAAGGCATACCGCCCCTGCGCACTGGCGCTGCCGGTAGCAGTCGCGATCGTCGTTTCCGTGGTTCCTTCAACGCGAGCAGCCTCCACACGCATTGTTGCTCCGGCACAGGGTTGGCCGGTGAAATAGCGTGCGGATACCTCGCCAGCCACCGCCGCACCCGGAGCAAACCATGCCTGTTCGGTGACTATGCCGGCGGTGAACTTCGGCAGTGTGTAGCGCGAAACCGTCAGTGTGCGAGTTTGCGTTTCCGAGCCGCTACTGATTTCAAGGGTATACTCGCCGATGCCGAGTTCAGTATCGAGGGCGACATCGGTTGCGGCAATCCCCCATGCCGATGTTGTCACCCTGGTCTGAAACAGGAGATTCTTTTTCCCATCCTGCAGGGTGAAGAACACATCGCGGTTAGCGATCGGCGTCAGCGCGGTACGATGGAGCACCATGGCGCGGGCATGCACGGTTTGTCCGGGTTGGTAGAGCGATCTGTCAGTGGAGAGATGCAGTGATTCGCGCGGTTCGGATTGTATGTAGGTCGTAAGGGAGTGCATGCCGCTGCGCGTACGCACCTCGACATGCAACCGCTGGTTGTGATAGCTGGAGCGAGAAGGTGGTATGGTCACCCGAGCTTGACACAAGCCCTGCTCGTCCGTCTTCCCACGAAACAGTGTGGCATCTTTCCTGTTGCGATCTTGCCCCACCACATGTACGCGAGCATTGCCGACCGGGCGTCCTTCACGATCGGTGACGAATACGGGCAGGATGAACGGCCCACCGGCGATGACCGTCGGCGGCGCAGCTATGGTGACGCGATCGCGGCCAACGCGTGCCGGTAACATCCAGATCACCAGGATAATCACGGCGGCGAGGATGGCAGCCCACCATTTCCATCCAGGGCGCATGCGGGTGGTGCGGGCGACAGGACCGGGCGGCGGGTTTGTCGCAGAGGGAGGTGACGGCGGCACGGAAAGATTATCCGGGGGCACATCGCCCGACTCTCCCGAAGCACAGGCGGCCAGCATGGACACAGGCCTCCACAAGTGCGGGGCGATTCCACGCGCAATTGCGGCACAGCGCGTCTGCAGTGCGAGGGTGCACAACCACAGCCAGATCCTCATGGCAACACCTCCCTGTGGAACTCTTTACGCGTGAGCCGGGACTGTAGGCGTCACGCCTGCCACCCCTAAAGGAATCATTCGTCATCCCTGGCCGTATTCCTACTGTCAGTAGGAATTATTCGTGCCGTTCTTCGGTTGGGTGAAACGAGCGTCCGTATTCCGGGGCGTAAAGTGTATCTATTGCCGCTTACCAAGGGTAGGGGGTTGGCGTGCCTTCGACGCGGATGACGGGGCGGGTGGTGCGGCGGTACTCGGCGGGCGAGATGCCCTCGCAGGCGCGGAAGGCGCGTGAGAAACTGTGCACGGTGGCGAAGCCGCAGGCGTCGGCGATGTGGGTGAGCGTGCTTGCGCTGCTCATCATTAACTGTTTTGCGCGCTGGATGCGGCGGCGGCGCAGATATTCGCGGGGCGAGCAGCCGTAGTGCACCCCGAAGAGCTTGCGGAAGTGGCTCTCGGACAGCCCGGCGATCTCCGCCGCCTCCGCCAGTTTGATGGGGTGCGCGCAATGCTCGCGCAAATATTCCGCGGCGCGGTCCAGTCCGGCGATCTGTCCGGCATACTCGTGGCTCAGCCCCTGCCGGCCGCGCAGGATCTCCGCGATAATCTCCGTCAGCAGCCCTGACGCGCGTACGCCGGCGTAGGCGTGGCCGGTCATCGCGGTTTCCACCGCTTGTTCCATGAGCCGCCCCACCGTGCTGTTGGTCGTGCCGCGCAGGCGGCCGCGCAAATCGCGCACGCGGCCGGGGGGGAGGGGCGGGTGCAGCAACGGGGCGAGTTCCGACAGGTCGCACATCCCGGCGGGAATGCTGAAATCCCAATGGCTGTATACCGGGCGATAGGTGACATCGAAGTGCAGATAGACGCAGTACATGGAGGGCGGAAATCCCTCCATGGCATGCACGGTGTCGGGAGGCACCCAGAAGAGATCGTCGGCCTCCACTTCTTCTCGGAGATGATCGATGCGAAAGCACCCGCGCCCGCTCCGGATATAGACCAGGAGAAAATCGAGCAGCTTGCGTTCAGACATGCGCCAGGCAGGGCGCAGCGATGCGCCGCAATGGCGCAGGTAAGGGCGCACGTATTCCAGCATATCGATGCCGGGGCTGTCGCCGGGAATCGGGTAGCGCATGGTCGTGGCTTCAGTGTAGCACAGTGCGGTCTGTTCGTCATCGGTTTCAGCGATTCGGGTACAATATCAGCGATCCGCCTATCGCCAGTGCGCCGGTTGCCGCGTACAATGGAGCTGTATCGACCTGATGCGAGGATAGAGTTATGACCGTATCGTCCCTGACGGCGATCCCTGATGTTCACGCTGCGCCGAACTTCGACAACCTGCTGAAGGTGCTGCGCGGCGAGCGCCCGTCACGCCCGACGCTGTTCGAGTTTTTCCTGAACATCGAGTTGGAAACGAAGATCGCTTTCGGCCATGCCGACCCCCCGGATTGGCCGGCGCACCTGATTCGCGCCGCGGCGTTTCGGAAGGCCGGCTACGACTACCTGACCGTGCTCCCCCCCGGCTTTGCCTTCCCCGCTGGCGCGCGCCATCAGGAGAAGAGCATCTCGTTGAACGAGGGCGGCGTCATCAGCGATTGGGATTCATTCCATGCTTACCCCTGGCAGGATCCGGACGATGCCGACTACGCTGTGCTGGATGAGGTGGGCAACGAACTGGCCGATGGCATGATGATTATCCCCTGGGGGCCGGGCGGGGTGGAAGAGAATGTGATCAGCCTCGTCGGCTACGAGAACCTCTGCTTTCTGCTTGCCGATGAACCGGAGCTGGTGACGGCGATTTTCGAAGCGGTCGGTTCGCGATTGGTGCGGTTTTACGAACATGTCGCCGCGCATCCACGCGTCGGGGCCTGCATCTCCAATGACGATTGGGGGTTCAAAACGCAAACGCTGCTCTCGGTGGCGCAAATGCGCGAGTACCTCTTCCCCTGGCATCAGCGCATCGTCGAGACCATTCACGCTGCCGGCAAGCCGGCCATCCTGCACTCGTGCGGTTATTACGGCGAAATCATCGATACGGTCATCGATGAACTGCGCTACGACGCGCGGCATTCCTATGAAGACGGCATCCAGCCGGTCGAAGCGGCCTACGATGAACTGAAAGGCCGCATTGCCGTGCTCGGCGGCCTCGACCTGGATTTCGTCTGCCGCGCTGCCCCGGAAGAGGTGTACGCCCGCGCCAAAGCGATGCTCCGTCGTGCGGAGACCGACGGCGGCTACGCCCTGGGCACCGGCAACAGCGTGCCGGAGTATGTGCCGCACGAGAATTACTTCGCGATGATTCGCGCGGCGACCGACGAGCGCGAGGGTTAATGTTCGATGCTCTTCGGTCGCCGACTTTACTGCGCGTCCCGGCCGTTGGGGTCGAAGGCGTCGTGGGCCAATTGGCGCGCGTAGTCGCGCACATCAGGAGGCCAGGCCGCGGTATGCGTTTCGAAGGCTTCACGATTCTGCGCGAACAGGGCGCGGGTGGCTTCTTCATAACCGGGCGCATTGCCGGCGAGGGCGGTCATCACACGGTAGGCCGTCTCTTGTGCCCGGCGTATGCGGTCTCCGCTCTCGCTGGAGCGTTTGGCCTGTTCGACGAGTTTGCGCAGCGTGACTGAGGCTCCACCGGGCTGGCTGTTCAACCAGTCCCAGTGTCGCGGCAACAGGGTCACTTCGCGCGCCACGACTCCCAGCCTGGGGCGCCCCGGCCCGCTCGGTGCTTCAGGCGTTTCCGGTGTCACAGCCAATCGGTTCAGCACCTCGGCATCCGCGCCTCGCATGTCGACTTCCACCTGCCGTCCTGTCGCGTCGTCAAAGATCAACACCGGCCCCTGCGCCCCGCGCTCGATCACCGCCTTTGCCGCCAACGCTACTGAGGGCAGCTCACCCGCCGCAATCCGCCGGGTTCCCTCAAATGCCGAATATGAACTGACCTGTGCGTATTCCATCATCATCTCCTCTGTGCTCATATATTACCCGGGTAAAATAGGGTTGTCAATATTATCCGGGTAAAATATACCGAGGGGATTGTTGTCATGCGAACAGCTGTGGAAGTAGAGTGCTCACGGCAGTACTGCCAGCGTATCGGAGTTTGAACACGGTTTTCACCGGTCAGTACGCACCAGGCGGGAAGGCGCCAACCGGGGAAACCAAGTGCGTTGCGGGTATCAAAAAACCGCGCCATGGTGAGAACCAAGCGCGGTCTTTGAGCGTATTTGGTGCCGAAGAGAGGAGTCGAACCTCCACGGGGATACCCCCACTTGGTCCTGAACCAAGCGCGTCTGCCATTCCGCCACTTCGGCACTGACGGAGAATATAATACTCACGGCGTTGGCGGATGTCAAGGGATTTGGGTGCCGTTTTCCACGATTCTGCGCGCGGTGGTGGCGATTGCTGTGGGCGGTGCAGCGCACGGATGCTCGGGGCACTGGCAAGTTGGCGTCCCTTTCGGTACAATGATCGGTGGGGGAAGCCGATGTCGCCTTTGCGTGGATTATGGCTGGTATTGTTCGTCGCGCTGCTCGCGAGTGCCGCGCACGCTGCACGCTTCGCCGCGTTTGCGCAGGTGCGACTGGCCGCGCATTTGCATACGCGCTTCAGCGACGGCGACCACCGCCTCTCGACCGTGATCGCGCTGGCGAAGGCGGCGGGATACCAGGCGATGCTCGTGACGGATCACGCCGACATGTACTGGGAGTATCCGCTGCTGGGCACCACCGGGGGCTACCATCGCACCAGCCTGCTGCGCACGGGCATGGCGCGCTATCTGCGCGCGTGCGACGCGGTGCAGGCCCGCCACCCCGATGTGGTGCTGCTGGCGGGGATTGAAGCCTCGCCGTATTACTTCTGGAGCGGGTCACTCACCGGGGAACGACTCACCAATCACCAATGGCAGAAGCACCTGGTCGTCTTCGGCATCGACGATGCGCGGCAGTTGCGACGTCTGCCGATGACCGCCTACGGCACGTCGCCCTTTCGTCCGGGCTTCGTCGATCACGGCGAGGCGCCATACCAGGTCTTTGTGGATGCGGTGCACGCCGCGGGCGGCGCCGCGTATTGGGCGCACCCGCTGGCCAGCGGCACACGGCGGATGGCCGGGCATCTTTATGCCAGCGTGACCCCGTATGCCGAGTCGCTGCTCACCGTGCCGCAATCGGCGGGCATCGCCGTCTACGGCCCGGCGGACCGGATCACGCAAC
>JAGUZN010000276.1 GCA_020060775.1 Armatimonadota bacterium
CGCACGCTGCGCCAGCGTGTCCAACTCGCTGCGCGATAACGCACTGCTCAACAGCGTGATGGACGGGTATTGATCGCCAATGGCTCGCCCGCGTATCACCAGCGGCTTGACAGTGGCCGTCAACGTGCGCTCCTCGCCCGGACCGATGCGCGGCACCCAGCAAAGAAATGGACCTTTCAGGCTATTACTCAACTCGGTGGAGGCCAGCGGACGCCCAAGTTCATCGCTGACCGTGCCGGGGGTATACGTCGCAAACGGCACATACAGCGCCATGAACTGCCCGACCGCATCCGTGCTGCCGTGATTGCCGTACTGTATGGTCACCGGATGCCAGTTCTGCAGTCGCATCAGCGCTGGACCGCTGACCTCAAACCACGCGTTGCTCTGTCCTCCCGAGGTGAGTGTCACCGCGGCGGATAAGGTGGTCGCGGCGCCGCCAGCATCGGTCACCGTGAGATCCCAGCTCCCGCTCCGTCCGGCCACATCAACCAGGACGGCGATCTCGCTCCAATCTGCGGTCGTGCGCGTCACCGTGCCGTTCAGCGTGAGTTCGCCTTGTTTCAAGACGACCAACGTGGTATCGGCCAGGCATGACCCCTGCACCGTCAGCGTCACCGCCCCGGCGTTGCCCGGCTCCGCCGGCGTCACTCCGGCCAGCGTTGGCCCCTGCGGGGTCACCTGGGTGGTGGCGCGCATCGGCTCGGTATACTCTGTGCTGCGCACGGCAGCGGCCAGCTCGATGGCCTCGCCCAGCGCAGTTCCCGACTTCACAGAGAACTGATATGTCAAGTGCTGTGTTGCGCCTGCCGCCAGCGTCGCGAGGTTCCACGTGATGGTGCGTGTGGCGGTCGCGTAGCTGCCGCTCTGGCTTGCCGAACCGTTGTCATACGTCACCGAAAGCGGCAGCGTCACGGTGGCAACCACGCCCGTGGCCGCTTGCGCTCCGCTGTTCTGCAGGGTGACCGTGCCGGTCACCGCTGTGCCGCGCGGGACAGTGGTCGGCGCGGTATGCGTGAGCGCCAGCGCGGGGCGCGTGGCCACGCTGCTTAACGCCGCGTAGGTCGGATCAGGCTTTGGACGTGCCAGGTGCAGCGTGTAGCTGCTGCGCCCGGCCGGGGCGCGCAGGCGAGTCACGGTGTACGCGCCATCCGTGGATAGCCCCACCTGGTAGTCGGCCCCCAGCGTGAAACCGTACACCTCGTTGACGCTCAACGGCCAGAAGGCCACCCAACGCTGCACGGGGGTCGCCAGATTGCCCAGGGTCGCGGGGTACAGGGCGGCGACACCGCTCTGCGCGTAATCGGTACTGGCGATCGGATTCATGGGAACGGCAAAGGCGCACGTCCCTCCACTGGCGACCGGCGGCTTCAGCGCGTGGCGTAGGAGCATCGGCTTCGGCGTATCCAGCGTGCACACGGCTTCCGCGCGCTGTGCTGTCCCGCGCAACACCAGGCTTTTTGTCACCAGGCCGGCTGCATGGCGCCAGGTCAACTGCAGGCTGCTGGTATCGGCATACACATCGCTCAACTGCCATCCGCTGGCATACGCGGCATCCTCCGGGGCAAACAGCGTCTGCGTCGTACTCCCCTCTTCGCCGAGCAACACATTCGATCCGGCAAGGAATTTCATCCGCCCCAGGGTCGTCTTTTCCAGATCGACCTTCCCTTCCAGCACGGCATTGCTGTAATAAAGTTGCCTGGCCGGCAGTAGATCAGTGGAAGCCATCAATGAGTAATCCCCCGCGGCGCCGGCATCCACGATGGCGATCAACGGCGTGTTCATCCCCGCCACGGCTGCCAGCAGTCCGATATTCAGCGTCTTTCCGGAGGTGGCTTCTTCCAGCAACACCGGATACGTGCCCTGCAGGGTGAGCGGTCTGCCGGTTGGCATCGTCACCTGAAAGAAACGGCGATGGTACTGGCTCAACAACGTTCCGGTCTTCGTCTGGCCTGCCGCCAACTCCGGCAAGGCCGAAGCCGCCAGCAATCGCTCCGAGGCGTCCACTGTGAACCCCTCCAGCGGGGCGCGCTTGCGGATGAGGTAGCGGGTGGCAGTGGGCTGCGCCGGCAGGTAGCAATAATCGCTGTAGGCGCCGCCGAATTCCGCCGCGACAGTCTTGAGCGATCCGCGATACACCATCAGCGTAGTGGCCGTACTCTTCACCTTTTCGGTCGCCACGAACAACGGCTTGTTGGGGGCGCTCGTCACCTCGAACCACGACTCGCTGCCAGCATGCGCCATCGGCGCATCAGCGGTCGTACCCAGGGTGAGCGGTGTGAACGTCCGGCGCGCGTGCAGGGTGTAATTGCCGGCACCGCCTGACACGCGCACAAAGAAGGTTGTCGCGCTGGCAGGGGTCAACAGGTCCACCACATCGCCGGTGCTCGTGTCGCTGCCCGGGGCCGCGCCTACCGGCGAGGTGAAGCGCATGGGCGTATGCGTCGCAAAGGCCGATGCCTTTTCCAGGTGCAGCACCACCTCTTCACCGGCTGCGACCGGCACTTCGTACCAGGCGATGTCGTTGCTGTTGGCGATGGCGCCGGCGATCGGAGAACCGGCAGTCACGGTGGGCAAATGGCTGCCGCCGGTGAGTTGACAACTGGATACCGCACTTTCACTCACCGTGACGTAATAGCGCGCATTCTCGGCGGCGGCATGATAGACCAGTTGGTCCTTTGCGCCATTGGCGGAAGCGACCACCACGCCTTCAAGCGATCCTTTCAATAGACTCAGGCGTAGCGATTTGTCGGTGTTATGATCGGCAAAGGCATACAGCGGCTCACCGGTGGTCGCCGGAAGGACATAGCAGCGAACACTGTGTATGCCGGGCAGAGCCACGCTCTGCGCCGTGGCTGATAGGGTGGGCAGCGATTGCCGAGCCGTGAGGGAGAATGGCAAAGGCGTGGGCAACGAAGTCGCGCGATTGAACGGCTCGACGCGGATGAAGTACGGGCCGGTGGCCGGCGTGGTGACCTCCAACCACTGGTCGGGGTCAGCGGTAATCTCCCCCGCGCCGCGGTCCACCTGCGCCACAATGGGGCCATCCACCGCCCCCTGGCGCACCTCCACATAGCCGGGCCACGCGCTCTCTTTGATGAGGCTGACAAACAGCGGGTTCCCCGCGGTCGCCTCCGTCCGGTAAAGAAGAATCTCCCCGGCCTGGCTGAGCTGTCCCGACACCGGCGTCCCTGGCGGTAGTACGATGGCCGAGGAGGCGATGGTGATGTCACACGGCTTCGCCGCCGCACCCGCATCAACGGTGTGTACCAGCAGGTAATACACCCCCGCCGATGCAGAGGCCAGACTTAACAGGTGGCTGTAGGTGTTACGGTCGCTGGTCAGGGGGTCTCCGCTGATCGTCTCGCCGTAGAGCATGGCGAGGGTATCCACGGCCTCCGGCTTGCGGATCGTCAGGTACAGCGGATCGGCGGTAGTACGATCAATGCGATAGACCTGCGTGCGCCCGCCCTCCGGCAGCAGGTAGGGTGCAACCAACGGCGTCGTATCCAGGGTGGCGGCGGCCGTGAGGGAGAACGAAATAGTGCCCAGTGTGGCATTATCGTGCGTGAGTCCAATGTAATACTCGCCGGCCGCCAAAGCGGGTAGCCAGAGCACTTTCTCCGCCGGAGTGTTGCGCACGCTGGCAATGACCGGGCCGTCTGCCGCCCCGGAACGCACCTCCAGCGGCAACGCCCCGAACACGCCCGTCTGGTAGCGCAGGGCCAGTGGACTTTCTTCAGCCAGGCTCAGATGATACAGCTGGCTCGCGCCGTTCGCGAGCGTTCCGGTCACGGTGTCGCCCAGTGCCAAGGTGCCATCGGCCGCGCGACCGGGCACATGGCCCCAGAGCAACATTCCCAGCACCAGGCAACACACCCATCCTGCAGACCGGACAAATCGATGCATACCACTTCCTCCTCAAGCGACTCTGGGTTATACCTTCCCACAGCCTGCTCTCCTCCCTGTTGGCGATGAACACCAATCCGGGGAAGTGGAAGATCGTGTGGTCAGAAGTGGACAAAAATCGGCATGCGGGATGGTGTCGAGGAAGCGCAGTGTCGGCAACAAGTGGCCGTTGTCGGAAGAGGGTGCTAGCGGGGACGGCCGGCAGGAACGCCGCAGACCGAACCGGACTTGACTGACGAAGTGAGCGCATGTTCAGCACGGTCAAAAAGCCGTTCCATGGTGCTGCCATCCATGGGAAAGACGGCATAGCCGACGCAGAGGAACGGGACGATATCGGCATCGCGAACACTGTAGCGCTGGCAAAGGCGCTCACCCAGCACGCGCGCCTCGCGTCCGGTATGCGGCAGCAGCAGGGCAAAGCGGAAATTGCCCAGGTAGGCAATCATGTCGATGGTGCGCGTGCAGTTTTTGATGAACTGCGCGGTGCCGATGAGAATTTTCTGCACCTCCGCATCGGTGGGGAGGCCATGCACCTCGGCCAGGATCAAGGCAAAGTTTGTCGGGTAGCGACGGCTGCGCGCCACCTCTTCCGCGACGCGCGTGCGCAGATACGCCCCCGAGTACGCCCCGGTGATCGGGTCGTGGATCGGAACATCGTCACGGGCCGTCTGCACGGGAACATCCTCGCGCTCCGTCAATGCGGCCGCTTCCTGGCGTGATTGCTCATCGAGCGCAGTCTTGATCTTCGTGATGCCGCGCCGCAGCAGGTAGGAAGCATAATTCACCGAAATGCCGAGCTTGCGGGCAATCTCGGATTGCGTGAGATCACCGAAGAAGAACAGGCGGATGACTTGTTGTTCCAGCGGCTTGAGCGTATTGATCGTCTCGTCGAGCACGATACGATCTTCCACCGGCAGGCGGAGAGAAGCCATCGAGGCGCGGCGCTGCTGCTTTTCAACCGTCAGGGTATCGCCGTCCCGCATCCCCTCCGATGGGGCTTGCAGGGGCATAACGCGGTTCAGTTCGCGCGCGGCCAGCACGTTGTGAATCGATTCCTCAGGGATACCGAGCTTGCTGGCGATCTCATCCGGCTGTGGGTCGCGGCCGAGTTGTTGTGCCAGTTGTTCAGTAGTGCGGGAGATCTTCGTATTGAGTTCCTGCACCCAGGCCGGCTGGCGAATCAAGCGCCCGCGGTCGCGCAAGTAATGTTGAATCTGTCCGGTGATGAGGTGGCAGGCGTAGGTGCTGAACTTGATGCCGCGATCCGGGTCAAAGAGGTCGACGGCGTTCAACAGCCCGATCGTACCCTCTTGTATGAGATCGTCAAAGGACTCGCCCAATCCGCTGAAACGCCGTGCGACGCTGTGAACGAGGTGGAGATGGGCGCAGACAATCTGATCGCGAGAGGTTGAATCGCGCGAATCGCGGAACGCTCGAAACAAGGCCAACGTTTCCCGTTCGCTTGCCGAGCGGAGTTGCGGGTCTTCCCCTTGTGTCATAGGGCGTTGCTGCATAGTAGTGCGATGTGACCCAACGGCGCGATCTCCGGGTGCGGGAATTTCCCGAAGGCAAATAATACGGTCCTATTATGCGAGAAACCGCAGATGTTGTCAAACCCCTCGAAAAGAGTTCGCTAAATATCCCTCCAGGCGGTCGGTTTACTCAAATGTTGCCTGGCCCCAGGCTGCGGTAATGCCTGATTACTACCTACATTCGCGGCCGAGACACAATGCCCTTCTAAGTCGCGGAAAAGAATCAATACCTTGCCCCCATGTCCATAGAGGGCGTTCTTGCACACCTTCCGATACATCCATGTCATAGCGCTGAAGCCGCAAATCCACCGAAACCGGCATAATGCACATAGGCCCGACGTCGTTTACCTGCGTGCCGGGGGCACGCCGGGCGATAGAGGATCGCTGCTTCGCCACGAGCGGTGAATTGACATCGGCTGGATTTTTCTCCGGAAGGAGTGTTGAACCATGAAGGGATCTCGTCCGTTACTGTGCGCGCTGGTAGGCTTGTTCCTCGCCGTATTCCTCCTCGCGGGGTGTGATGGAGGCGGCAATATCCTGACTTCCGCCGGCGATGCTACGCCCGGCACTGTGAACCTGTTGCTGATTGACTCACAATCGCGAGCGGTCGTGCCGTCCGACCTCTCGCTCACCCTGACCCAAATCGCACTACTCACCGATGGCGCCATCGTCAAAGACCCCTGGGCTGCCATCCCGGATGCGTGGGCAATCCCGAGCGGGTTGATTAACCCCGACCTGCCCATTCCGGTAATCAACAAGCCCACACTGGTCGAATTGCTGCATGGAGATCTGCCGGCCGACTATACCCAGACGGCAACCGCCCAGGTGCCCCCGGGGTTATACACGCAACTGCGGCTCGTACTCGACCCGGTGTCCGCCCATCTGATTGACACGAAACTGCTGCCCTTTGATAAAGAAACGCTGACGGCCTTCATCCCGATCATGGAAGGCATGAAGGTTGACCCGCAAGGCACCGTGACATTGCTTGTCGATATCTACCAACAAAAGGCACAGGCAATCAACGGAGATTTTCGCCTGTAATGCCACCGAGCGCATGCAGTGCCGTACCAGCGGGTACGCTCATTACGGCGGCAATGCCAACCCGGAACAGGGATGGTATTGTCGCCGTGTCTCTCGCCATAGGGATAGGACGTTTGTCCGTATCTGTTGGTGGGTACGACATCCATTAGGCGTAGACAGAACAGAGCGCCGGTTTTTCTTGAGAAACAGTGAACACGGCTGCTAATTCATTAGACGGTATGCGCGAACTTATTTGTGAACAATGTGGCGCCACATTTGCGGCAGGCCTGGCGGACTGCTCGACGTGCGGCGCTCGCGCCGAGAACCCGCGGGCCGACGTTGACCAGCGGGTGGCCCGCGTGCAACACCTGCTCGGGCTGGCCCGTCAATGCCACCAGGATAACGATGTGACGACGGCGCTGCGCCATGCGCGGGAAGCCCTCTCGCTCGACCCGGATTCCACAACCATCCACGCGTTGCTCGGACAACTCTACGAGCAAAGCGGCAATGAAGCGGCTGCACGCTACCACTTCCAGGCGGCATTGAGCGTTGCCGCGAAAACCGGCGACTCCCCGCAATTGATCGATACATCGGGCATGGCAACGCCGCCGCGCAACGCCGGCTGGATGACCTGGGTGCTGGTCGGATGTCTGCTGTGCAGCGGATTGGCAGTCGTATTCGCCTTCTGGGATGGCGACCGCCATACCGATGAACGTGCGGCAATCCTGCAAATGGAGTTGGAGCGGCCGCCATTGCGGCACACCCCGCGTTGGACCTGGCGCGTGCCTGCGCCGCTGCCCGAGGCCACGACAGTGCCTCCCGCCTCCGCCCCCGTCGAGACGACAACGACACCCACGACGGCGGAACATAACGAACCGGTTGTCGCTACCCAGGAGTCGGTCGAGGAAACCGTTGAACCGCTTGCTCGCCCGCCATCTGTACTCGGCCCTTCTGCCCTCGACCCTGGCGCCCTGGACCGGCGTGCGGCCACCATTGAGTCTGCAGACCGGGCCTATTTCGCCGGTAAATACGAGCATGCCGTCACCATGTACGAAGAATTGCTGCGCAACGACGAGCACGCCAGCCCGCGACTCCACCAGGATCTGGCCTGGTGTTACCAGCATCTGGGCAATTCCACTAAAGCGGCCGAGCACCTGACGGCTGCCGTCAAAGGCTATCGCGCTCTCGTCACCCGCGATCCACAAAATACCGCCGCTGAACAGGGCCTGCAGCGCAGCGAAGCGGCCTTGCGCGTCCTGCTCGATACGCGTACGACGCCGGTCGAGCCATAACGGCTGACCTCAGTAAAGGCGTTGCGGCGTCCCGGACAACGATCACACCCTCGGAGATCCAACACATGCGCATCGGCATCACCTGCTTTCCCGGCATTGGCGGCAGCGGCATCGTCGCAACGGAACTGGGCAAGGGCCTGGCGGCACGCGGCCATGACGTGCACTTCATTGCCACCGATATGCCCTTTCGCCTGGAAGATCTCTCGGCGAATCTGCACTTTCATCAGGTGCATCTGTTTCCCTATCCTGCCCTGCAGCATCCGCAGTACGACCTGGCGCTGGCCTCGCGCCTCGCGGAGGTGATTGCGCAAGAACGCCTCGAGATATTGCATGTCCACTATGCTATCCCGCACGCCATCTCCGCCTATCTGGCACGGCAAATCTGTCACCACCCGTTCGTGACCGTCACCACGCTGCATGGCACCGATACCCGGCTGGTCGGACTTGACCCCTCCTATCGCCCGATCACCCGTTTTGGGCTGGTGCAATCCGATGGCGTTACCGCCGTGTCGCAGTACCTGGCCGAAGCGACGCGCGAAGACTTCGAACTCGACCGCACCATTGATGTGCTGACGAACTTTGTGGATATCCATCGCTTCCAACGGCGGACCATCCCGCCCTGCTTCCGCGAAAACTTCGCCCATCAGAATGAACGTCTCATCGTCCACATCTCCAATCTGCGCCCGGTCAAGCGCATCACCGATGTGATTCGCGCCTTTGATCGCATCCGCCGGCGGCTGCCGGCGCGCCTGGTTGTCGTGGGCGAGGGGCCGGAACGCGTGACCGCTGAACGCCTGGCCTTCGAACTGGAAATCGCCGACCGGGTCACCTTCACCGGCACAATGGTCGCCGTGGAAAATATCTTATCCGTCGCCGACCTCTTTCTCATGGCCTCGGAAGTGGAATCATTTGGCCTGGCGGCGCTGGAAGCGCTCGCCTGCGAAACGCCGGTGGTGGGGTATCGTATCGGCGGCGTGCCCGAGGTCGTGGAGGAGGGGGTGTGCGGGATGCTGGCGCCGGTGTACGATGTCGAAGCATTGGGGCATGCCGCCGCAGCTTTGCTGGAAGACGACGACCGCCTGAGCGCATTTCGTGCAGCGGCTCGCCACCGTGCCGTCGAACGCTTTAGCGAAGATGCGGGTATCCGGGCGTATGAAGCGTATTACAACCGCATGCTCACTGAAGTGGCCTCCACAGCGCTAGTGGTCTGAGAAAATGTTTTCACAGGATCTGTTCGCGGATCGCGCCGCAGATGTGCGTGACTGCTGCTCTGGGGGCTCCGAGGCGCTATCAGAGACCGATAGGGTGAGGAGAACCCAGACCGACAGGCGCGGAAAGATCAAGCGAGACTGGACAGAGACGGGCAAAGCAGTTTCTGAGCGCGCGAGGGCTGTACCGTCCGGTGCGGCGCTAATATCACCAATTCCTGGCCTTTTTCTGCGAGTATGGGAAAGTACGGGCAGAACGCGGAATGATAAAGAGACGATCGTAAACGTGTCATACCGGTTCGGCATTACTCCCCTGCAGCCAACCGGATGCTTGAGCCCAAAGTTTTTTTCTCGAAATGCTTGGATTTGCGAGCAGTTCTCGCTACAATGGATTTGTCTGTACTGTAATGGATGTGACCGCCTTCGCCCGGGAGCATCGAGGCCTGGCATACCAGGCAAGAGCTGTATGTGTGGGCGTAACAGGCGCGGGGCGACATTGATCGCAGGAGAGCCCGAGTAATGCCAACTTTCCGCTATAACGCTATCGATCGGACCGGTCGCCCGTATTCCGGTTCACTCGAAGCCGAAAATCTCGAATCCGTGCGGTCACGGCTTGCCGAGCTCCAGTACCACATCGTCTCCATTGACGAGATTGCCTCGGCAGCAGGCCCCAGCCAATTCATGAAGCAGTTCTCCAAAGTGAAACTGCGTGAATTGGTCATCTTCAGTCGGCAGTTCGCCACCATGATTGACGCCGGGTTGAGCGTGTTGAAATGCCTGGACATCCTGCAGCGCCAGACCAAAGACCCCGTATTGCGCGAGTCACTGGCTGAGGTGCGCAAGGATGTGAATGGCGGCATTAGCCTGACCGAGGCAATGAGCAAACACCCGCGTGTCTTTTCTAAACTCTACGTGAACATGGTTCGCTCGGCAGAAGCGGGCGGTATCCTCGACCAGGTGCTCGACCGCCTGGCCTTGTTCCTGGAGAAAGAACTGGAGATGCGCCAGAAGGTGCGCTCGGCAATGATGTATCCCATCGTGGTCTTCTTCTTCGCCACCGTCGTTATGGGTGTCATGATGTGGTACGTATTGCCAAAGTTTCAACAAATCTTCAACGAGATGGGCGTGAAATTGCCCGCATCCACCAAGGCGATGCTCACCTTCGCCGTCGTCACCCGCGATCACTGGTATCTGGTCATCCTGGCTATTGTGGCCATTATCGTCGGCATCATCCTCTACGGGCGCACGAAGCACGGGGCCATGCATCTCGATCAGGTGAAACTGCGCATCCCCATTTTTGGCGATATTGTGCTCAAAGTGGCCATCTCGCGCTTTGCGCGCACCTTTGGCACACTCATCTCCAGCGGCGTCCCCATCTTGCGCGCACTGGAGATTACCACCGATACTGCCGGGAACCTGGCCGTCGCCGAGGTCATTGAAAAGGCGCGCGTCAGTGTGAAAGAAGGCGAGAAGATCAGCGACCCATTGCAGTACAGTACGATCTTTCCTGTCATGGTCACCCAGATGATCGCCGTCGGTGAGGAAACAGGTCGACTCGACCAGATGCTGGTCAAAGTGGCGGATTTCTACGAAGCCGAGGTCGATGCCACGCTGAAAGGTCTGGCCTCGCTCATTGAGCCGATCATGATCGTCGGCTTGGGTGTGATGGTCGGCTTCATCGCCATCAGCGTTATCTCGCCGATCTACTCGCTGGTCGGCTCCATCCAATAATCGCACGCTGATTGCATGCACATGGTGGCAGGGGGCCTGGGAGGGCCCCCTGCCACCATGTTACCTTTTCAGGCGGTATACCCGGCAGCGAAACCCACCATCCCTCCGTGTTGCGTTGAAGGCAATCGCCTTGCCATCCGGAGAAGGGTACCACGTAGCCTCCTGAGGTAATGCGCGGATCGGGAGGCGAGCGCGCACGCGCCCCGGCCGCTCGTAAAGGACCAATTCGAAACGCGATACACGAGCCTGCCCGGAAGCAGGCTCATCGTGGACGAGAAGTTCTGGCAGACGTACCTGCTTCCACACCAGGGCATAGCGACCATCATCAGTGGCATCGCCGCCGAGATTGCCTTCGAGCGAAAATGCCCAGGCGGCGCCTGTCGCCGGCAGGAATATGCGGCATTCTTTCCCCCGCGTCTGCAAGGTTGCGGTGCCTTGCGGCGAGATGGTTGCATGCTGCCATCCGCTGCCGCGCGTCATCCCGCCATCGAGCCGGTACACCGTGCCACGGCGGCTCACCACCGCACCGCCGGCGAACGCGGCAGTCTGCGTCACCAGGGTGGGGTCGTCATCCAGATTCACCGCTTCGTCAATCGGCAATGAAGGCGTAATGGTGATTTTTCCATCACGGACAATCACGCCGGCATACTGCACACCGTTCTGTTGCCTGCCGACGACCGTGCCGCCGTCCGGCGCCATCACGCAATGCGGCAGCAGTGTGCCGCGAGCGACAATGCGCGTGCCCGCAATCGCCAGGGCCGTGCTCTCCGGCGTGGTGTACGCCCAGGCAAAGATGCGACCGCTGTCGAGCGCCTTGACACGGTAGCGTTCGTGCGCGGTACGCGGGAGTTTCCCGTGATACAACGCGTGACCCTCCTGCCAGCTGCGCAGGTGGATGCGCCCGTCTTCCACGATGGCTGCGGCGAAGAAGCTCCCGTCGGGAGATACGGAAAACTCTGTTGGGCCAGCAGTTGCCCGCCCAGATGCATCAGCGGTTGATGCGCGCCAGCGCACCCGTCCATGCCAGTCGTATAGAACAAAAGTGTGTGCATTCGTGCGCAGCAGGAATCCCTTCGTGCAAGGGAGCAGTGTCGAGTCGTGCGCTGACAATCGCGCGACCACCTGGTATTGAGCGGGTTGTCGCCACCACCAGATGCCGCCGATCAGCAACACGAGGCCCAGGCTGATCAACACCGCCCGACGCACCAGCACGGGATCGGGCGGTGGCTGCGCGGGCTGGGGCAGCCGGGGACGGGGTGCGCGCTTCGGATCGTATTCCTCAAACATGCTCATCTCCAAGCCCAAAACGGGCGGTCGACTGGCCTGGCAAATCAGGAGGTGAAGCCGCGGACGGCGTTCCTGCTATAATAGGGCCAGTACGTATTGCCAGGGAGATGCAATGCCGGGAACATTATACGTGGTTGGCACACCGATCGGCAATCTGGAGGACATGTCGTACCGCGCGGTTCGCATCCTGCAGGAAGTGGCGGTCATCGCCGCCGAGGACACGCGCGTCACGCACAAGCTGCTCGCGCACTACGCAATAGCCACACGCACGCTCAGCTACCACCGCCACAGCGGCCTCGGGCGGGAAGCACAGGTGATCGCCCTGCTGCAGGCGGGGCAGGATGTGGCATTGGTCAGCGATGCGGGCATGCCCGGCATCAGCGACCCCGGCCAGGCGTTGATCGCCGCATGCCTCGCCGCCGGCATCCCCGTGGTCCCCGTTCCCGGCCCGTCGTCGGTGACCGCCGCACTGGCGGTGTCCGGGTTCAACACCGATCGATTCCGCTTCCTGGGGTTCCTGCCGCGTGCGCGCAACGAACGCCGCGCCCTGCTGCGCGAAAGTCTGCTGCAGCCCGACACCAACGCCGCCTTTGAAGCCCCACACCGCGTCGCCGAAACCGTGGCCGATTTGGCTGCCCTCGTCCCGGCACAGCCGCTGCTGCTGGCGCGGGAACTCACGAAAACCTTTGAAGAGCTCCGCCGTGGTACGGCAGCCGATATCGCTGACAGCCTCGTGCGCGATCCGGCGCGCGGCGAGATTGTGCTCGTGTGGCCGGGCGGAGGCCTGGTGGAGTCCACTGCCGAGGACCGGTTGGCGCGCGCAGTGGGGCTGGCCGAGAA
>JAGUZN010000404.1 GCA_020060775.1 Armatimonadota bacterium
ACGCCGGGCGCATGCGCCCCAGCCGGTGGAAGCCCTGCGGCGGGGCCAGGCCGGCGATGAGGCGTACCGCGCAGCCTGCGAGTATCTGTATGCCGGTCGCTATCACGAGGCGATCGCCGCCTACCACCAGGCAGTGGCGGAAGACCCTGAATGGCTGTCGACGCTGGCGCCGCTGGTGGCGGACGTGTTGCTGGATGAACTGGTGCGGCCTGAGGACGCGCGCAGCCTGCTCGAGCAGGCGTTGAAACATGCCCCCCAGGACTTCCGCGTGCATATCAGCTACACGCGCGTCTTCCTGGCGCTGGGCTTCATCGATGAAGCGCTTTCCTCGGCCAATTGCGCGTTAACGCTGGCGCCAGAGCCCGATAAAGCCATCGCCCTGCTGCAACGCGCTGCAGCCTACGCCCTGCAGCAGGATGCCGACCACGCATTGGCCGACCTCGCCAGTGCGATCATCCGGGTACCCGAAATTCGTCGGGTGATTGTGAACGAGCCGGCATTTCACGGCATTGCGCGCGACCCACGCTTCCGCGTTCTGCTTGCCGAGAAACGCGAAGAGGCGCAGGAGGCGACGTTCTGGTCGCGGCTCTGGCAGCGGCTGGCCGGACAATGACAACGTAGTGATGACGGAGGAACCGAAGATGAACCGATCGATGCGAGGTGTGCTCTTGGCCGGTGCAGCCGTGGCCGTCCCGGCGGCAGTGAATGCGCTTATCGCCTCGCGCGCGGCCGGCTTCGAACAGCCGCTGCCCGGCGATATCGGCTATTACGACTGGTCCTATGGCCGCGTGGCCTTTTACCGCATGGGTCGCGGCATGCCCCTGCTGCTCATTCATAACCCTAACGCCGGCGGCTCGGCGTGGGAGTGGCGTAAGGTCTTTCCCGATCTGGCCAATCATTTCACGGTCTACGCTCTCGACCTGCTGGGCTACGGCCTGTCCGACAAACCGGCGATGAACTATACCGGACGATTGTATGCCGATCTCATCCACGACTTCCTGCAGGATGTGATCGGCGAGCGGGCGCATGCCGCGGCCAGCGCGTTGTCCTCGTCATACCTGGTGAACGCCGCCGTGCGCCGAGCGGAAAGCCTGGACCGGTTGATCCTGGTGAATCCCACCGGCACCACCTCGCAGGCATCCCTGCTGGTGGAAAATGCCGCCTACGTTTCGCTGCGCACGCCCGTGCTCGGCACGTCACTCTACTATGCACTGGTGTCCCGTGCGGCAATCGAGCGTGAACTGGTCGAGCACACCTATTACGATCCAAAAATGGTTACGCCCGAGTTGGTCGATATGGTCTACAGCGCGGCGCATCAGCCCGGCAGCCGCTATGCCGCTGCCGCTTTTATGAGCGGGCGTCTCGACTTGCCGCTGCGCGTGGCTTTTGCCGATATCAAACTCCCTGTGCTCATCATGGCCGGGCGCGAGGCGTACTATACGCCGCTCGATGAGGTGGGCGATCTACTCTTCCGCCATCCACAGGCGCGGCTGCAGGTGCTCGACGAGTGCGGCATGCTTCCGCATGACGAACATGCCGGCGAATTCCTGCGCCTGACGCGAGCGTTTCTGGCGGAACCGACCACCGGGGAAATGGTGGCGTAAACAACGCCGAAAGCTGTTACACCACATCGACCATACTGCTGACCGAACTGATGCGAGATTCGGGCAGGGGAAGCGGAAGCGGGTGGGCTAACGAGGGCAGCACAAGTGTGAAGGTGCTGCCCTGCCCTTCACCCGAACTGGTGGCGATCACCTGTCCATCATGCAGGTCCATGATGCCCTTGGCCAGCGCCAGCCCGATCCCCAGCCCGCCGCCGTTACGATGATCGCGCGCCTGTTGGAACGGGTCGAAGATGCTGCTCAATATCTCGGCAGGAATACCGCATCCGGTGTCGCGCACCTGCAGTGTTACCGTCTGCGAATTCCCTGAAGCAGTGACGGTGATTTCGCCGCCGGCGTCGGTAAACTTCACTGCGTTGCTGAGGAGATTCTCGATCACCTGCACGAGGCGCATGGCATCCGCCGACACCCATAACGGCTCATGCGGCGGTTGCAGCGTCAAGGTCAGTCGCTTTTCGGCCGCATGCTGGATGAAATCCTGTGCCGCCTGTTCTGCCAGCGCCCAGAGGTCCACCGGCTCGCAGTGAATAGCCAGCTTGCCGTAGGAGATGCGTGAGGCATCCATCAAGTCACTTACCAGCCGTTGCTGCCGCTCGGCATTGAGCTGGATGACATCGATCGCCCGCGCCATCACCTGGGGCGAGCCATCGTCCTTTGCCATCTCGGTCCAGCCGAGGATCGCCGTCAACGGCGTGCGCAATTCGTGCGAGAGCGTGGCCAGGAAATGATCCTTTGCCAGATCCGCCAGTCGCAACTGCGTCGTTGCCTTATGCAACTGTCGTCCTTGCTGATCAATGCGGGCGGTTAACTGCGCGTTGGCGGCGCGGAGTTGATCATAGCGTCGGGCACGCTCCAGTGCGGGCAGCGCATCGCGCGCGATGCGCTTGAGTAAGGACAGATCCTCCAGAGTATAGCCCAGTTCCGTGCACTTCTCTCCAAGCAGTACCAGGCCATAGCAGGTCTGCTTGACGCACAGCGGCACAGCCAGGGCCACCTCCCAGTGCTGTAACGTCTCACCGACCGACCGGTGATTATCACCGCCGAGTAGTTCCTCGGTGAAGACGGCACTGCCCCGTTGCAGCAGAAACGCGGGCACCGCATCGTCCAATCGCAGGGTTAGAGGAAACTGCGAGGTCTCTTGCGCGGGATAGGCGAGCGTTAGCGTATCCTTTCCATCGCACAGGTAGACATGGCAACTACGGGGATGCAACACTTCTCCGAGAATGTAGGCCAGCGCTCCGGCAAGCAACGGACTCTCGAACAGGTTACTGAAGGCGTCGCGCGCGTGCTGCAGCGCGCGTTGCTTCGTGAAGGAGGCGCGCAACAACGTGCGGTCCAGTACGTAGCGCAGGCCAACGAGAATGGCAGGATACAGTACCGAAAAGGAAAACGCCAGCAAGACGGTGCCGTATACGTGCGGCATCCCATAGCGGAAGGCAAGGTAGCGATTGGATACCGCGACAACGGAAGAGAAGATGTACGCCAGGAAGAGGAAGATGATGGCGTGGGGCAGCATGCTGCCGAACAACACCATGGGACTGTACAGGCGCGTACGTGTGACAGCGTACACCACCAGGCCGGCAAACAACACCAGTCCCCATACGCCGTATCCCGGCGTAATGAAGCTGGCGACGGGCAGCAGCAGGGCGGCGTCGATCATCAACCCGCCGATGCCGAGCAGCAGGCCAACAGTGGTATAGGCAGACTGGATGCGGCTGATATGGCGCACGCGCGGCGCCACCAGCAATCGCAGCGCCAGGCTCAGCCCGCAGCAGGCCAGCAGCCCGCTGGCGGCATGGTGCAGAGCGGGCGCCGTGAGCCAGGCGGGCGCATGGAGAGCACCATCACTCGTCCAGAACACCAGGAGCAGGCCTATCCATGCAATGCCAACGAAAGCCGCAGCTATCGCGGTCCATCGCGCTGCCGGCATTCGCGTGGGGAAGGTGAGAAAAAACCACAGCAGACCGACGCCCAGCGCGACGATACTGCACGCCACCGCCAACAGGCTCCAGGCAGGAGTGGCCTCAGGGAGAGCATACACATGCTGGGCGAGGATGAGTGTGATAATCCACGTGGCAAGGCCACCGAGCGGCCACAGGAATTGCCGCGCCGGTTGTTCAGGCTGCGTGCGTCGGTACAGGACGCCGGCCAGCATAATCACGATGAGTACAGCGGCGATAAGCATGGGTCGAATGGTTCAGCGTCAGTGTGCCTGAACAAACCATTCTTTCGCCGGGTAAGCACACGAGTCCTGCCGCGGGCTGTATATCGAACGGCATGCTCCACATATCACACACGCGCACGCCGTCCGGCCTCCAGCAGCGGCAGGACCGTTTCGATGCGGTTGCGCGGGGTGATGAAGTAGAATCCTTGTGCGTGAGGCGCGAACTGCTGCACCAGTTCCATGGCGATTTCGATCCCGGCGGCGCGTTGATCGTCGGGCGAGGTATAGCGCGCCAGCCGCTCCTGAATGGCCTCGGGGATGAGGATGCCCGGCACTTCGTTATGCAGGAAGGCCGCATTGCGCGCGGAGAGCAGCGGCAGGATGCCGATGTAGACGGGGATGATGATCCCGGCCGCCGCCAGCGCCTCCTGCAGCGCCGTCAGTCGTTCCAGCGTGAAGAGCGGTTGCGTGAGCGCGAATTGCGCTCCCGCCGCGATTTTGCGCGCCAGCTTGTCGATCTGTCCGCTCAGGGTGCGCACATTGGGGTTCACGCCCACCCCGATGGTGAAGCCGGTGCTCTCTGCAGGCAGGCCGGCGTTGAACTCGGCGATGAGCTTCACCAGCCCGACGGAGGTGAGGTCGAAGACGCCGGAGGTATTCGGTTCGCTGCACATGCGCACCGGATCGCCGGTCAACCCCAGCAAGGCGCGGATGCCCAGCGCATGCGCCGCCATGATGGCCGACTGTAGCGCCAGGCGGTTGCGGTCGCGACCGGTGAGGTGCGGGATGGTCGGCACGCCGGTCGCCTGTTCGATTAGGCCGGCGAGGGTGATCGCGTCGAGGCGCGCCGAGGCCAGCGGATTATCCGCCACGGTGATGGCGGTCACGCCGTGTTCGGTGAGCGCATGCGCGGCCTCCAATACCGGCGCGACATCCGCATGGGTGGGCGGGTCGAGTTCCACCAGCAGGGGGAACGGCGCGCTCAGTAC
>JAGUZN010000337.1 GCA_020060775.1 Armatimonadota bacterium
GGATTGATGCCGGCATGGTAAGATCAGACCCGTAAGGCTGGTTCCTCGTCTTCCTTCACCGTGCTCACGGCATCGGGCGTGTGCGGCAGAATGTCGCACTGGGCCAGATCGCGACGCAACCCCTGCATCAACCCTCTGAACCGCCCGGGCTTATCCAGGAACAGCGTGAAGGCGGCGACCAGATAGAGCAGGGAAAAGAGCTGATGAATCTGTTCGCCCTGCAGTCCGAGCACGCCCAGCCCGGGGAACGCCTCCACCACGCTGGGCAGGATGAACTGCCCCAGGAACAAGCCGAGCAACAAGAGGGATTGCCCGACGGAGAGGCGCAAGGTCACCAGCATCACCACCGCCAGCGCCGACTGCGCCGCCGTCAACAAGACTTCATGCATTTGAAAACTGCCCATGGGAATGGGCGAGTGCAGTTGCCCGGACGACGCGGCATACACCCCGGGGATCATCCCCACCAGCAGCGTCCACTGGTTGAGTTTCGACGAGAGCAAACTGCCCAGTGCCAGACCCGCCTGCCCGCGCAGGGCAAACATGATCGCCACCACGAATTCCGGCGCTTCCGACGCAATCGGCGCCAGCCACTGCACCAGCAGGAACTCATTGATGTGCAGCAACTTGCCGGTGTGTACCAACCCCTCCGAAAACGGCTCGGCATTGGCCAGAATGGTGAGGGCAGCGAACAGGAACAATCCCAGCGTGGCCAGCCGGCGCGGCACCGTGCGCAGGGACATCAGCAGTTCCGCCGGACCATCGACGTCGCATTCGGTGCAAGGGCGACGTCCGGCCACGATGATGTACCACACGTACAGCCCCAGAAACACAACGCCGTCATACCAGGCCAAACTGCCCTTGATCGGAATGACAAAGGCATACAGCGTCGCCAAACCCAGGAAAAAGAGTTCGGTGCGACGTTCGCGGCCGATAAAGACGGCTTTGCGGGTTTTGATCCAGAAGATGACGGCAATCGCCACCCAACCGATGCCGATCAGCAGCCGGTTGGCCCCCGTCATGTTCGCAATGGCATACTGGGCATACTGCGGCTCGTGGCCCGCGCGCCAGGTGAAATACATGTCCACCGCGTACTCGGGCAACACGGCGATGAGGGCGACAATGGCGATGGCCAGCGCCTGGGAGATATCTTTCTGCGCGGCATCACACGCCCACAGCAACAGGAAGGCGGCTCCAAGCACGGCGACACCCGCGAGCACCGCGGTCATCGGGGCGCTCATATGTACGCCGGCAAGGCGTGTGAGCGTGCCGGGCAATGTGACGAGGGCGGCCAGCAGCATCCAGGCGAGATAACGTCGGTACGGCATGTCTCCTCCGGGCGCGTGCCGGTGAACCTCGGCCACGCGCCTGACGTACGCGTAGCCAAAGGTCTCACACCCGGACGCATGCCGGTCGGTCAGGCCAGAAGGCGGCGCCTTCGAGATTGTTGACCTGCCGGGGTCGCGGGCGCGACCCTGTTACTCCCCCTTGGCAACTGTCGCGTGCATTGTAGCATCTCGCGTGCCGACTGACAAACGCCGGCCGCCGGATGCGCAGGCCGTGCTACATCATCGTGAGCGATGTCTCGTTGCCGATCGTGGCCAGTTGCCGGTCGGCCCAGGCGCGAATGCGCCGGAACAGCATCTCGGCCGCCTGCTGCTCCACCGCGGTAATCGTCATGTTCGTCGCTTCCAACTGGTCCACCATAGTGGCGAATGTCATCAGCCAGTCGCCGCCGCTCAGCGCCAGATTCTTTTCGCGCATCTTCACGAAATCCGCGTCGGTCATCGCCTTGCGAATATCGCCGGAGGATTCTACCAGCCCCTTTTTGATAGCCTTCACCGTGCGGCGCACATCGGTCGGCTGCGCCTCCAGCTCGCTGGCGAGTTCCGCCAGTTCGTGGTGGTACTCATTCGGCAATCGCGTCAGTTCCGCCAGCGACTCAATCGGCAGCGTCGCGCCCGGGTTGCGCTGCACCTTCAACGCCACGCGCAAATCCTCGGCCTTCTCCGTCTTTTTCACCATGACCGGCGAACAGCCGAGGAACGCGGTGATCCGTTCCGGCGTCCACGATTCCCGCTGCAGGCGGGCAATCGCTTGAAAGCGCTCCTCGCGCGAAAGCTGCACCCCGTGCGCCAGATTCGACTTCACCGCCAGCGCAAACAGCTCTTCCTCTTTCGCTTCCACCCACTGCACCGGCAGAGTGTACACGCCCGCCCGCTTGGCAGCCTCCACGCGATGCCAGCCATCCAGCAGCTTGTGCGAGTCGCGATGCACGAGGATGGGCGGCCAGAGCACCTCATGGAAAATGGCGGCATAAAATTCGACCACGTCCTGGTCAACCCCGTGCAGGCGCGGATTCAACGCCCGGTCGAGAATCAGGTCATGTACGGATACGGTGTCCAATGATGTAACCTCATGCGGGAAAAGTTATCGGCCCCACATCCTACCTGTCCCTCAACCCATCGGTCAAGCGCCGGGAGAACGCACAGGCGAAAGACGAGGACGAGAGCATGGCCTATGCCCTCGTCCTCCGTATAGCGACGCCATGGTCAGAAAGTTACTTCGTGACCTCTTTGGTTACCTCAGGATCGGCCTCGATGATCGTTGCATCGGCCGGCGTCATGCCCGGCACACGCTTCACCAGCTCCTCCAATCGGATGCCGGTCAGCGCCTCCACCATCGGCGGCAATTGGGCGATGATCTGGGTCACGTCCGCCGTCACCTTGCTGGCGCCACCGCCCTTGCCGTCGCCCGCATTCACCACCACGATCTTCTCGGTCTTCGCCAGCGGGGCGGAGACGGCGGCGGCAATATCCGGCAGCTTGTCAATGAACATCTGCGTGATGGCCGCCTCGTTGTACGAGCGCCAGGCTTCCGCCTTTTTCGCCATCGCCTGGGCTTCCGACAACCCCGTCTGGCGGATGACTTCCGCATCGGCCAGACCGCGCGCCTTGTTCGCTTCCGCTTCGGCGAACCCTGTCGCCTTGATCGCTTCTGCCTGGCCCATCGCCGTTGTCTGCAGGCGATACTGCTCTGCAGACGCCAACTGCTCGATACGGAAGCGCTCTGCCTCCGCCGGACGGTTGATCGTGGCCGCCAGTTCCTTCTCGCGGCGGATGATTTCCTTCTCTTGCACATCGATCTGGTTTTGCTTCTCGACCACCTGCACCTTCACCTGTTCGGCGGTCACCAACTGCTGCGTCTGGAACTTTTGCAGATCGTACGCCAGGTCTGCGGCGGCCTTCTTCTGATTCACCGAGGCGGTGTAATCCGCCAGCTTCATCTTATAATCGCGATCCGCCTCAGCAATCTGCGTATCGGCCAGGTACTTCGCCGATTGCCCCTCCTGGTTGGCCTGCGCCGAGCGAATGACCGCATCGCGGTTCGCTTCCGCCTCGCCGATCACCGCATCGCGTTTCACCTGTGCAATGCGCGGTTTGCCCAGCGCATCCAGGTACCCCTGCGTGTCGCGAATGTCGCGAATGGTGAAGCTGACGATCTGCAAGCCCATGTTGGCCAGGTCGCTGGCCGCCACATCCTGCACCTTAGAGGCGAACTTGTCGCGTTCGCGGTACGCCTCTTCCACCGTCAGCGTGCCCAGGATGGCGCGCAGGTGGCCTTCCACCGTCTGCAGCGCAATCTGGCGGATCTGCTCCATACCCTTGCTTAAAAACTGCTCGGACGCCGTGCGGATGGAAATTTCGTCATTGCGCACCTTGATCTGCGCAATGCCGTCCACCTGAATGGGCACGCCCATCGAGGTATACACCTCCGGCGTGCGCACCTCAAGCGTCATCAACTCCAATGACATCAATTCGGCTTTTTCGACGACGGGCAGAACAAACGTGCCGCCGCCGCGCACCATGCGGAAGCCGAGGGAGATTGGACGGCCGTCCGGCCCACGCACCACCTGTCGGCGACCGCCGGAGATGATCAGCACGTGGTTCGGCCCCACCTTCTGATACCAGCGGGCGATGATGCTGAGGAAGACGATTAACGCGGCGATGGCCACTGCGGCCACAAAGACGGCAGACGTGAAGTCTGGCATGTGAACAACCTCCTGTGTGAACAAAGTGCGCCGGATGAGATCATCGATGACGCGTGACGAAAACCGCACTGCGCAGGCCGATATCGCGCACCAACGGTCGAGGAATCAGGGGAGAGGGATGAAGGGTGCAAATCCTGAATCCGAGAACATGTGCCTTCCCTGTTGGCGCTCACCCGGCAAATCGGTGATTCACCGGTATACCCTGCAATATAATTCTCCAGGGGGCGATTGATTCCTCTAGCCTGTCAGAAAATTCACGTGGGGGCGCGCAACCGGGGTACCGGTACAGGGCAGATACCCATTATGAATCATCGTTATCCCTGCACGCAACCAGGCAATTGGCGGAGAAACAAGCAACCCTCTTTCCTAAAAGTCAAAAAACCTGTATCATACGCGCGTCCATGCTCACGCCTATACGGAGGAACGAACACCATGTCTGAACAGACCTATGAAAAAATTCGCAAAATCGTGGCTGAAGAGCTGAACGTCTCCGAGGATGACGTGAACCTCGAAGCCTCCTTCCAGGATGACCTTGGCGCCGATTCCCTCGCACAGGTCGAGCTCATCATGGCGCTGGAGGAACAATTCGAACTCGACAGCATCCCCGACGAAGATGCGGAAAAGATCAAAACCGTCAAGGATGCCGTCAACTACATCGACGGTCGCGTCAACGCCTAAGGCTTCCAGAACACACATAACGGCGCATCCCTCTTTATGAGTGGATGCGCCGTCTGGAATCCGTCAGCCCACCGCCAACGGCGCGGGCTCGCGTGACCGTTGCATCCTCGCGTCGCAACATCCGAAACGGAAGGAACGACTCAACGCATGATTACACCACGTGTCGTCGTAACAGGCGTTGGCGCAGTAACCCCTGTTGGCTTCGGGATTGATGCTACCTGGCAATCCATTCTCCAGGGCGTCTCGGGGGCGAACTGTATCACTGCCTTTGATACCGAAGGCTTCGATGTCCGCTTCGCCTGTGAAGTGAAAGACTTCGAGCCGACCGATCATATCGACCGCAAGCTGGCAAAACATCTCGACCGGTTCGTACAGTTCGCACTTGTCGCTGCGCGCATGGCCGTGCAGGATGCCGGACTGGAGGTAACCGAAGAACTTGCACCACAAGTCGGTGTCGTCATCGGCTCCGGCATCGGCGGCATGACCACCTGGGAAAAACAACACACGAATCTCATCGAAAAAGGCCCGAACCGCGTCAGTCCCTATCTCATCCCCATGATGATCAGCGACATGGCCGCCGGCATCGTGTCGATCGAAGTGGGCGGACGTGGGCCCAATATGTCCATCGTCACCGCCTGCGCCTCCGGCAGCAATGCCATCGGCGAAGCGGTGGAAATGATCCGCCGCGGCAGCGCCCCCATCATCATTTCCGGCGGCGCCGAAGCCACCATCACGCCGATCTCCGTTGCCGGTTTTGCCTCGATGAAGGCACTCTCCGCTCGCAACGATGATCCCCTGCAGGCCAGCCGACCCTTCGACCGCACGCGCGACGGCTTCGTCATGGGCGAGGGATCGGGCATTGTCGTACTGGAAGAGTACGAACATGCGAAAGCCCGTGGTGCAAAGATTTACGGTGAGATTCTCGGCTATGGCGCCACCGGCGACGCCTACCATATGACCGCGCCCGACCCGGAAGGGCGCGGCGCGCGCGCCGCCATGGAAGCCGCATTGCGGCAGGCCAAACTCGCGCCGGAGCAGATCAGCTACATCAATGCCCACGGCACCTCCACTCCGGCCAACGATAAAATCGAAACATTGGCCGTGAAGCAGGCGTTCGGTGATGTCGCCTACCGCATCCCGATGAGTTCGACCAAATCGATGACCGGTCACCTGCTGGGGGCCGGCGGCGCGATCGAACTGATCTTCTGTATGCTGGCCATGCGCGACAGTATTGTCCCGGCAACTATCAACTACAGCGAACCGGATCCCGAGTGCGATCTCGACTATGTGCCCAATACCCCGCGCGAGCAGGCGATCAACATCTGCATGTCCAACTCGTTCGGGTTCGGCGGGCACAACGCCAGCCTCATCGTTGGCAAGGTGTGACCGCCATCCCACATTACGTTGTCTGTTGTCGAAACCGCGCGCCGCTGAACGCGCGGTTTCGCTGTATAACGGGAGGTGTGCAGCCCCGTGTAGCAATGTCGATGCTGCACATCGAACGTGGCAACCAGATATCCGTTTACAGGCTCTCAGTGACGGCATGGAGGTCGATATGCTGAAGGCGAACATGCGACGCAATGCGGTAATCCAATGCGATCCCGAACAGCGCGCCATGGGCGCCGTTGCCCTGGCATCGCTGCTGATCATGGCCATTGGCACCATCATCAGCCTCTGGATGGTGGGACGAATGACAACGGCACTCGAAACCCTCGCGGCCGCGGAAGCCCTCGATGAACTTGACGAGCGTCTCGCCGAGGACGAACGCGCCGACCTGGAAGGTCGCATCCGCGAGAACCTGTTCGACTGACACCATACCCCGGCGAATAACCGCAGAGAAAGACGGCGGTGCGCCCATGCACGCTGCCAGGCGGGCAAAGCGCTTGCCACCCTGGCGCTTTCCCGCTATGCTTTGGTTGGCAACCCCCGGGCCCATAATCCGGGACTCGACCGTTATTGCAGGAGTGCATGATGGCAGAAGTTCGTCCTTTTCACGCCGTACGATATAACACCGCGAAATTCGCCGACCTCGCCGAGGTGCTGGCGCCGCCGTACGATATCATTCACGCCGAAGAGCAACAGGCGCTCTATGATCGGCATCCGCAGAATGTCATCCGCCTGGAATACGGCGTGCAGACCCCGGAAGACACCGAGAAAAATAATCGGTACACCCGCGCGCAACAGACGCTGGCCGACTGGCTGCGCGACGGCACATTGCTCGCCGAGCAGCAGCCGTGTTTCTATCCCCACCGCCAGGGCTTCACCTGGGAAGGGACGCCCTACGTGCGCAGCGGATTCTTTGCCGCTGTGCGCCTGTCGCCCTTCAATGAGGGCGAAGTGCTTCCACACGAATGGACGCTGAAAGGTCCGAAGATCGATCGGCTGAATCTCATGCAAACCTGCCTGGCCAGCTTCAGCCCGGTCTTCGGGCTGTACGATGGACGCAACAGCGTGCTCGGCGAGTTGCTGGCGCAGGCTACCGAGCGCGCGCCGGTGGCAACAGCGCACGGGCACGGGTTTGACGAAATCTTATGGTGCCTGCAGGACCGCGCCCTGCAGGAGGCCATCAGCGAGGCATTGAGCACGCGCGAAATCCTCATCGCCGACGGGCATCACCGCTATGAGACCATGCTCGCCCTGCGCGACCTGCTGCGCGAGCGCTTCCCCGGCGCACCCGCCAATGCGGCGCTCAACTATGCCTTCATGCTGCTCGTCGATCTCAACGACCCCGGCCTGCTGGTGTTGCCCACCCACCGCCTCCTCTTGCTCACGCCGGCGATGCAGTCCGCCTTCTGCCGTATTGCCGGCGAACACTTCCGCCTGCAATCGATCGAGATCGACCACCCGGGGCAAATTCGCGACATCCTCGCCGGTATGGAGCACGAGCAGGCCTTCATCTGGTATGCCAATGGCGAGTACATGCTCCTCTCCACCCCGAAAGTGCTGCGCAACGGCCTGCCCTTCCTCGACGTGATGGCACTACAGGAATACATCCTGGATCCGCTGTTCAAGGAAGCCGAGGTCGAGGCCACCGTGGAGCGCAACGTGCGCTATACCGCCAGCGCCGAGCAGGCGGCGGCAGCCGTGGACCGCGGCGAGGTGCAGGGCGCACTCTTCCTCAACCCTACGCCGGTCGAGGATGTGCTCATGCTCGCCCAACACGGCGTGCGCCTGCCGCAAAAATCCACCTACTTCTACCCCAAAGTGCCCACCGGCCTGGTCATGCACAACCTCCAGCCGGACGTCACCGTCGGCTGAGTCATATCTTCAGGGGAGGGGGGCTTCCCCCCTCCTACCATCGCTAACACTGTCGCGATGGTAGGCGCTATTGTCGCCACTCGATGCGGAACAGCGCTTCGTTATGCGAAACCGTGTGTTTCGGGACTCCAAGGGTGACGAGGAAAAACTCTGAAGCATTGCCGGTAGACGTCCGCCGCTCCATCAACACCAGTTGCGTCCCGACCCACGCAACTGGCCACGACTTCGCCGGAACATGCGTGTCATCGAGAGTGTACAGCAGCCGTCCGCTGTGTATCTCGTAAATAGGGCTGCTGAATGTGTCCAAATGCTGTTCAGCGTCCCATCGACTGATGAGCAACTTCCGGCTATCCGGCGACCAGCGATAGGTGATTTCCGGAGTGGCAAGTGCGAATACTGTGATCACATCACCGGCAACTTGTCGCGTAGCCGTCGGCCAGTGTAGCGCATGCCGCAATTTGCCGTGCGCCACCACCATGCGGCCATCCGGCGTATACGCGTAGTTGTCCTCATAGCTGGCATCTTCACCTTCCGAAGTTACGTCGGTGCGCAGGTTGATCCAGTACGACACCGGATCATCGCCCAGGCCATGGTGTGCCAGCACCCAATCGCCGTCATGTTTTCGTACCGATAGCCAATCATTCTTGAAACCATAAAGCCCGGTACTCACCGGTGACACCCACACAGGTCGCAAACGCGCGGTGGTGAGGTCGAAATACTGTACCTGCGTACGCCGCTCACCCGGATCATCCTCGGTTTGGGCGGGGAGCTCGCCATAGTGGCCGGCGATAACGATACCGCTGGCATCTGGGAGCAGCAACCACTCGAACACCCCGCCATCGTATCGTAACAGGCGGCGCATCCGGCCGTCCAGACCGATGCGGCTTAAGTCGTACCAGTAACGCGTTGGTGCGGTTTCGCTATCGCGAGCGCCGTGGCCGAGGAGCAGGCCAGACTCGTCCGGCAACCAGTTCCAGCGATCACACTGTACAGGCGGGAGGTGGTTCCACCGACCCTTCTCGTTATCGTAGATATGCAGGCGGTCATCGCCTCCGCACCCTTTCGGCAGGTGGCAAGCGATGAAACGGCCTGACGGGCTTGGCTGGATGAACTGAAATGCATGGTGGCGATAACCGGCACTCAGCTTGAAGCTCGGCGACACACCGGCCGGTACCGGCTTCGGTTCCGTGATGGAAAATGTGATGTAGTCGCTGCGCAGGTAAGGAAATGTATCCGCGCCGGCAAAGGTCAGGTACAGATGATACACGCCAGGTGCAGGAAACATGGGCGCGGCAAGGTCTTCAACCCGCGGGTTGCTGTACTCGATCTTGCGGCCATCCGCAAGGATAATAGGAAAATGAATGTCAGAGTCGAAGCGGTGCCCCCAGGCGTCCTGGGATTGCGGCCGCAGGGCAAACGCACAGTCGAGCACCGGCATGCGTTCACCCGTTCGCAACACGGTTGACGTCAGTTCTCCTGCGGCTTTACCGGATTTGGTCAGAAAGAGCTCATTGCCATTCGGCTCGATAAGATAGAGGGTGACGGCATCCAGTCGGTCGAGGGCATAGCGAATTTCTCGATCCTTCCCCTCGTTGCTCAGGGTGGCGGTGAGACGCAGTGCACCGCCGGCCTCGCATGCAGTGTGATCTACAGCAAGTGACAGGCTCATCCCCTCGCGTGGCTCATTGAAGACGCGGTGGGCAATCGTACGGCCATTCTTCGCATTCAGATACTCAAGATATTTCTCTGCCTCCCACCCCTTGACCACGATTACGCCGTCATAGGCTTGCAGGGTGACGCGATTGTAGTAGGCAGAGTGGCCAATAGCGCCCATACCGCGCAGGTGCGTGCGCCACAGCTCCCTCTTCGCCTGCAGATCATACGCAACCACCGCACATCCATTGCTGCTGAAGTGGTAGTCAGCGTAATAGAGCATGTCGCCGTCAATGTCGAATACCGTATGCCGGTGTGCCGGAAACGCGTACAGCAGTGTTCCGTCCTTCTGGCACACGCGCACGGACAGCTCCGCGCCGGCATAGATCAACTCCATCCGGTAACGCCCCTCGTGTTGTTCACGCCGCGCACAGTACTCCGGTGTTGCCTCCTCGTCGTTCCAGCTCCAGGTCGCGGCAGTTGCCTCCGCCTGGCAGCGATGGATCTGTCCCAGTTCTTGCTCGGAGGTCGGAGAAGCAATAGCCAGCGCGCAGTTCAGCGTTAGCAGGAGAACAGCACATACCCGCAACGGGGAGAGGTGAGAGCGCAGCATCGGACAATCCTCCTGGAAAATCGGGTGTCGCCGTCAGCGTGACATGCCGGGCAACCGCATGGATAGTTCTCGTCCGTTATACGGCTCGGTAAGCTCAGAGAATTATAACATACTTTTCTACACGGAATTCGTATTCTAGCTAAGCAGTATAAGCGCTGAGCAGCGATATCTGCCTCGATGAAAACTCCCTGAAGAACTTAATGCCTCCTGCAACTTTCACGCCCGCCCACCGTATACACTAATATCATGACCCGACGAGTGATGCGCTCGTGCTGTGCGTAGTGGGAGGATAGTCGTGAACAAGCGAACGTGGCCGATTATCATGGCCCTGGTCCTCGTCTGTACCGGCGCGGCCCTGGCCCGGCAAGCTGTGGTCTCTCCCTTTGAAACCGCCGAATGGTCCACCCCGGCGAACGGCATCGACCAGCGGGTGGACGCCGCGTTAGCGCAGCACGGGCTCGAAATGCGCAACCCCTGTTCCGATCAGGTCTTCATCCGCCGCGTGTACATCGACCTCATCGGCACAGTGCCCACGCCCCAGGAGGTTGACGCCTTTCTGCGCGACCGCACCCCGGATAAGCGCGCCAAACTGATCGAGGCGTTGTTCGACCGCGAAGAATACGCCGACTACTGGTCGCTGAAGTGGTGTGATATCCTTCGGGTCAAATCGGAATTCCCCATCAACCTGTGGCCCAATGCCGTGCAGGCGTATCACCGCTGGGTGCGCCAATCGATCAAAGAGAACCGCCCGTACGATCAATTCGCCCGCGACTTGTTGACCTCCAGCGGCAGCAACTTCCGCGTGCCGGCGGTGAACTTCTACCGCGCAGTCCCGGGGCGCGACCCCGCCTCGCTTGCCGGCGTGGTAGCGCTCACCTTCATGGGCGCCCGCATCGACAAATGGCCGGAGGCGCGCCGCAATGAGATGGCCGCCTTCTTCTCGCGCGTGGCCTATAAGAAAACCAAAGAGTGGAAGGAAGAGATCGTCTACCTGAATCCGGCGGTGAATGGCCCGGAGCAGGGCGTGCTCCCTGACGGCACCAGCGTGGCGATCCCCGGCGACGGCGACCCGCGCCTGGCCTTCGCCGACTGGCTGCTCGCCCCCGGCAACCCGTGGTTCGCACGCAACATCGTCAACCGCATCTGGTCGTGGACCATGGGGCACGGCATCATCCACGAAGCCGATGACATTCGGCCGGATAATCCCCCGGCCAGCCCCGAGTTGCTCGCCTATCTCGAGGCGGAACTGGTGAAGTCGAAATACGACCTGCGCCACATCTACCGGCTGATACTCAACTCGCGCACCTACCAGCAGTCCTCCATCGCGCGCAACAACGATGTCAATGCCGCCACCCGGTTCGCGCGCTACACCGTGCGCCGGTTGGATGCCGAAGTGCTCATCGACGCCCTGTGCTGGATCGGCGGCGAGGGGGAGAGCTACGAAAGCCCCATCCCCGAGCCGTTCACCTATATCCCGAAAGAACAGCGCACGATCGCGCTGGCCGACGGCAGCATCACCAGTCCCTTCCTCGCCACCTTCGGCCGCCCGTCGCGCGACAGTGGGCTGGAATCCGAGCGCAACAATCAGCCGTCCGACCGGCAACGCCTGTACCTGCTGAACTCGTCCGATGTGCAACGCCGTATCGTGCGCAGTCCCCAGTTGCGCAAAATGATCGCCGGCGCTAAAGGCAATGGCTTGACGGTGGTTCGCGGCATTTACCTGATGCTCATCTCACGCTACCCCACGCCGGAGGAAATCGCCATCGTGGAGAAGTACGCGCGGACGCCGGGCCTGCCGCCGGTGCAGGCGGCTGCCGATCTTGCCTGGGCGCTCATCAACAGCAAGGAATTCCTCTACCGGCATTGATACAGGTTTGGGAGAAAGGATAGGCCATGTCGACCATGCGCTATGTTATGTTCTATACTGTCGCGTTGCTGCTGGCATGCGGGATCGCCCTCGCTCAGCAATCGACCGCCGGCAAGCCGCGCGCCAAAGCGATCATCCAGATCTGGATGTGGGGCGGGCCATCCCACCTCGATACCTTTGATCCCAAGCCGGACGCGGGCTACGATTACTGCGGACCGCTCAACCAGACCATCCCCACCAATGTGCCGGGCATCACCATCAATGCCGCCTTGCCCATGCTCGCGCAACAGGCGGATAAATATGCGATCATCCGCAGCATGACGCACGGCGTCAACGGCCATGAAACCGCCGCCTACATGATGCAGACCGGCCATGCGCCCGGCGTCGGCATGGTCTATCCTTCGATTGGGGCCATCGTCTCCCGCTTCAAAGGCTACGACCAGGGCTACACCGGCCTCATCCCGCCCTATATCGTGCTCACCGAGGCGCAGGGGCGTTTCTCGGAGGAAGGTTTTCTCGGTCCAAACTACAAGCCCTTTGCCACCGGCGGCGATCCCAGCCAGAAAGTCTTCGCCGTTGAGGGCATCGTCGCCGAAGGGATTTCCGAAGAGCGGCAGCGCGGGCGGCGTGAACTGCTGCACGCCCTGGATACGCTGGGCAAAGCCATGCCCGGCCATGCCGAATTCACCCACCTCGATCAATGCGAAGAGAAAGCGTACGAGCTGATCCTCGGTGAGGCGCGCAAGGTCTTCGACCTGTCGGAAGAACCCGCTGAACTCCGCGACCGCTATGGGCGCAACAAGTTCGGCCAGTCCTGCCTGCTGGCGCGAAGGTTGGTCGAGCGCGGCGTGCCCTATGTCACCATCAACTACGGCGGCTGGGATTCGCACAAACAGCACTTCGAACTCATGCAGCGGAAAATGCCCGAGATGGACCGCGGCATGGCCACGCTGCTGCAGGATCTCGCCGACCGCGGTTTGCTCGATTCCACCATCGTCTGGTGGGGCGGCGAATTCGGCCGCACGCCGAAGATCGACTGGCAGGCCCCCTGGAACGGCGGGCGCGGCCATTATGGCGCTTGCTTCTCCGTGGTGCTCGCCGGCGGCGGCTTCAAGGGCGGGTGCGTCGTCGGCGCGTCCGACGCC
>JAGUZN010000206.1 GCA_020060775.1 Armatimonadota bacterium
CTTTGGGCCGGGCGAGGCGATGCGTCGCGAGCCCGCGTTGATCGCGCTGGCATTGTCCGCGCTGGCCGAAGCAGGGTGCGGTCGGCTGCATATCCAGCACGTGAGCCTGGCGGAGAGCGCGCAGTTGATCGCCGCGGCGAAGGCGCAGGGCCTGCCGGTGACCGCCGAGGTTTCGCCGCACCATCTGCTGCTGTGCGCGGAGGATATTCCGCTGCACAACGGTGAGCCGGATGCGAATTGGAAAATGAACCCGCCGCTGCGCAGCCGCGAGGATATGCGGGCCATGCGCCGGGCGCTGGCTGACGGCACGATCGACGTGATCGCCACCGACCACGCGCCGCATACACCGGCGGAAAAGGCGCAGCGCTGGGATGAGGCTCCATTCGGGGTGATCGGGCTGGAGACGGCGTTCGCCGCCTGCATGTCACTGGTGCACGATGGGACGTTGGCCTTCACGCAGTTGATCAACGCGTTGAATCCCACACTGCCCACTGCCGCAGCCTCCTGGACCTACGCGCAGGGGTACACACTCGTCGATCCGAACGCCGCCTGGACGGTGGACCCGGAACGCTTCTACTCCAAAGGCCGCAACTGCCCCTTCGCCGGCATGACGCTCACAGGCAAGCCGGTGTATACGATTGTGAATGGCAAGATCGTAATGGCGGAGGGTGAAGTGCTGTTTTAGTTAGATCCAAGTTCCAGGTTCCAGGTTCCAAGGAGGTGGACGGTGATGGCAAAGTTCGAAAGATTCGAGGACATTGAAGCTTGGAAAAAAGCTCGGGAGCTCGTTCGGTTGATTTACTGTGAGACTTCTCGTGGCGCGTTTGCGCAGGATTTTACTTTGCGCGAACAATTGCGACGCGCCGCCATCTCGATCATGTCGAATATCGCCGAAGGTTATGAACGCGATGGAAACCGTGAGTTCCGCCAGTTCCTCTCTCTGGCAAAAGGGTCTGCAGGGGAGATACGGTCGCAACTATACGTTGCCCTGGATAATCACTATATCGATGAACGGAAGTGCGATGAGTTAATGGCTCGCACTATTGAAGTCAGTAAGATCCTTTCGGGTCTTATGCGCTACCTTGAAAGTACGACGGCAAAAGGTCGCAAGTTTTCATAGTTAAAGGTCCCACGCTCCTACCCCTTGGAACTTGGAACTTGGAACCTGGAACTTTGAACCTGGAACCAGGAAATACACCTATGGACGCAAAGCTAGTTTTGAGCGATGGCACGGTCTTTCACGGCGAGTCGATTGGCGCGCCGGCCACCAATCTCGGTGAAGTCGTCTTCAATACCGGCATGACCGGGTATCAAGAGATGTTGACGGACCCGAGTTACCGGGGGCAGATTCTCACCCTGACCTATCCGCTCATCGGCAATTACGGGGTCATGCCCGAAGACTGGGAGTCCGGTGAGGTGCAGGTGCGCGGGCTGGTGGTGAAGCAGTTGTGCGATCGCCACAGCAATTGGCGTGCGACCGGCGCGCTGGATGTCTTCTTGCGTGAGCACGGTATCCCGGGCATCGCCGGCATCGATACGCGCATGCTCACGCGTGTCATCCGCTCGCACGGCGTGATGATGGGGGCCATCAGCGGCGAAGACCTGCCGGTGGAAGAGCTGCAGCGTCGCCTTGCCGCGGCGCCGAACTACGGCGCGTTCGATTACGTGAAAGAGGTGTCCGCCGGCCGGGTGTACCCATGGGATGAGCCGGTGCAGCCGCCGTATGACACCGCGGCGCATGTCACGGCCGACCCCCCGGTGCGCATCACGGTGGTCGATTACGGGGTGAAGCGCAACATCCTGCGCCTGCTCACTACGCGCGGCTGCCAGGTGCGCGTGGTGCCATGCGATGCTACGCCCGCGCAGATTCTCGAAGGGAATCCGGACGGTATCGCCTTCTCGCCCGGTCCCGGCGATCCGGCCAACCTGGGCTATGCTATTCGCACCATGGAGCAGGTGGCGCCCAGCGGGATACCGATCCTGGGCATCTGCCTGGGGCACCAGGTGATGGGATGGACTTTTGGCGGCCGCACCTTCAAGTTGAAGTTCGGCCACCGCGGCTCCAACCACCCGGTGAAAGATCTGGTGCGCGAGGGCGCGGTGCATATCACCGCGCAGAATCACGGCTACGCGGTCGACGCCGACAGCATTGCCGGTAGCGGCCTGCGCGTGTCGCACATTAACCTGAACGACGGCACGGTGGAAGGGATGATGCACGAGTCCTTGCCGATCATGACCATCCAGTTCCACCCGGAGGCCAGCGGCGGTCCGCGCGATACCGAGTACATGTTCGACGAGTTCGTCCAGATGGTGCTCGCCAGGCGCGCGACCATGGTGGCCTAGCCGTAATGTACCGCTGATAACATTTTTTTATTTTTGTCACCTCCCCCCGTGACGGCCTGCAGTCTCTTGGACCCAGGTAGCACAGCAGAGGGGAGCTGACGAATGACGCATGACCAGATACAGCATGAGACGCCGCACGCATCGCCGGAGCAGCTCATGCGCGTGGAATATGCGCTGCCCAAGTTGCGCGGCATGCTGGCGAGTATGCCCGATGTGCGGCTGGCCTACTACCAGCCGCGCGAAGAGGAGGGCATGCTGGCGCTGACCGGGCCGGATCGCTCGCGGGTGATCATCGCCTTCACCCGCAATGTGTCCGGCGAACATGTCAAAAAACGGTTGATCAAGATCCGTCGGCGTTTTCAGTCGCTACTGCAGGACGAGGTGGAGTTTCTCGACATTGCGCAACTGGAGTACCGGGAGGCCTGTGAGATCGCCTTCAATGCCCAGCCGGTATATGGATCGATCGAGGCGCTCGAACGTGAGCGGTTGTTCCGCTACCATCTGTTCCTCGAGTGGAATGCGGGCAACAAGTTCACCGGCGCCAAGCAGGTGCAGCCGCCGTCGTTGTCGCTGTCGTTTGAGCGGCCCTGGGGCATGACGAGCGTGCAGAGATTTCTCACGCCGCTGTACGGGGGGTTGAAGAAGATCGACGATCACGTGCGTGAACTGCGGCGGTTTGCTGGGATGTCGTTCACTGAGTTTAGCGCGGATCACGCGTTGAAGATCAAGGCAGAGACCGAGTTGATGCGCGCGATACAGAGCGCCATTCTCATCACCATCAGCGTGATGCACCGGAAGATGCGTCTGTATGCGCGGGATTTTCGCGATCTGTTTCTGCTGATGCCGGCTTATGGATTGGCCTCGCGCGAGCAGGCGCTGGAGCTGGCAAAGTGCGCCGACCTGCGCGACCGGCTGATGTTTCAGTATGACGAGGTCAGCGCGATGGAGATCTACCAGTTCTCCTTCGAGGCGGTCGAGATCATGCAGCGGTTCAAGACCTTCGTGCTGGCCTGGCTGTTCGATCATTACTACGATGTGTCGGGCGAGATCATCACGCGGGAGTGATAATGGGCCGGATATCTGAATGGTTTCGACGAGAGCGCCGCCAACCGGTGCGGGTGATCGCAACGGCGCTGGCCGAACGGGATGATCATCTGCTGCTGGTGCAGTTGGCCCGCGGCCCCTTTGCCGGGTTCTGGCTGCTGCCCTCGGCTACGGTGGAGCAGGGCACGGTGGTCGACACGGTGCAGGCGCTGGCGCCGCAGCGGGTGGGCGGGACATTCCACGATCCCCAGCTGTTAAGCGTGGTGGAGGAACCGCGGCTGCAGATGCTTATCCTGCGCTTCGTGTTCGCCGTCGCGGTGGAGGAGCCGCTGCAGACGCCGGAGGATATCGAGATTGCGCGGGCGGTATGGTTTGCCCGCACGGCGGTGCGCGACGTGCTGGCCGAGCGCGACGTGGTGCCCAACCTGGGCGTGATGTCGTTGTTGCGCTCCTGGGTCGAGGGCATTGCCCTGCGCCCGCTGGAATTGTTGACCGAAGACGCGCTGTGTCCCTGTGGGTCGGGGTATCGCTTCCCCGGCTGCTGCGGGTGGGAGAGCGCGCGATCGCCTGGGAGGGGATAATGCGTTATACCGGATACCAGTATGAAGAGAAACCGCTGGCCAGCCTCTCGCTGGGCTGCATGCGCTTCCCCACGCGCGAGGCGACCGTCGAGGTCATTGCGGCGTGCCGCGAGCAGGATGTGCGCTATCTGGATACCTCGCCCGGATACTGCTACCAGTCCGATGCGGACAACAGCGAAACCTGGGTGGGCGCGGCAATACAGGGCCAGCGCGAGCAGTTCATCCTCTCCGCAAAATGTTCAACGAGCAACGGCGGCGATAGCGTGGGTGAGTACGATCCGGCACACGGGTTCTCCATCACCACCGCCGACCAGGTGCGCCGGCAGATCGAGCAATCGCTGCGCCGCCTGCAGGTGGATACGCTGGACTTCTACCAGTTATGGTCCATCCACGCGCCTGCCACCTTTGACGAAGCCCTGAAGCCGGGCGGCTGGCTGGAGGGGGTGTTGAAGGCGAAAGACGAAGGGCTGTTTCGCCACCTGGGCATCACCGGCCATGCCGATGCCGCGGAAATCACCCGCTGGATCGACACCGGCTGCTTCGAGATGATTACCGTGCCCTTCCATATCATGGACACCTCGCGCCTGGAAGGCATCCGGTACGCCCGGGAGAAGGGTGTGGCGGTCATCGCCATGAACCCGCTGGTGGGCGGACTGCTCGGCAGCCCCAGCACTGCGCTGGCTGCGGAACTGGCCGACCTCGGCGTGACCTCGGCCACCGACATGGCGTTGCGCTTCGTCGCCTCCTTCCCGGGCGTCTCGGCGTTGAGCGGCATGCGCTCGCCGCAGGAAGTGCATGCCAATGCGGAAGCCGTCAGCGCCCTGGCGTGGACCGAAGAGGCATGCCGGGAGGCGCAACACCGCTTCGAGGCGCTGCTCGGCAAGGCCGATCACGTGTGTACGGCGTGCGGCTACTGTATGCCCTGCCCCCAGGATCTGAATATCCCGGAGATTTTGAAACTGCGCAACTATTACCTGTTGTTGCAACTGGACTCCGCCGCGCGCACCTTTGTCGAGCGCTACAAGTGGTGGGGCAACAGCTTTAAAGCCGACCGCTGCCTCGCCTGCGGTGCCTGCGAGAGCCGCTGTCCGAACGGCCTGCCCATCAGCACGTTGATGGGGGATGTCATGGAGCGGTTGGGCGACCGGTTAGCCCGAGTGAAGGACACGCCGTAAGCGTTTCGCGGTGCCGTGGGGCGGGCGTCATGCGCCCTGTGAACGAGGATATTATGCCATTACGAACTGATTTGCGCAAAGTGATGGTCATCGGCTCCGGCCCGATTGTGATCGGGCAGGCCGCTGAGTTTGACTACGCCGGCACGCAGGCCTGCCGCTCGCTGCGGGAAGAGGGGCTGGAAGTGGTGCTGGTCAACAGCAATCCGGCCACCATCATGACCGATATGAATATGGCCGATCGCGTGTACGTGGAGCCGCTCACCCCGGAATTCCTCACCTCGATCATCGCCAAGGAACGTCCCGATGGCCTGCTGCCCACGCTGGGCGGGCAGACGGGGCTGAACCTCGCGACCAAGCTGGCGAAAAAGGGCGTGCTGGAAGAGTACAATGTCGAACTCCTCGGCACGCCGCTGGAGTCGATCGAGAAAGCCGAGGACCGCGAACTCTTCAAAACGCTGATGGAGGAGATCGGCGAGCCGGTGCCGGAATCGGCTATCGCGCACAGCCTGAAGGATGTGAAGGACTTTGTGGCGCGGCTGGAGGAGATCCAGGCCGCCACCGGCCTGCCCGTCTTCCCCATCATCGTGCGTCCGGCCTATACGCTGGGCGGCACCGGCGGCGGCATCGCCTTCAACTGGGATGAGCTGAACGACATCTCAGTACGCGGGTTGCGCATGTCCATGACCCAACAACTGTTGCTGGAGCGCTGCCTGCTTGGCTGGAAAGAGGTCGAGTACGAGGTAATGCGCGACGGGGCGGACAACTGCATCACCATCTGCAACATGGAGAACTTCGACCCGATGGGCGTGCACACCGGGGACTCCATCGTCATCGCCCCGAGTCAGACGCTCTCGGATAAAGAATACCAGATGCTCCGCACCGCCTCGCTGAAGATCATCCGCGCACTGGGCATCGAGGGCGGCTGTAACGTGCAATTGTCGTTGGATCCGAAGACCTTCCGTTACTACGTCATTGAGGTGAACCCGCGCGTGAGCCGCTCCTCCGCCCTCGCTTCCAAGGCTACCGGCTATCCGATCGCCCGCGTGGCGGCGAAGGTGGCTGTCGGGCTGCGGCTGGACGAAATTCAGAATGCGGTGACCAAGCGCACGCTGGCCTGCTTCGAGCCCGCGCTGGACTACGTGGTACTGAAGATTCCGCGCTGGCCGTTCGACAAGTTCAACTTCGCCGACCGCCGCGTGGGCACGCAGATGAAAGCCACCGGCGAGGTGATGTCGATCGACCGCACCTTCGAGGGCGCGTTAATGAAAGCCGTGCGCTCGTTGGAGATCGGGCAGTACGGTCTGATGCTGAAGGGGGTCAGCGAGTGGACGGATATGAAGCTGGAAGACGTGCTCACCCACGCCACAGACCAGCGCCTGTTCGCCATCTGCGAAGCGTACCGGCGCGGCATGGATATGGAGGAAATCCACCAGTTGTCCAATGTCGATCCCTGGTTCCTGAAAAAGTTGAAGGACCTGGTGGAGATGGAGACGGAGTTCCGCATGCACTTTGGCCTGCCTGACCGCGCCATGCTGGAGCGCGCGAAAACCTGGGGCTTCAGCGATCACTACCTGGCTGAGCTCTGGGGCGTCGCCGAAAAGGAGATCCGCGACCTGCGCGCGCAGTGGGGGGTGCGACCGGTGTACAAGATCGTCGATACCTGTGCGGCGGAGTTCGAAGCGGAAACGCCGTACTACTACTCGACCTACGAACGCGAAAACGA
>JAGUZN010000319.1 GCA_020060775.1 Armatimonadota bacterium
GGCGCGGGACGCGGCCTGGCGATGGGGATGACCACTTCTTCGTCATGAATCACGACTGGGAAATCGTCCTCCTCGTCCTCCTCGGGGTCGGGACGATTGCGGCGGCGCAGTTCAGCTTCCTGCAATTCGGCCACGCGCGCCGCCTTCCACGCATCAGCCCTGGCTTGCATCTGCGCCATGATGGGACGGGCCAGCCAGCATCCCACCACGTAGAGGGCGCGGAAGGGCAAGACGAGCAACATCCACAGCGGCATGTCGGACATGAGCGCCAGCCCGCACAGGCCGATAGCCGCGAGCACGATCCAGCCGAGATCACCGGCAAGGCGATCAGCGCCTAATGCCAGCAAGCCGCCAAAGAGTCCTCCGGGGGTGTGGCCGAAATGCGGGGGATTCCACCGGATCTGCTCAAAGCACTGCACCAGGCCGATGGCGACACAGAAGATAATGCCCATACCGATGCTGGTGCGCGAGAGCGCGATCTTGCGCATGTGAAACAGAAAGAGCACGCCGAGCACGATGACGGCCACTGAGATGCCCCAGGCCCCATAGTAGCCGAACAGGTATTGCAAGCCATGCAGCAGCATTTCAGGCACGCGGCCGTGCATGCGGGTGGTGGATAAGAGCAGGAGGACCCCAAGCGTGGCAAGGCCGAGGCCGAACAGTTCACGGCCAAGCGGTTTCCCTTGCGGGTCACGATCAGCGCGCGGTTGCTGCGGCTTTTTCGTCGGCCGAGCCGGTTTGGCCGGTTGCGTCTTTTTACGACGGGTGGTAGCTGGGCTCATCTTTTCTCCGATGACGGGCGGTCAAGGGGACGAATACTGTCACCGTCTGTGCGTGAGCGCTTGTTGTATGTTATCACGCCTTGCCTGCACGCGCAACGGCCAAGTGATTTTCACACACATCAGACTGCTTGTCTTGTGGATGTAACACTCCGCTTACCCAAGCGTTCTATACTTATATGATGCTAATGAAGGAGCATTACAATGCCGACGCGAATCCAGGTGATCTTTTACAGCATGTACGGGCACACTTACCGTCTGGCCGAAGCAGTGGTGGCCGGGGCGCGCGCGGTGACGGATACCGAGGTATCGCTCTTCCAGACGCCAGAGTTGGTGCCAGACGATATTCTGGAGCAGTCAGGGGCGGCGGAGGCACGTCGCGCGTTCGCCCATATCCCTACGATCACCATCGACCTCCTCACCGAGGCCGATGCCTACATCTTCGGCACGCCAACGCGCTTCGGCAACATGTGTGCTCAGATGCGCAACTTCCTCGATCAAACCGGTCCGCTGTGGACGCAAGGCGTGCTGGAGAATAAAGTAGGCAGCGTCTTCACCAGCACCGGCACTCAACATGGGGGACAGGAGACCACGATCACCAGCTTTCACTCCACACTGCTGCACCTGGGGATGATCGTCGTCGGCGTCCCGTACTCCGAGCAGCGCCAGATGCTCATGAGCGAGATCACGGGCGGCACCCCCTACGGTGCCTCGACCATCTCCGGCCCGGACGGATCGCGCTTCCCGAGCGAGAATGAACTGACCATCGCCCGGTATCAGGGGCGGCATGTCGCCGAAATCGCCAAAAAGTTATGCTCCTGAGCGTACAGTACGATCGCTCGATGCAGGAAGTAGGTGATAGATTGGCGAATGGTGAGAAAAAAATGGTCACCATGGCACCGTTTACCGCAAACCCTTCATCTACACCATAGTCACGCTCACATCGATCACCGTTTCACCCCACACTGCAGCAGCATTGACTGACCGCATGGTTTCATCGCCGTTTTATCCGGTTCGTCAATACGTTATGCCTGTTGTCGCCTGCGGGCAATATCCTTTCGCGTCACCCTCGCCCGCCATGATGTACTTAACCGATACAGCGGCGTAGTCATACGAGTCAGCCTATTGCACCCTGGCATCATCCGTCACGGCGATCACAACGTATAAAAGGAGGGGTTCCCATGAAAACCATGCGTATGCCTTTGTGTCGGCTGCTCCTGTCACTGGTCACAGTCCTTGTGTTGGCCGGCGTCTCCTGGGCGCACATGTACACGGTCAATGTCAAGGACTTCGGCGCGTTCGGCGACGGCGTCACTGACGACACGCTCGCCATCCAGAACGCGATCAGCAATGCGCAGGCGATGGCCGTTTCACGTCCCAGTGTGAATACGGGCTATCACTTCACCGCCCCGGTGGTGTTTTTCCCGCACGGGGTGTACCGGGTGACCGACTCGGTGACCATCGCCAACATCAACCTGGCGGGGGAGGGCAATGCGCTCATCCAGATGACCGCCGACAACGACCACAGTGTGCTGGACTTCACCACCGATATTTTCATCGGCACCTACGTGTGGCGCGCGTCGATCAGCGGCTTCACCTTCTACGGGGGGCGGCATCAACTCTACATCGGCAACCCGAACATCGATACCGGCAACATCCGTATCGAAAAGTGCGACTTCTATTCCTCGGGGGGCGTGGCGATCCATATTCGCGAAGGCAGTGATTCAACGACCCTGACGATTCGTGACTGCAAGTTTCAAGGCTGTGACCAGATCCTGGTGAACTACTGCATGTGCGGTTTTTCGGATAGTTGGATTTCCACCAGTTCCACCATGCAGCACAAGGCGGTGATCGTGAACTATGCGAGCCTGCTGGCGGAAAACATTTGCGGGGTGCCCAGCGTGACTTCGGACTATGACCAGCGCTGGATCGATAATTACGGAAACGTCACCTGTCGCAAGTTTCGCTTTGGTGGGGAACAAGCGGGCTTTACCCCGGTGGTCAATTTTGCCACCTATGATTACACCTACCCCATCTGGCCCAGCGCCGTCGTGTTGGACGATTGCGACATCTACGCCTGCGGCAATCACAAGCGCAAGGGGGCGGTGTATTTGGAGGCGGTGCCCAACACGATTGAAGTGAACAAATGCCGGGGGCTGATCGATATCCCCGTGTTGAACTACAGTCCCTCGCTTGACTTGATTGCCGCCCTGGCAAATGCTCCCTGGTATGCCATGCACTTCAACATCTCGCACAATTCCATCATCGCACCCTGGATTACCGACCTGCCGGAAGTCATGCGTCCCTATCAGGAGGGCGACATCCTGGGTGATGCGCAGCCGACGACCGGGAAATGGCGGCGCGGGCATTTCATTCGGAATCGCAATGAGGCGCACTGGTATGTCTGGACTCCCAGCGCCACGCCACCCAGTTATGGCTCCTGGACGCAGTTTACCAACCCGTATCCTGATGCGAAGCTGGCGCCGTACGGCTGGTTGTGCACAGCGGACGGCACGCCCGGCACCTGGGCACCGATCTGGTACAAGCATGAGACGTCTACGCAGCGCGTTTCACCGCGTCCGGTCCGACCCGGGAGGGAAAGTAGTCAACAGTAAAGATGAGTGGATAACGTGTTGTGCGGTGAAGCGGTTAGCGTAACCTTGGCGGGGGTGCGCAGGATTCGCGCACCATGAGTTTCGGGGGGATGAGCTGCGTGACAGGCGCGCGCTCGCCGGGTTCGGTCGGGTCAGCCATACGGGTGAAGAGCAGGTCGGTGGCACACTGTGCGACCTCGCGGCTTGGCAGATATATCGCCGTCAAGGGGGGAACGTGGTAGGGTGCGTAGAGCGGGGCATCGTTTCCCGACACGATGCTGAGGTCTTGCGGAACGCGCAAGCCGCAATGCTGCGCCATCCTCGCCACCCGAAACGTCAAGTGCGTATTAGCCACCATGAGTGCGGTTGGCCGGTCGGGGCGCTGCAGGCAGGTACGCAGTCGCGCTTCGATCTCTTCTATCGTTTGATCAGCTTCGATGACGTGATGCAGCGAAAGTCTCCGTCGGGAGAGCGCTTCCTTGACGGCGCGGGGATAGCCGGCGATAAACCCCCGTGATAACACGTCGATCAACAGGAACCGGCGATGACCTAATCCAAACAGGTGGTCGACAATAAGCTCGCCCGCCCTGGACATATCGGCGCTGACATGGTCGATGGGGACTTCCGTGGGCGTGACATCGTAGGCCACCATCGCGATGCCGTGGGTCCAGAGCTGGAGAATCGCCGCCCGGGGGATCGGCTCAAAGTGGCCGCTGTGCACCACCATCCCCGCAACGCCAAGTTCACACAGGGTCAACAGCGCTTTCCGCGTCCGCAGCAATTCCATAGTTGTCTGCAATTGGAGCAGGGAGTAGGACTCCCGAAAGGCGCGCTGGCCAAGTACGTCAAACATCTCGATTTCAGATCGGCCACCGGTGCCGGGGATGACGCAGCCGATCAAGCGCCGTGCCCCACGGCTTTCCCCGGGGGATGTTGCGGCGACGCTATACTGATATAACGCCGCCAGCTCAAGCACACGCTCCCGGGTGGCCGGGGAAATATGCCCGGTCCGGTGCAGCACCTGGAATACCGTGCTCGGACTCACCCCGGCCAGTCGCGCCAGTTGACGAATTGACGTCATGATCATCCTTTCCACTAGTGAACGTGTTTACTATCCGCTGACCGCACCTTGCCGTTGACGTCTCGCGAAATCGGCCTATGATAGTGAGAGATCGGCACTATTCCTTCACTACCGGCACAGGTCTGGTTCAGGAAAAGCATGTCATCGCCAGTATGACGATTACTGCGAATCTTGACAACTCACCATGTCCCTGCCGATCTCGGCGCATATGCCGTAAGGGCAGCGAGGATGCGCAGCATTCCGCGCTCACATTCACGACAAAAGGAGAATCGTATCATGCAGAGGCCCATCGTTCCCCGAGGGTTCACCCTCATTGAGTTGCTCGTCGTCATTGCTATTATCGCCATCCTGGCGGCGATCCTCTTCCCCGTCTTTGCCAAGGCGCGTGAGAAGGCGCGGCAGTCAAGCTGCCTGAACAACCAGCGGCAGATCGCCGTGGCCATCCTGATGTACGGCCAGGATCACGACGAGACGTTGCCTGATTCCTCCAGCGTGTGGCCCGAGTTGAGCATCGACCGCAACATCCTCATGTGCCCCACCAAGGGCAAGAAAGTCGCCAATGCCTACGTCTACCACGATGGCGTGTCCAGTCTCGCGCTGGGCGAGATCGCCGATCCCTCCGGCTGTTTGCTGACGATGGATGGCCAGCATGCCGCCACCGCCAGCCCGGTCACCTACGACAACTGCGCCTATAGCATCGATGACGTCGATGCCCGTCACAGCAACAAGTTCGTGGCCACCTTTGCCGATGGGCATGTGGACGTACTCTCCATCACCCCGGATACGCTGCTGGTGCGCAGCGGGCTGGTGCTCTGGCTCAGAGCGGATGGCCTCACCAATGTCAGCGACACCGCTCCGGTCAGCAGTTGGCCGGACATGAGCAGCAAGGGCAACACCCTGTCGACCACCGCCACCTCCGGCCAGCCCACCTATGTGGCCAATGCGCAAAACAACCTGCCCGCCGTGCGCTTCAGCAGCACCGGCGTGAACCTGCGCAACATGAACTGCCAGCCGAAAACGGCGATCAATGACAGCTTTACCGTGCTGACCTGCGTGAATCAGCGCAGCGGTAATGGGGGGATTTTCTCCAGTAACGAGGGCACCGCCGAGTATGCCGCTTCCGGCATCGGCATCAGTCTGTGGGACAACGAGGGCGGTCAGAATCGCTTCCGGATGATCGGCTATGCCTCGACCGTGGCATCCACGACAGGTTTTTGGCAGACTTGTGCCAGCACCAATATGGGGTTCACGGTGGTGGCGGTTGAAACGAATGGCAACAAAGGCACGGCCGGTATCTATCTCAACGGCGCCAATAGTAATTTACCGATGACCATCAACCCATCAACGACCATCGCCTTGCGCCAGATGCGCGTCGGCGGGTTCTACAGCGCTGGCGTCGAGTATGTTAACAACTGTGACATCGCCGAGACGATGCTCTTTACCCCGGCGCTCTCTGCCCTGGAGCGCGCGCTCGTCGAGAATTATCTGACCCACAAGTACGACATTCCGTAACCACCATGATCACCGCGCACCTGTACACCCTTGCCGGGGGTGCAGGTGCGCAATGGCGCACAGGTATCGCGATCATCTATACGCGTGATCGAAACCACCTAAAGGAGGCAACCCTATGAAGGCTACACGCATGGTTCTGTGTAGAATGGTCCTGGTGTTCGTCACGGTCCTGCTGCTGGTCAGCGGCGCCTGGGCGCACATGTACATGGTCAACGTCCAGGAATATGGCGCCTTCGGCAATGGCGTGGATGACGACACCCTTGCCATCCAGTCGGCCATCAGCTATGCGCAGTCGCGCGCCATTTCATTACCCAGCGTGGGTACCGGCTACCACTTCACCGCCCCGGTGGTCTTTTTCCCGCATGGGACGTATCGCGTCACCGACTCGATCACCATCGCCAACATCAACCTGGCGGGGGAGGGGAATGCGATCATCCAGATGACCGCCGACAACGACCCCAGCGTGCTGGACTTCACCACCGATATCTTCATCGGTGATCAAGTGTGGCGCGCATCGATCAGCGGCTTCACCTTCTACGGGGGGCGGCATCAACTCTACATCGGCAACTCGAACACCGATACCGGCAACATCCGCATCGAGCGCTGTGACTTCTACTCTGCCGGCGGGGTGGCGATCAACATGCGGGAGGGCACCAATTCCACCCAGACCACGATTCGGCACTGTAAGTTTCAGGGCTGCGACCAGATACTGGTGAACTACTGCGATAAATGCGTACTGGCTGATAGCTGGATTTACACCAGTTCCACCATGCAGCACAAGGCGGCCATCGTGAACCGTGGGACCTTGCTGGCGGAAAACATCTGCGGGGTGCCCCATGTGACCGCCGACTATGATCAGCGCTGGATTGATAATTACAGCACAGTGACCTGTCGCAACTTCCGCTTTGGCGGCGAACAGGCCGGTTTCACGCCGGTCGTCAACTTTGCCCCTTACGATTACACTTACCCCATCTGGCCCAGCGCCGTTGTGCTGGACGATTGTGACGTCTACGCCTGCGGCAATCGCAAGCGCAAGGGGGCGGTGTACCTGGAGGCGGTGCCCAACATGATCGAAGTGAACAACTGCCGGGGACTGATCGATATCCCCGTGTTGAACTACAATCCAACGCTTGACTTGAGTGCCGCACTGGCCAATGCCGTCTGGACCACCATGCACTTCAACATCGCGCACAACTCCGTGGTTGGGCAATGGGCTACCGACCTGCCGGAGGTCCTGCGTCCCTATCAGGAGGGTGATATCATGGGCAATGAGCAGCCCACGACCGGCAGGTGGCGGCGCGGGCAATTTGTGCGCAACCGCAACCTGGCGACGTGGAACTACTGGGTACCCAACACCACATCTCCATCCTATGGATCCTGGGTCAGCTATACCAATCCGTATGCGGATGCGACGCAGGCCCCGTACGGGTGGCTTTGCACGGCAGACGGCGCACCCGGCAGCTGGGCGCCCATCTGGCATTATACTGCCACAACGACGACGTCTTCTCGGCCTACAAAGAAGTGACCGGATATCGGTTCGCATGCGCAATGACGCCCTCCCTGCCTGACAGCGGGGAGGGCGCCGGGAGTCGGGGGGCATGTCGCCGAAATCGCCGGGAAGTTATGCTCCTGAGCTGTCGGCCCCGGCGTTTCGGTTATCACCGTGTAGTCTCACCATGGCGCAGCGAACCGCGACTTCGGCATCGGCACCCTCCGCCACAGCAGGTGTGAAGCACCATGTGGCGGAGAGTCAGTTTATCGACGGTAGCGTAAACTTTATTGTTCATTAACTCCTGTTGACATTCGGTCTGCCGTGCGCTATACTCGGTTAACGCATACGTATGCGATAAATTGCTTCACTAAAAAAGTACGTTTTCATGCGTGGAGGTACACGAAAAAGTGCGATACCTATGGCTATGTGCGCTATGCCTCGTCGGGTGTGCTGTGCCGGCGTGCGCCAAAGTTCAGTTGGCTAACCAGGGCAAGACGGCATACACTATCGTCGTGCCCAACGATGCCACATCCACGGAGCGTTATGCCGCGGAGGAACTGGCCGATTTCCTTGGCCGCATGACGGGCGCGACGTTCCCCGTCGCTACCGAGGGTGTGAGTGTGCGCGGGCCGAAAGTTGCGCTGGGGCGCAGCGCCCTTGTCCGCAAACACGTACCCACAGCCTCGCTGGACGCCCTGGGAGAGGATGGCTTCATCATCAAGACGGCGGGCAAGGATCTGCTGCTGGCGGGCGGGCGTCCGCGCGGGACGCTGTACGCCGTCTACCACTTGCTGGACAATATGCTGGGCATTCGCTGGTGGGCGCCGGGGGCTACCGAGATTCCCAGCACACGCACGCTCACCCTTGACAAGGTCAACGTCAGATCCCAGCCGACATTTGACTACCGCGATGTGTTCCTCACCACCGCCTGGGATCCCGATTGGGCGGCGTGCAACCGTCTGAACGGCCGAGTGCGGCTGAAGAGCGGCGAGATTATCCCTCCCGATGAGCAACACGGGGGCGGGATGCCCTACGATCCGTCATTCGTCCATTCTTTTAACAGCTATATCCCCTCCGCGGTGCATTTCGACGCGCATCCAGAGTGGTTCTCCATGATCAACGGCGAGAGGAAGAAGGGCTATTATCAGCTGTGCCTCTCCAACCCCGAGGTGGTGGACTTCATGGTCGCGCAGGTCAGGGCAACGCTGAAGACGCACCCGGAGATCCGCATCTTTTCCATCTCGCAGAACGATACGGGTGGCAACTGCCAGTGTCCCAACTGTGCCCGCATCGACCGGGAGGAAGGCTCGCCCTCCGGCACGATTGTGCGCTTTGTCAACGCGGTGGCCGAGCGGGTGGAGAAGGAATATCCGAACGTCTTGTTTGACACACTGGCGTACCAATACTCCAGAAAGCCGCCAAAGATCACCAAACCGCGCAAGAATGTGATCATCCGGCTCTGTTCTATTGAGTGTTCCTTCTCTCAACCACTCGACAGCCCGGCAAACCAGGCCTTTGTGCACGATATCAAAGGGTGGGCGCAGATTACCGACAACATTTATATTTGGGATTACATCACCAATTTCGGCAATTACTTCCGTCCGCACCCCAACCTGCGCGTGCTCGGGCCGAATCTGCGCCTGTTTGCCGCGAATAACGTCAAAGGCGTATTTGCGCAGGGCAGCTACATCACGCCCTCCGGCGAGATGGAAGAGCTGCGCGCCTGGGTGCTGGCACGGTTGATGTGGAATCCGCAGCAGGATGACCGCGCATTGATCGATGAATTCGTGCACGGGTATTACGGTGCGGCCGCCCCCTACGTGCGCGAATACCTGGCGATGATTCACGATGCCATGGAACAGGCGAACGCCGGCATGAACTGTTATGCGGGCGATCCGTCTCCCCATGTGACCTTCGACATCATGACGAAAGCTGAGACGCTCTTCACCAAAGCCGAGGCCGCCGTCGCCGATCAACCGGAAGTGCTGACGCGGGTCAAGCGCGCACACATGCCGGTGCAGATGATGTGGCTCACGCATTATGGCGATTGGGCGGTGGAAGCGAAACAGCGCGGCCTGCCCGCCCCGCAGCCCCTCGCCGACATCCTTGCGGCGTTTGAGGATCAGGTCAAGACGGATGGCGTCACCCACTTTAATGAAGGTCGGTCGATGTCCACCTGGTTGGCGTCCTTCAAGAAACAGATCAGCCATACCACGGTGCGATCCTCCGGCAGCTATGGCGGCGGCATGCCCTGGGATATCTTTGACGGCGATCCGAAGACGGTGTTGAACTTCGGCGGCTTCGGTCCGCAATGGATCCAGCGCGATCTGGAAGCGGTGAAGACGATCACCGCGATCACCAGTGATTTCAGTACATACTACGCGACCATTCGCTACCGGATTGAGGCGAGCGATGATGAGATCACCTGGACGGTGATTGTTCCTGACAAGACAATTACGACCAGCACGGTGACTGACACCTTCTCCATGCCAATCGCCGCGCGCTATGTGAAGACCACCATCCTGCAGGCGGGCAGCGCGGCCAATCCGAACGAGTGGGTCGGTATGGCGGAGCAGACCATCAGCACCGAGAAGTGAACACCGGGGTGCCGTATGGTTAGCTGTGCACGGCGGACGGCACGCCCGGCACCCGGGCGCCGATCCGGTATAAGTACTGAACGTTTAGCGATCGGGATAGATGACGGCCCCACCCTGCGTGACCTCTCGCCAACAGCCCCCTATGCAAACCCACAGGGGGCTGTTGGCCTTACAAGCCCCCAAACAACGACTTTTTCGTGTATGATATGTCTAACAGTGTATCGGCAAGTCAATAGACAGGTGCTTCGGTTGTTCCTCCAGTTAAGATCATACATCGGTTGAAAGGACCACCACGGTCATGTGTATTCGTCGAGAGAGTCACGTGTTGCCTACCCCCCTGCGTCATATCCGGGGTGCTGCCCGCACAGTCGCCATTATGTTCTGTATGCTGGCGCTGGCATTGCTCTGGCCTACCGGGGCACAAGCTGAGGTGCCTTCTCCCTTCTTGCACCTGTCATTCGATCGAGCATTTCACCTGGATGGCACGGGCATGGACAAGCTGAAATCCTTCGCCGATTCTCCCTTTCCCGGCATCGCCAAAGTGCCCACCGGCGAGTTCGTCGAAGGCCTGGTGGGCCGCGCCTTTGTTCCGGGCGCGGACCTGACCATTCAGGGCGACGGCGTTATGCCCGCCCCGGAGGGCACCATCTCGCTCTGGATCAAGCCGGTGAAGTATGAGGAGGACTGGCTGAACGGACCACTGCTCACCCCCGGGCGCATCGGGCCGTTTCTCACCACCGTGATGCGCGGTGATGGCAAAGGCGCCCACTGCAGCCTGCAGGTGCGCTGGGGTCGTCATGATTGTTGCAGCGGGCTGCACTGGAACGAGTTCTGGCCGGGGAGCGTACAGCAGTTCCGCGAGACCGGCGCCAATGCCATGTTCGATATCTGGCAGGACGGCAAATGGCGCATGCTCACGGTGGTCTGGTTCACGGGCGAGCGCCGCATCTATTTCAACGGCGTGCGCCTGCAACACGGCGTAGAAGTGCCCCTCAACCCCACGCAGCCCGGCGAACAGCTCACGATTCCGGCAGGGAGCAAAGCGGTCGATGAACTGATGGTGTGGGATACCCCGCTGACCGATGCGCAGGTTGCCGCGCTCTTTTTCGCCCGGGTGCCGCAGTCCGGTCTGCAAGGCACCGTACAGTACGTGCCGAAGTTGGCGACTCCACCGGCTATCGGCAAGGCCAACCAGAAAGCGGCGTGGGACCAAGCTGCTCAGCTCACTGACTGGGTCGATGCCGTCTCCGGCATGGCCGCTGCGGCGAACGACACGCTCGAACTTGGACATCGCGACGGGCAGCTCTTCCTGCGCTATCGCGAGCCGATGCCGAAAAATTATATTGAAGTCAAAACCCTGCTTGGCGGCACCATGATGAAGCGCAGCGTGGTGAAGCACGATGACAACGTGTGGGCCGACGACTGTGTGGAAGTGCGCCTGACGCCGGACAATAGCAAGACCAATTACGTGCTGGCGTTGAGCGCCAGCGGCGCTACTCACGATGCCCGCAACGGCGACACGGCATTTGAAGCGAAAGACTGGGTGGTGTATCAGGATGCCGGCGAGCAGTTCTGGACAGTGGAGATGCGCATCAATCTCGCCGCGCTGAGTGGCGCTGCCGTGCCGAACGCATGGGGCATCAACGTCGTGCGCACGGTGAGGCAGCAGGGATTTGCCCGCCGGCAATGTTCATTTGCCGCCGGCGATGCGCAAGGATACGCCCGTCTGGCGCTGCGCCCGAGCGAGGAGATGCCGGTCACGGCGGACCTCGATTGGTCACCGACGCGCGGCAAACTCGCCGTGGCCGTGCGCAGCGAAACCGCCGGGCCGTTGACGATCTCCACCGTCATCACCCCCCTCGGTCATGTAGCCATATTGCCCGACGAGGAAGAGGTCAACGACATGGTGCGTCGTGCCGGGCGGGATAAAGTTCCTGTCGCCGTCACGGCTGAACGGGAAGTACCCAAAGGCGCCGTGGGCTGTAAGGATGAACTCGACTATGTCGAAGGGGGAGTCGCCCTAGCCTCGCTCACCGTCAAAGATCCGAACGGGGCGTTGCTTGCCACGCGGTCCTGCCTTATCAGCGGCAGCGAGATGGTCTCCACGCGCATGTATAATCTGCCCAGCCGCAAAGAATTGGTCGTGCAGGTCTTCCTGGCCAGTGAAACACTGGCCGGTGCGGACGTGGTCGGCGATATCACGCTTATGCCGGAAGGAAAGACCACCCCGGTGCTGCGCAAGACGGTCACCGGCTTTTCCGGCATTATGGAAGAAGCGGTGATCGATGTGTCGAAGGTCGCCATCGGGCACTATCAGGTGCACGTCGCCGTGCGCAAAGACGGCAAGCTGCTTGGACAGCGCGACAGCCGCTGGTTCAAGAGTGGCGATCCCCCGTGGCTTGGCAATGATATCGGCATCATCACGGAGGTGCCCAAGCCCTGGACACCGGTCACGGCGCAGGGCGATCGCCTTAGTGTGTGGGGACGCGAGCACGCCTTCACGCGCTCCCTGCTGCCGACTTCCCTGCGCGTGCTCGACGAGGAGATCCTCGCCGGACCCATGCGCCTGCTCATCACCACCGCCGCCGGCACGCTGGACACCGCCGTGGTGGAAACGCCTTCGTTCACCGTAGATAAGGCGGGCATCCGCGCGACGATTTCCGGCAAAGCCGTCGGGCAGGATCTCACGGTGGAGGTCAACGGTGTGCTGGAGTTCGATGGCTTCGCCAACCTCAAGTTCACCATGCAGCCCAGGGATGGTCAGCAGCCCGTGGCCATCGAGCGCATCGTCTTCGAAGCGCCATTTAAAAAGCAGTATGCCGAACTCTACGATGATTCCAGCTACAACATGTTCCGCACGGAGAGTGGTCGCATCCCGGCGGAGGGGATGGCGATCACCAGCACCGGCACCGTGCGCGTCGGCGATGCCCAACGCGGCGTGCAGTTCTATCCATTCATCGGCACCATCGGCAAGCGCACCACAGCCAAGCCGCTCATCTTCACTCCGGAGGGGGACGTCATGCGCCTGCGCTACATCGTCAGCGAGGGCGTCACGCTGGATGGCCCGCTCACCGCCTCGCTCGGCATCATCGGCACGCCGACGAAACCTTACGATGCCAAACGGGTCCGCCTCACCGGCCATGCCGGACCCAAGCTGCCGGCCGATTTGAAGGAAAAAGGCTACGCCAGTGCAATCTACTGGACCGCCGGGTGGTCGACCTATAACGGCGGTAAAGGGCAGGAGGACGGCTACTACCACTACACCCCCGAGTGGTGTGCCGGACTGGCGAAGAGTCGCAAGGCCACCTGGGAAAACGAAGGGAAGTATGCCGCGCTCTATGTCGTGCCGGGCATGATCACCGCACAAACGCCGGAGTACGCACTGTTCTACAAGGAATGGGACGGGCAGTACTTCGAGGGTCTGGAAGCGTTCATGTGCGACTTGAGCCAGTATCGCGGCGCGGAGGTGCGCCCCGAGGGGCGCTGGACTGCGGTGGACTACACCAAACGCAGCTACCAGGACTTCTACTTCTACTCGCTCGACCGCGTGCTCGCCGCCTTCGCCGCCGAAGGCGTGCGCGTCGGCATCTACGTCGACTGCACCTTCCACCACGGCGACCTGACGCCGTATCGCCAGTGGATGCAGCGCCTCCATCAGGTGGTGCGCAAGCACTCCCCCGATGGGGTGATCATCATCCACATGTCCGGCGATCGACATATGGCCCTCTGGGGCATGGCCGATATCCTGGTCGAAGGCGAACAGTACACGGCGAACTGGGCAGCCCATATTGCCAACAAGCCAGAGTTGACCACCAACGATTGTCACCCCACGGTGCTGCCGCTCAACCGTACGCGCGCCACCTATACGGGGGGCATGTGGGGGCCGCAGCCGGTCTTTCTCACCCAGTTCTGGACGGATAAACGCCACCAGGAAGACGTGAAACGCCAGGAGACCGGCGATCCCGGCCCCACCTACTACCTGCGCATGCGCTACAGCACCGGGCTGATGATGGCGCACGACACGCCCTTCTGGGGTGAGTTCTACGGCGCCGGCACGAAAGAGGATGTCTGGATACAACGCGCGCGCTGGGGCTACGACGACACGGTCGAGTTCATCCCTTACTGGGATGCGCGCAAGCTCCTCGAGGTGGAGGGCGCGTCCCGCGACACGGCGGTCGTTTCCGCCTGGCTGCGACCCGACGGCAAGCTGATGGCCCTCATCCTCAATACGGCCAATGCCGCCGCCACGGTGCGCGTGAAGGTGAACGCCGCCAAATTCCCAGTGAAGCTACAGGCGTTCACGAAGGCGGTGGATATCAGCTCGCCCGTGCCGGCGCTCGAGCCGGAGGCTCACGAGCCGACGAGCTATCCCTACCGGAACGGCACGCTCGAAGTTGACCTGCGCGCGCGGGACTTCCGCCTGCTGGTCTTTGAGTAACCAGTGCTGTTGACAGGAATACGATGCGTGCCTGGGCGACCCGGCGTCATGCTGTATCGAGGTCGCCAGGCACGGAATATTGCCGGTGTGCTCGCCCTCGGGGGTGGGTATACCGCAGCCTTTCACAGAGGGATGAACAGATGAACCCAATAGCAGCGTTCAGATTACTTATCGGTTTCTTCGTGATGCTGGCTTTAGCAAGCACGGGATGGGCGGAAGTTCCGACACCTCATCTGTATTTAAGCTTTGATCAGGAGTTCCGCCTGGAAGGATCAGGCATAGCGGGTTTATCGCAGTTTCCCGATTCACCATTTCCCGGCCTGGCGAAGGTGCCGGCCGGCGAATTCGTGGCCGGAATTTCCGGTAAGGGATTCATTCCCAGGGAGAACGTAACGCTGCAGGGCGAGAACGTCTTTCCGGCGCCAGAGGGCACCCTCTCCATGTGGATCAAACCGGTGAACTATGAAGCGGACTGGATCGGCGGCCCGGCCTTGAGCACCGGCAATATCGGCGCGTTTCTCTATCTTCCGCCGTGGTCGTTCAAAACGGATGACGGTGTGATGGGTTATGCGTATATGCCGGTGCGTCTGAACCGGCATGACTGCTGCAGCGGGCTGGCCTGGGTCGAGAACTGGAACGCCGAGCCGACCCAGCTAAACACCAGTTATTTCGGACCGATCCCGCCCTTTGCCATCTGGCAGAAGGACAGGTGGCGAATGCTCACCGTGGTCTGGTTCAAGGGCGAACGCCGGGTGTATTTCAACGGCGTTCGGATTCAGCACGGTACTAATGTGAAACACAATCCAGCCCACCCCGGCCAGCGCCTGGAGATTCCTAAGGGCAGCAAGGTGGTGGACGACCTGCTGATCTGGGACAAGCCGTTGAGCGACGGCCAGGTGGCGGCGCTGTATTACTCGCAGATGTCGCGGTCGGGTCTGCGTGCAGCCGTGCAGGAGATCCCCCGGTTGCCCGGGGGTGTTGATGTCGGCGCGGGGGATTGGAGCGCCGGCATACAGAGCAGCACATGGATAGACAGTTTTTCGGGGATGGTTTCCGAGAGCAAGCCGTATACTGCTTTGCAAGACACCTTGGTGCTGGGGCATCGGGATGGTTATCTGTATATCCGCTATCGCGAGCCGATGCCGAAAAACTATATTGAGGTCAAAACGCTGCTCGGCGGCACCATGCTCAAGCGCAGCATCAACAAGCGCGATGACAATGTGTGGGCTGATGATTGCGTGGAGGTGCGCCTGACGCCGGACAAC
>JAGUZN010000165.1 GCA_020060775.1 Armatimonadota bacterium
GCCAGCAAAAAAACGGCGATGACGTCGCTGCCCGACCCCTTCGCTGGCGGACCGCCGAAGCCGCCGCCGCAGCCAAAACCCGTCCCACCCCCGGTCATCACCATTGCCGCGTTGCCGCCCGTCTCACCGGTGCCTGACCGCCTGCACCGTCCGCGCTATGATGGGACCACGCTCCGCATCGAACAGCGCCCGGTGCCCACCCTCGGGCGACACGCAGGCTGGATTTTCAACAGCGGCAGTGGCCAGGTCGTCGCCATCTTCGAGGATCAGGACGGCACTTCGCGCACCGTGCGCGTCGGCGATCAAGTCGGCAACCAACGGGTGAAAGCCATCCTGCCCGACGCGCTGATTCTCGTGGATCAAACCGGCGAGGAACATCGCCTGCCCCTGCAGGGTCTGGATACCTACAGCGGCAAGACGCGCGGCGTACAAGTGGATGTCAACCCGAATATGCCCATGCCCTGGGGTGGAGGTCGGTAAAAGATGCATCGACAACTATCCCCCCGGCCGTAATCGCGAGAAAACCGGGTGCAACAGCCAAGCGCTGGCCGCATCCGTTGTAGAATCCCCCGCCTTGTGGTAATATGAGATGGGTGATCATCAGATCATCCGGGTCCTGGATTGAAGGAGGAAGCCATGCGTAGATTCGTCATGGTGATGAGTCTCGCCCTCACGTTGGTGCTCACGTGCTTCGTGGGAGCGTCGGCACAGCAGATTTCCATAGTCGGCGATCCCGGCAATCCTGACATGCCGGTCGATATCAGCCTGCGCGATGCCGATCTCACCGAAGTGCTCACCGCGCTGTTCAATACCACGAACGGGAAATACCAGTTGAGCATCCTGCCCGGTGTGGCGGGACGCGTCGCACGCTTGCAGATCAGCACCTCCTTTGAGAAAGCGCTCGATACGATTCTCGGCTCCGAGTACAGCTATGTCAAAGACCCCCTCGGCGACGGGAAATATCTGTATAAAATCAGCGGCCGGACCGGCAGCACTCCCTCCCCCATGGCGCCCACCACGCCGTTGATGGCGCCGCCCTCGGCAAGTCTTCCGGCCGGCAGTGGGTTGAGCGGCAGTAAAGGATCGTCCACAGCCTTCCCGTCACTAACCTATTCAACAAAATCGACAACGGCCCAAGGCACAACAGCCGGGGCCGCTGCATCCACCGAATCGGTCATCAAACCCATCAAAATTTCTTATATGAGCATCGAGTCTTTCACCGAAGCCCTGGGCGGCAACGTCGTCTACCTGTTTGAGAACACAGGCAGCGGCGGCGGCAGCCGACGCAGCGGCGGCGGAGGCCGTAGCAGCCGAGACAGCGGCTACGATGATGATGATGATGATGACCGCGACAGCGATCGCGACAGCGACCGCAGCAGTCGCGATCGCAGCAGCCGTGACAACGATCGCTCGAGCGGGAGCCGTAATAACGACCGCTATTAAACCAAACGGCGGGAATGTCCCCGGCAGATGTTGGCCCGAGAAGATGGCATGAGTTGTGATGGCACACAGCCTGCCGTATAGCCTTCCCCCGTGTGACAAGGTAGGTAGATGCCTGCCTCCTGGTGCGAAAAACGCGTTATCAGGGGAAGTATTAAACATCCTGTGCAACCCTGGAAAGCATGCACTGATCGTACGGACGGGCAGGAGAGAACAGGTGCCGTACCGAATTTCTATTCTGGCCCGTGGATACAGCACGAATGACACAACGTTGGGAGGACCCTGGCATGCATAAACCCCATCTCGCTCCGAGTTGGGCGTTGTTCGTTACCATGCTGCTCTGGCTCGGCATGTCAGTCGCCCTGGCGGCTGACGTCGACAATAATGGCATCGACCTGCGCATCTCCAAGATGCCATTCCGGTCTGTTGTCAGCTTGCTGGTCGAACAAAGCGGCATGAGGGTGGTAATGGACCCCGATATCGACCCCGCCGTGGCCGACATGGCGATCTCCATCAATTGCTCCAACCGCTCGTTGGAGGACATCCTCAGCGAGATCACCCGCTCAGTCAAACTCGACTTCTGGCGAGACGCCGATGCCTACCGTATCGGAAAACGCCCTGCGGCACACACCAATCCCGTGGTCATCGATCCATTGCCGAACATGGTGCAGACGAACGTTCCTCCCCCTGCCACGGCCAATAACACCGTCGTCGTCAAACCTGCAGGCATTACCAACACCCGTCCCTATGCGGATGTGCCATCGACTGTTGGCCGCGAGGTGGAACGTCCTGCCGTCATCCGCCAAATTGATTTGAAAAACTGCTCCTCCGCCGAAATGGAATGGATGCTCTCCGGGGGGTCGCGCACCGAACTTCGCGACCAGCGCCGGAAAAAAGTCCTGACTAATCGCATTCGAACGCTGCTCGACCCCCGCAAGCCCAAGCAAACGCCGTACTCGTTAGGCGAGGATTATTCCTCACCGTCGCTCACCCAGCCCTGGATGCAGCCCAGCGGCAATAGCGCCCGGCGCTCCAGCTCCACCGATTCATATCAGTTTCCGCCCATGGGCGGCGGTGCAGCGGCCGGCGGCGCCCTACCGGCCTTCCCCGGTGCCGGTGGTGGATTGCCGGCCCCCGCTGGCGGCGCTTCCGCAGGCGGAACGTCCGGAGGGCTTTCCGGGCTGGCCAGTGGAACGGGTTCCGGCAGTGGAGGCCTGAGCGCGTTTATCCCTGACGGCATCGAAGAGGTCGTGGGCCTGATCGGGTTGAACTCGATTCTGGTAAAAGCCAAAACAGAAGAAGATATCGATCGACTTGAACAGCTCATACAATTCCTCGACAAGCCGGTAAAGCAGGTCATCGTCGAAGTGATGTTCGTCGAAATGAACGTGGAAGATGCCATGTCGATGGGCGCGAGCTGGCAGTTCGCCGGCGTGCCCCTCTCGGTGATCTCCGGCCAAGGCGGTGGGGAAGGTTCATTCCAGATCCACTACATCAAAGGCAACTTGAAAGCGGCGCTCTCAACCGCTATCACCAATCGGCGTGCTAAAGTCGTGAATGCCCCGCGCGTGATCGTGCAGAACGAATCGAGCGCATCGTTCCATATGACCACCAGCTTCCCGTTCATCATCATCAATGAGGAACAGGACGTCTTCGGCAAGTCCTTCCGGTCACCCGAAATTGATATGCAGGAGTTTGAACAGGGAATCGATGTGGACTACGTAATCATTCACCCGGACGACTCCGTCACTCTGGAAGTCACGCCCGTGCTCGAATCGCCTGGCGATGCCGTGCCCATTCCCGGCTCCAGTGGGTCCGGCGGTGTACGTGGGTCCAGCAGTGCCGAAGTCGAGGCCGTTGTCCGCGTGAAGAACGGCGAAACGATCATGATGGGCGGTTTCGTCAGTCGCAACGAAGGCGTGGGGAGCTCGCGTACCCCGCTGTTGAGCAACCTGCCCGTGATCGGCCCGCTCCTCTTCCGCGCCACCAACCGCAGTACCAATAACCGCGAAACGATGGTTTTCATCACACCGATCATCGTAAAAGAAGACGAGACGAACTTCGGCTTCATGAACTCCCTGCCGCCGATCTTCTAGTCTCACACGAACGCAATGCGACACGCTCGGGCTGGACAGTCAGCCCGAGCGTGTTTTTTTACGCGTCCACGTGTCGCCCATCCGCAGACACGCGCAGAGGAGATGTGTATAATAGAGAGTACTATCGAGGAGTCAGGCACAGTGCTGGTATGGCGGCGGATCGTCCCGCCGTCATCATCATGTCAATGGATAACAACACGTTACGCGTCATAGAATACGATAAGGTCAAGGCTCTGTTGCGCCCCTGCGCGGCATCCTCGTTGGGCAAAGCGCATGTGGACCGCATGCGCCCCGTGCGCGACCCTGCTCTCGCTCGCCTGCGTCTTGCCGAAACGGGCGAAGCCTGTCACTTGCTGGAGACGGTGGGCGATGCGCCGCTGGGAGGATTGCACGACGTGCGCGATCAGGTGCGCCGGGCGGCCAAGGATGGCGTGCTCACCGCACCCGAGCTGCAGGATATCGCGGAGACCGCCGCCTGCTGCCGGCGTCTGCATCGCTACCTCGCGCGCGAAGCGGATGCACATCCGCATCTGGCGGAACAAGGACAGTTGCTGCCGGAATACACGCACCTGGAACGCGCGGTCGATCAAGCGATTTCGCCGCAGGGCGAAGTGCTCGATGCCGCCAGCGTCGAGTTAGCGCGCGCACGCCAGCGCATCCGCGCCCTGCACGAACGCATTCAACAGGAATTGCAGCGCATCATCAGTTCGCCCGACATGGCCACCCACCTGCAGGACCCCATCATCACACAACGGAACGGGCGCTTTTGCGTGCCGGTGCGCGCCGAGCAGCGCAATGCCTTCAAAGGCATCGTGCACGACCTCTCGGCCAGCGGCCAAACCGTCTTCATGGAACCCCTCGCCGTCGTGGAACTGGGCAATGATTTACGCGAAGCGGAACGCCGGGAAGAAGAAGAGACGTACCGTGTGCTCGCCGCACTGTCCGCCATCGTCGGCAAAGTCGCCGAGCCGTTGTTAGCCGGCATTGACGCCGCCGGGCGCCTCGACCTCATCTTTGCCCGCGCGGCCTTCGCGCGCCAACTGCGCGCCACCCCGCCCACGTTGAACGAGGAGGGCATTGTCGAGTTGCGACAGGCGCGCCACCCCTTGCTGGGTGATGACGCCGTGCCGATTGACGTGATGTTCGGCCACGAGGGAATGAGCACGCTGCTCATCACCGGACCCAATACCGGCGGCAAAACCGTCACGCTCAAAACGGTCGGCCTCTGTGTGCTGATGGCGCAAAGCGGCATGCATATTCCCGCCGATGAGGGTAGCCGCGTTCCGATCGTCGAGCAAGTCTTTGCCGATATCGGCGACGAGCAATCCATCGAGCAAAGCCTGTCGACCTTCTCGGGGCACATGCGCAACATCGTCAACATCGTGAAAGAGGCCGGCCCCAATGCCCTGGTGTTATTCGATGAGATCGGCGCCGGTACCGACCCCGCCGAGGGTGCGGCGCTGGCCAAAGCGGTGCTGCTCGAACTGCAGCAACGCGGATGCCGCACCATCGCCACCACGCATTACGGTGAACTCAAAGTCTTTGCCCAGAACTCGCCGGGATTCCTGAATGCCAGCGTCGAGTTCGACCTGGAAACGCTGCGTCCCACCTACCGCATCATCACCGGGCTGCCCGGCAGCAGCTACGCATTTGCCATCTCGCAACGTCTGGGGCTGCCCAAAGCCGTCATCGCGCACGCGAAGGAACTGGTCGGAGAAGTGCCACAGGCGATTGATCAGGTGCTGAAACAGGCCGAAGGGGTGCGGCGCGCGCTCGATCGCGAACGCACCGCTGCCGGCAAGGCGCGGCGCGAGGCTGAAATCCAGGTCGCGCAACTGCAGCGCGAACTGCAGGAGATGGAGGCCAAGCGCGAACACGCGCTGGCGCGTGCGCGCCAGCAAGCGCAGGAGATCGTGCAGCGCGCACGGGTGGAGACGAACGCCCTCCAGGACGAATTAAAGGCCATCATGCGCGAATATCGCGACGGCGCGCACACGGCTGCAGCAACTGAAAAAGCCCATGCCGTGCGCCGCCGCGCCCGCCAGACGCTGCGCGACCTCACGGCGGAGGTTGAGGCCACCGCCCCTGCCGAATCTGCGCCTCTACCAGAGGAGGCCCCTCCCGCTCTGACCGAGGTAACACCCGGACAGACCGTGCTGGTGCGTCGCGTCGGTCACCGCGGCACGGTGCTCACTGCGGGCAAAGGCGAACAGGAAGTCGACGTCCAGGTGGGGATTATGCGCGTGCGCGTGCCGGTGAGTGATTTAGAGGCGGCGGCCGTCGCGCCCTCTCCCCCACCCCCGGCAAAGACGCCCGAGCGCCATGTGCAGAACGAAATTCACCTGCTGGGGCTGCGGGCGGAGGAAGCGGAACAACGGTTGGATGAGTATCTGTACGACGCGCTCACCAGCGGACATGCCAGCGTGCGCATCGTGCATGGCTTCGGCACCGGCGTGTTACGCGGTATGGTGCAGCAGGTGTTGCGCGGCCATCCGACCGTGCGGAGCTATCGTGCCGGCACCTCCCAGGAGGGCGGCGGTGGCGTGACCATCGCTGAACTCGGGCGTTAACGATCGCCAAGCAACGCGGTCACCTGGGCAAAGCGGGCATCCCAGCTATGCTCCCGCGCCGCCTGCCGGCGGGCATTGGCACGGGATGTGCCCTCGTCCAATGCGTAGTTGACTGCCGCCGAAAAATTCACGAACCCCGAAGCCTGCAATACCAGATCCCCGAACTGGTCTAACTCGGGCAGGCGCGTGCTCACCACCGGTAAGCCGCAATACAGGTACTCGTATACTTTCAACGGATGAATGGCCCGGGTCAGCGGCGACTCCAGGAAGGGAATCAACGCCACGTCGAATGCCTGCAGGTACGCCGGCACCTGCTCATAACGCACCGGGCCGGTGCAGTGCACCGGGGAGTCGGCATCGGCCAGGCGCTTCGCCATTGACGGCTCAATGGGTCCTACCAGCACAACGCTCCACTCCGGATGCGTTTTCGCCAGTTCGATGACCAGTTCGAGGTCAACAACGTTCGGCAACATCTGCCCCAATACGCCCACGATCGGCCGGGGCAACCGCGCAAGGGCATCAGGCATGGCATGCTCACCCGCAAACCGATCAAGCTCCAGGCCGTTCGGGATATAATGCACGGCTGTGCGGCCGCGGTTGTGCAACTTCTGCACGAGCGCCTGCGATGTGGCGACCACCACATCGGCCCGCCGCAACAGTGCATCTTCCGCCGCTTGCAACTGGCGCGCGCGCGCGGGATGCAAAGCGGGTAAATCATCGACGCAATCGTATACCACCGCTTTCCACGGCCAGGCATCCATGATGCCCACCACCGGATCAGTAGGCGATGAGGTCCAGAGGATACCCCCAACAATGCCCATGCGCGCCATCGCCCGCGTCAACTGGCGCGTGAACCAACGGCGATTGATCCGCATCGACAGCGCATCCGTCGGCGAGGGGATGAGCAGGGGCGACAGATGCTGCAGAGTCAACGGCTCCGGACGCGCATGGTACTGTGACGCGTGCTGGCGCTCGACAGTGCGGGAGAGCCGGCGCATGATGCGCGGGAAATGATCCCAACGCAAAGGACGCACGCCGGGGTTATCCACAAAAAGCACCGTGCGTTCCTGGGCGAACATCCACGCAAACTGGTGCATGCGCTCCCATGCGCTCTCCCAGTCCACACTGGAGCAGTAGACGATGGGCGTTGTAGGCTTCATCATCGCAACTCCTTTGCCAACGCAGGCGCCGGTCGCTCGACAAAGACCGTCGACTCCTTGCCGAGTGCCGCGAGCAGCGCCTGGGCGCGATGCTGCCAGTCATTGCCGCGCGCCTCGGCATCGATGAGCGCCGGGTCGTACGCGCCGGCGAGCGCCTGGCGGAGGCCGCGGATGAAGTCGTCGGCATTCTCCGCGAAGTAGACGCTGCGGTACTTGCGGCACTCGGGCAGCGCGGTGGAGACCACCGGACGCCCCGCCGCCAGATACTCAAAGAGTTTCACCGGCGAGGTGGAGAGAGTGACCGGATTCACCTTAAAGGGAATGGTGGCCACCGTGAAGTGCGCCGCATAGGCCGGTAGCGTCTCATAGGGGCGCGTACCGAAGAAGTGCACATTGGGATAGGCCGTCCAGTCATACTGCTCCAGGCTGCGATCATAATCGAGGCCGATGAGCACGAAGTGCGCCGCGGGCAGGGCGGTCGCCGCCGCGCGCAGCAGGTCGTAGTCGAACCACTGCGCCAGCGCGCCGTAGTAGCCGATGATCGGCCGGTCGAGCAGCGGGCGGA
>JAGUZN010000236.1 GCA_020060775.1 Armatimonadota bacterium
ATGGCCCGCTGCAGGAAGGCCGACAGCTTCACCGTGCGCTGCGCGAGGGTATCGGTCGTTTCTGCCGTGCGCTCGGCGATATGCTCCACTTTCCCCTGCACGCTCTGTGCGGTATCGTTGGCCGTGGTCATCAGGCTATTGGCCTTGAGGATGAGCGGGTCCACGCGCTCGCGCAGTTCCAATACCAGATTCTTAATCACCAGAGTCAGCACCGTCATGGCGACCAATTGGATCACCAGCAAGACGCCGATCACGATCACGCTGATCACTGCCGCAACGCCGAGCCACTCTGCCATCACCCACTCCTTCTCACCATACGCTCATCAATCGTGTCCGGCAACAGGATGCCGTCTCCCCTATTATACGTGATCTTTGGCAAAACAGGGCAAGGACCTCTAACATCCTTTTCTGTTCCGGCTCGTCCACCCTCCGCATGCCGGAAGAATAATCACGGCCATGCCGTGCACCAGCCTGGGTGAACGAATGGCAACAGCCGAACTATTTGACGTTCAGACTTCTAGCCTGTCGCTTCAGTGGGTATAATACGCATATGTCGCAACCGATTCTCAAGGAAAGGCCGCTCACCTTCCGTGAGGCATACATCCCGTATGCCATGGCCGGCATTAACATCCTTGCCCCTACCCTCGCCGCCCGCGACATTATATTTCCGCAGGTCTATTTGGCGGCGATGGCCCTGATCCTGCTTGGCCTGCCCTGCAGCATCTATTTTCGCCTGCGGCAGTACAACTACATCCTGCTGAACCTGATCACCCTCGTCCCCCTGCTTGCCTTCACCTATGCGCTGGTGCATACCCACCCCGGGGTGGAATTTGACTGGGGCAACCCGATCGATTCATTGTACGCTCAGCCGCTCTCCATCCGTCTGGTCGGGTTGCTCCATATCGCCGTCATGCTCGCCGCAGGACGCGCGTTCCTGCTGGTCACCACCAAGGAGCTGGTGCAGACGCCGATTCCCGGCATTGCCATTTACCTGCTCGCCGTGATTTCCGAACCCGGTCGAGAAGCGGTGCGCAGCGGATTCATGCCGCTATTGTTGCTGCTGATCGTGGCATCGTCGCTCTACCTGTTCAGCATCGAGCACCATCAGCAATGGTTCTCGATTCACCCACCCGCACGTATCCAGCGCAAGCTGCTCCTCTGGGCACTGGGCCTCACCGTGCTGCTGGCGCCGCTTACCTACTATGCGGGATGGCATCTCCCCTTTAATGCCGAAATTATTGGCGAACGGTACCGCAACCGCTCGTACCCGGGCTGGCGTGGATCTAATTTCATGCGCCGCGGCGTGGAAATCGGTTTTTCCGATCGCATTGACATGGGTGGCAGCAACTGGCCGTCGGGGAAACAGCCGGTGATGACGGTGAAATTACGCGGCCAGCCATCCTTTCCGCCGCTGTGGCGCGGCGGCACGTATACGAATTATCATGACGGCGGCTGGCATGCGGATGAGGCACTGATGCCACCTGCACAGCCGAGTGGTGACCCTCCACCCGGGACCATCAATGCCGGGCCGGGGTGGAAGGTCAGCAGTGACCGGACGACATCCCAGATGCAGGTGACGATTGATCCTGCCGGGCCGGTGAGCGATCCAGGCCTGCGTGAGACCGTACGTGAAGGCGCCCTGAAACTCGATGACCCCACCGTGCAGTTGGAACAAGAATTCAGCATGATCGCCGAGATGCGCGGACGGTTCGTGCCGGTCTACGGGGCGTATCCCGTCATTTCCATCAGTTCGCACGATCCCGCGTTCTTTCGAGCCGTCGCCGTGCCGGACGGCAATGTCTTTCTGCGCAATATCTACCGCCATGATTCTCCCCGCACCTACCGTGCCGTATCGCTGGTCAAGCCATTGCCCACCGTGTTGAAACTCAAGGCTGATCCGCCCGTGCCGGATCGCCACCGCTACCTGCAGATGCCGGGCGGCAACCGGTATGTTGCAGGCACAGGCGACGGCGATTACGCGCACCAGGTGCGTGCTCTGGCGCTGGATATCCTTGCCGAGCGCAATCTGACCATCAAGAGCGCGCCATTGGATATCGTGCGACAGTTCAGTCTGTATTTGGGCCAGCATTACCGCTACACGCTGAAACCATCGCCGCCGCCGCCCGGTGAAGATCCCATTATCGACTTCCTCACCACGCAAAAACAGGGGTATTGCAACTACTTCAGCGGGGCGATGGTCATGCTCTGCCGCAGCGTGGGCATTCCCGCGCGTTTCGTGGTGGGCTTTGCCAGCGGCGAAACGATGGACAATGAACCGGAAGCTGGCGTGACTGAGTACCGGGTGACCGTCGCTGATGCGCACAGTTGGGTCGAAGTGTACCTGCCCAACTACGGGTGGTATACCATGGACCCCACCGCCGGCAGCCAGGAGGTGCCGACGCTGTGGGGAGCCACCTGGGACGGTCTGACGCATTTTTGGACCGGCATCAAAACCACCGTGCGCCAGTGGTACGCCGCGTTCCTCGCGAATCGGCGAGTCCGCCTGATCTCCATCACATTCATCGCGCTGCTGTTAGGCACGGCGGGGGCGCTGCTCTACCTGTTCCGCGATCGTCCTCCCAGTTACCCCAAAGAGCTGCTCGCACATGATGAGGCGCATCGCACCATCATCATGGCCTACCGGCGCATGCATCGCTGGCTGAAGAAGTGGGGGGTTGTCAAACCCCGGCACCTGACGGCAACCGAATTTGATGCGCTGTTCATTCAAGTGAATCCGCCGATGGGCGAAGTGGTGAGTGAATTGTCGCAGCTGTACCGGCGCACGCTGTACGGCCCCGACGTGCCTGGCGATACTGAAGCCCGGCAGGCGATTGCCCTGCTGCACCGGCTGTGGGAGATTGCGCGGAATGAGCGGAAACGACTCTACGCCGAGGCGCCGGAACCGGAGGCGTGATCGGCATCCGATGCGGCACAGCGGTACTGCAGCGACGGATTCCCCTCCTCGGCAGCATAGAGAATCACCGGATGTGGGTTTCCAGCGGCGTCGGGAGCCGCCGGGGCAGCGTCATCGTAAAGATCGCACCCCCATCCTCAGCATTGTGCGCCCACAGGCTGCCGCCGTGCAGTTCTACAATTTCACGACTCACCGCCAGGCCGAGCCCGAAACCCCTCCGGCGCTTGCGCGACGTGCCGGCCTGATAGTACTTCTCGAACACCTCTTCCAGTTCGTGTTCCGGGATGCCGGGGCCGTGATCGCGCACGGCGATCCGCACCTCATCGGCGGATACAGTCAAGGTGAAGGCGATCTCTCCTCCAGGCGGGGAGTATTTACAGGCGTTGTCGAGTAGATTATGCAGCACCTGCGCCAGGCGGTCAGGGTCATAGTCGCCCCATATCGGCTCCTCCGGCAGGCGCAAGGCCACGTGGACACCGGCCGCCTGTGCAGCCGGATACGCATCATCAACCACGCGGTGCAGCAACTCCCGCACATCCACCTGGTGGCATGCCAGCGTGAAATGCCCCTGTTCCATTGTGCGCAACTGCAGGAGATCGTGGGTCAGGCGCGTGATCCGCTCGGCGTTGCGCTGGATGGTGGCGGCGAAACGATGGAGCACCTCTTCCCGGGGATTGCCCAGCAGTATCTCGGCGAACCCGCTGATCGCTGTGAGCGGATTGCGCATTTCGTGGGAGATCAACGCCAGGAAATCATCGCGGCGTTCTTGTGCGGTCATGTCAACGATTGTCGTAATGACCCCGGATCGGGCGTCATCTACCGTGATGGGCGTAATGGTGAAGTGGAGCATCCGGCCTTCCCACGCGGCTTCCCAGGAGGATTGTTCCCCACTCGCCGCCCAGCGTGCGGGCAGCCCGAGTTCCTCCAGGCGGCTCGTACAGTTCGCCGAATCGGCGTTTCCCAGCAGCGCGCGGGCGAGGCTGTTCATCCGCACGACCTGGCCGTGGGCATCTGTGATCATGACGCCGGCGGGCAGCCCCTCAATCACGCGTGAGAGCAGGCGCGCTGTCCGGCGGTAATGCTCCCACATGCCGCGCAGCGCAACCAGGCTGAAAGCGATCAGCACCAACACCGCCAGGAGGAAATACGTCTGTATGCCGGCGCCGCCCGCCGCGGACAGCATGACGCAGCACACGACCAGAACGCCAACACCAATGAGCACCCCGCGATACCCGGACACGAACGCCAGCGCCAGTAAGAGCAGCGCCGACAATGCCGGGCCCGCGCCTCCAGAAATGACGACGAGCACGAGAGCCAGCAGCAGCAGGGCGAGAATTGCCCACCCGGGTATGCGTTCCATAGGCATGTGCAGTTACGTGGTCAACAGGCGCTGTACGAGCGTCCACCCCTCTTCGATAACGATCGGCGATTCCTGTGCCACGGCCTCGTCAAGCCGGTCGAAGGCGTCGGGGCGAATGTCGGTGCCAGCCAGCAGAAAGGGTACGGGGTTTCCGACATGCGTACGCAGGCGGATTGGCGTATAGTGGTCGGGCAGCACCAAAATGCGTGCCTCGGCATAGCGCTGGGCGTCTTCCCACACTGGCCCGATGATCTCTGCATCGGTCAGTTCGATCGCACGTATTTTCCCTTCCAGGTCACCCTGGTGGCCGCATTCGTCGGGGGCCTCCAGGTGGATCATCACGAAGTCGACCTCGCGCAACGCTTCCCGAGCGGCGGCGCACTTGCCTTTCCAGTTCGTATCCAGGCGTCCGGTGGCGCCGGGCACGATAGGCGCGCGCAACCCGGACAGGCGTGCGATGCCGCGCAACAGGTCCACCGCTGAAATCACCGCGCCCGTCACGCCATGGGTCAGCGAGAAGTTAGGCAGCTTCGGGGCATACCCCTGCCCCCACAGCCAGATCATGTTCGCCGGGGACTTGCCGTCGTCGACGCGGCGGTGGTTAATCTCATGGCGATCGAGGATTTCGTAGGAGTCCCAGATCATGCGCTGCAGGGTCTCCTCGCCATCGCCGACCGGCAGGTGTCCGGCAATCGGTTGGCCCATGATGTCATGCGGCGGCGTGGTGGCCATATCCGTCGAGCCGTGCGACCAGATCATCAGATTGCGGTAACTGATGCCGGGGAAGAACCGCATGGCGGGCGTACCGAGCTTCTCCTGGATGACGCGCATGAGTTCAGCGCCTTCCTCGGAAGAAATTTCGCCGCCGCTATAATCAACGACGCGTTCGCCGTCCGACGTGATCAGATTGCAGCGAAAGGCGACATCCTGCGGCCCCAGGTCGATGCCCTGGGCAGCGGCTTCCAGCGGAGCGCGCCCCGTGTAATAACGCGCGGGATCGTATCCCAGAATGGACAGCGCGGCGATGTCGCTGCCGGGCGCCATCCCTTCGGGAATCGTGTGTACCCGGCCGATGCAGCCGACGCGCGCGAGCGCATCCAGGTTGGGCGTGCGAGCTGCCGCCAGCGGCGTGCGCCCATCCAACGCCTCCAGCGGTTCGTCCGCCATACCGTCAGGAACGATTAGCAGGTACTTCATGGGATGCCTCTCACAGGATGCGGTGGGCGTTCAAACGCATATGTGCCCACACCTACAGTGTACCACAGCAGGCCCCTACTGACCAGTACAGGGGCTGTTCAAGCCGATGTGAAAACGCGGTCGGGGTCCGGTCCCGGCAACAGGGTCACCTGCGCCCCCGGCAACTCGGCGAGTATGGCGGCATCATGCGTGGCGATGATAATCTGCGCCTCGTCACCCAGCGCCGCGAGCACGGCCAGCGCCTCCCGGCGCCGGTCGGCATCGAAGTGCAACAGCGGGTCATCGAGCAGGAACAGCGGAGTGCCCGCCTCCCCGGCGATGGCCTGTCCCAACGCCAGGCGCACGGCCAGCACAAACTGATCGCGCGTGCCGCGGCTCAACCCGTCAAACGGCACGGGGTCGTCACCGTCGTCCAACGGCGTCATGCCGAAGCTGTTGCCCTCGCCCTCCACGCGCACCTGTGGATAGCGTCCGCCGGTCATCGCCGCAAAGAGCGGGGCGATGCGCGCGGCCAACGGATCAGCGAGTGCACCCTGCGCCTGCTCGCCGGCCTCCACCAGCAATGTACGGGCGAGCAGCAGCGTCTGCTCTTCCTCCTGCGCCCGGTATTCCTCTTGCCGCCAGTAGGCGACGCCGTCCTCCAGGTCGATCAGGTCGCGCTCTGACTCTTCCAGAATGGCAATTTCGCGCATGAGATCGCGTTCCTGCGCCTGCAGGCCGGGCAACGCCGACTGCGTCTGCTGCTGTTCCCGCAGCAGACGCTGGGCCTCTTCCGCGGTCAACGGCGTGCCGGGGAATTGCGCCAGTTTCTCTTCGACAGTGGCA